>DASXCC010000187.1:0-15534 GCA_036491415.1 Terriglobales bacterium | reverse complement strand
AAAAGATGCCGATCCTGAATACCGGCAGCGCGCGGATTTGTCCGCTGGGCAGGTGTATGACAACATGCAGAGCCGCGATCAGGCGGTGAAGCAATATCAGGCTGCCATTGCCGTGGATGACAAAACATCGCAAGCTGATGTGGCCCGAAAATGCCTCCAGAACCCTTGCAAAGATTAAAGATTAAGGAACTTTTCTTGAATTTCTGTCGTATCATCATGCACAAAGACGCTGGAGGCCGGTGATGTACTGCAATTACTGTGGCAAAGTCATTCAGGATGACGCTAACATTTGCGCGTATTGCGGCAAGCGGGTGGGTGCCGTCATCGGTCGCAAGCGGCTCGTACGTTCACGCACCGACCGTAAAATTGCCGGCGTATGCGCCGGCGTCGCGGAATACTTTGATTTGGACGTCAGTCTAGTGCGTGTCGTTTGGTTGGTTGCGGGAGTATTGACCGTGATCGGTTGCTTGTCCTATCCCATCGCGTGGATCGTGATGCCGGAAGAGCCATTGGCTCTGCCCATGCCCGTGGGCCAGCAAGTGACAAATATTTAAATAGCCCGTACTTTAGTTGCATGAGGCAAGTCCGTAGCGGCGATGCTGAAATTGTGTACGAAGTGCTCGGCAGCGGACCGCCGGTAATCCTTCTCCATCCATTTCCTGCCAATCATGCTTTATGGCTGCCTGCAGTGCAGTCGCTAACTTCCAGCTATCAACTTATTCTGCCGGACCTGCGTGGACACGGAGATTCGGAGATTGGCGAAGGCCCTGCTTTGATGGAAAAGCATGCGGCCGATATCGCCCGTATCATGGACGATGCGGATGTAAAGCGTGCCATTCTGATAGGGAATTCCATTGGCGGTTATGCGATCTTCGAATGCTGGCGTCGCTGGAAGGAGCGTATTACCGGACTCGTTTTATGCAATACAAAAGCTATACCCGATACTCCTGAAATCCGTTCGACGCGCCTGCAATCGGTAAGCGATGTTTTAGAACGCGGCACCGAGCCATTCTTTGCCAGCCAGGTCACACGCCTGGTAGGAAAAACGACACAAGCCTCACGGCCTGATCTGGTGGACGGCGCGCTGCGCATGATGCGGAAAATGTCTACAGTAGATGTAGCCATGGTGCAACGGGGAATGGCGGAACGCACCGATTCCATGCCGATTTTGAAAACCATACATGTTCCAACTCTCGTAATTACCGGAATCGAAGACGAGCTCACGGGAATTCCTGATGCCGACGCCATGCACAAAAATATTCCTCGAAGTGAGTTGAAGGTTGTGGCGAAAGCAGGGCACTACTCACCATGGGAACAGCCGGAAGAAGTTGGAAGATTGCTGCGACAATTTTTGGACGCGCATGTACAAACAAGTTCTTGAGTTTAGACAAGCATTGTCCTGCGAAGCGCAGCTCACTTCAGGTGTTTACCTTAAATTGTTGGATCTAAATGTACTTCCGAGTGCATTCCCTTAAGATTTTTCTTGTGTCGAAGTAAGTAGTTGTCTAAACTCCGTTCAATTTGATTTTGCGTTTCACGCAATTAAAACAGTCGGTGAATGAAACTGTAGTTCCGTTGAATTCAAAAAGCCTGGGGGTTTGATCCAAATCAAATCTCCTTTCTGCAAACCCTGTATATGTTGATCGCGTTCAGGGCAGTACGCGACAACATGCACTAACAATTTCCGGTTTTGCTGCGGTCAACCGCAGACGCGGAGTGCTGTTTGAAAGCAGCAACGCGCCGCGTACGGATAGCTTTGTCCATTTGCGACACACGACGGTTCAACCCGTGGAGTGGCGTGAAGAGGATGGACAGGCAAAAAAAAGGTTCGTGGCGGCATTGGGTAATGCTGACGAGCCAGCAATATCAAAAAAAATTCTTTGGAGAAAAATTTAAACAAATGAAGTGGACTCTTCACGTCTCTCGCGTTTTATTTTGCGTATTTACCGCAGCTTCAGCTGCATTTGCCGGGGTTACCGTCTCTGCTCCAGGCAATGGAGCTACTGTTGCCACGACGATTCAATATGTCGCAACCGCCTCCTCAACCTGCGCTAGCGGTATTTCGGCAATTGGTGTTTACACAACCCCTGGCAAATTGGCTTTCGTTACTGGCGGCGCCAAACTTAATACCTTAATTACTCTTGCTCCCGGTGCTTATAACACTGTCGTACAGGAATGGGACAATTGCGGCGGTTTCGCGAAAACGCCGGTTAAAATCACCGTAGGCGGCAGCGGCGGCAGTACCACAACCCCGACTCCTCCCGCAGGTGCGAAAGTATTCGGTAACCTTCAGACCGACAAAGGCTGGACTGGTTATGCGTTGCTTCCTCCGATGTATCCGATCTGCCCCACCTGCGTTCCTTCCGGCCCGCAGCTTACGTGGTCGGCGACTCGTGGAGTTGCTACTCCTTCCCTCAGCGGCGGTTCGATGGCCATGGCCATCGGCGGCAAGATGGTTTATTCCGACGGATTGTGGAACAACCATCTGATCGGCGACTTCTCATCGCAGGGACTTCCTGACAAAGCCAAAACGTTGGCTCCGAGCCTCCACAAGTTCACTTACGATGTGTACTTTTACGTGAAAAATGTGGAAATTTCGCAGGCGCTGGAATTCGACATCAACCAGTTCATCAATGGAAAGTCATACATTTGGGGACATGAGTGCCGCATTGCTGGCGGTCACCAGTGGGATACCTGGAACAACGCTGCTCAAAAATGGGTTCCGAGCGGAATCGCTTGTAACCCGGTCAGCAACTCCTGGAACCACCTTGTGATTCAGGTCGAAAGGACGGCCGCCAACCAGTTGCACTTCATATCGATCACGCTGAATGGCAAGACCTCAAGTGTGGATCGTACGGATAATCCGACCCCGCGTCCGGGCTGGTATGGCGTCACCATCAACTATCAACAGGATGGCAATAAGACCCAGCAGCCTTATACGGTTTGGCTCGACAAGCTGAACTTCTACTATCAGTAAAAGACGTAGTAGATAGGAAAAAGGGCGCACATTGTGCGCCTTTTTCTTTTTGCAAATTGCCTTTGTAAGATGTGCTTGTAAGAATGTGCATGTAAAGATGTGTGAGAATCGGCGTTATAATAGCCGCAAGCGCCTTGGTGTTCTATGTACTTCCGCCAGCCTCTAACCGTTCCCCGCGCTCTATTCACTCTAATTGGTTTTCTCTGCGTTTTTTCTTTGAGCACGTGGGCTGACGATCAAAAGCCTTCCGACAATGCTCCCATCAATCAAAATTCTGAGATCACCAAAGAAGACCGCATCGATATTTTGCGGACGTTCACCGCTGATCTGACCTATGTTCGTACGGTTTTCCCGATGGGTAAAACCGGACTCACCTTGAAGGACGGCAAAATCTCGCCCAGCGGCGATGAGTTGCAGCAGCAATTGGTTCTGTGGGGGCCGTCGGTAAAGCCGGGCGAACAAGTGCTCATCAGCACGGTGATGTTCAAAGGCGATCGCATTCGCTTCGAGATCAATGGCGGTCCGGTGAAAAGAAAGAAGTGGTATCAGCATATTGAGGTGGGCACGGGCGGGGACACCGCTCCTATTTCGCCGAGCGATTCCAATGCCAACGTGCGGGGCTCTTATGTGGATTTGGTTTTCGATCACCATATTCCCGACCTGAATGCCAAGCGCGTGCAGGAACTTTTGCAGCCGGTATTTGATTTCAATTCGAAGTCAGGCGTGGATGCGTACCTGGAAACAGTTCCTCCGAAAGTGAAAGAGGCGATCAAGGCCCATCAGGTGCTCGTGGGAATGAACCGTGAAATGGTGCTTTATTCCAAAGGGCAGGCACCGCACAAAACTCGCGAGAAGGATGCAGACGGCAACGATTACGAAGAATGGATTTATGGCGAGCCTCCGCAGGATGTGGATTTTATTCGTTTCGTCGGCGACGAAGTCATCCGCGTCGAAAACATGAAAGTGAATGGCGAGAAGATTATTAAGACAGAAAAAGAAGTGGATCTCGCGGCTATACAGGCGAGCAAAGCACAAGACTCTGGAAATGGCTCGAAAGATACCGCGCCCACCTTGCGCCGTCCGGGCGAGTCCGCCCCCGATGAATCCCAGCCGCAGGGCACTCCGCGGCAGAATTAGTTCAGCGTCATTCCAAGCACGCTAGTTCTTGTTCGCATAAGAGCGATGCCAACATTTGGCCTTCTTCTCATCGTCCCATTACACTAAATAAGTGAAGATCGCGCTAGGGCAAATCAATCCCACTGTCGGAGACTTCTCCGGCAACGCTCGCAAAATCATTGAATATGCACGGCGGGCGCAAAGCTCTGGCGCGGAATTGATTCTGTTCCCTGAGCTTTCCGTCTGCGGCTATCCGCCTCGTGATCTTGTGGAGCGCGCGTCATTTGTGGAACACAACCGCGAAACGACGGAACATATCGCCCGCGAAACCAAAGGAATTTCTGTCATCTGCGGATTTGTGACCGCGGCTCACGTCGAGACAGGAAAGTCCGTCATGAATTCTGCCGCGCTTCTACAGGACGGCAAAATTGCGTTTGTGCAGTCCAAGATGTTGCTGCCCACCTACGACGTCTTCGATGAAATGCGTAACTTCGCTCCGGCTAAAAGCCAATCGTTGTTTTCCTTGAAGGGGAAACAGGTCGCGCTCACCATTTGCGAAGACGCGTGGAACGACAAAACTTTTTGGGACCGTCAGCTTTACGCGTTCGATCCAGTGGAAGCGCTGGTGAAGTCCGGCGGAGAGATCATTCTGAATATCTCTTCATCGCCGTTCTGGACAGGAAAGCGCGAGTTGCGGTTGGAGATGCTTTCGGCGATTGCGAAACGCCACAAAGTTCCCGTGGCGATCGTTAATCAGGTAGGCGGCAATGACAGCCTGGTATTCGATGGTTCGAGCTTTGTGCTCGATGCCAACGGAAAAGTGATCGCCCAAGGCAAATCGTTCGGGGAAGATTTGATCTTCTTCGATTCCGAAAAACTTTCCGGCGACATCCGCGAACAGATCGAAGGCGAGGAAGCCAGCGCCTACGAAGCATTGGTTCTCGGCACGCGCGATTATGTTCGCAAATGCGCATTCAAGCAGGTGATTGTTGCGCTCAGCGGTGGCATTGATTCCGCGCTCACAGCCGCGATTGCCGTGGATGCGTTGGGCCCGGAAAATGTAATCGGCGTAGGCATGCCCAGCCCATACTCTTCGCAAGGTTCCATTGACGATGCTCGTGAACTTGCGAAGAACCTCGGCATCCGCTTCGAATTGCTTTGCATCACAGAGGTCTTCGAAAGTTTTAAGAAAACCTTGCGCCAGCAATTCGCCATTCATAACGAAGACGTGACGGAAGAAAATATTCAATCGCGCATCCGTGGAACCCTCATGATGGCCTTCTCGAATAAATTTGGCGCGCTTGTTCTCAGCACCGGCAATAAAAGCGAAATGGCTGTGGGATATTGCACGCTCTATGGAGATATGGCCGGCGGCCTGGCGGTCATCGCCGACGTGCCGAAGACAATGGTCTATCGTCTTTCGAGATACGTGAACTCACGTCGCATGGTCATTCCTCAGCCGACTCTGGACAAGCCTCCGTCTGCAGAACTGCGGCTTGATCAAAAAGATACGGACTCACTTCCGGAGTATGAGGTCCTCGATCCAATTCTTCATGACTACGTGGAGAAATCGAAGAGCGCCGACCAGATCGCGAAAGATCGCAAATGCGATATCGAACTGGTGAAGCGTGTCATCCGTATGGTCGAACGAAGTGAATATAAGCGACAGCAGGCCGCGCCGGGAATCAAGATTTCCGAGAAGGCGTTCGGCTATGGTCGCCGCTTTCCGATTGCCGCAAAATCAGACCTATAACGGAAATGCCCGCATCAAACATTTATGATTGTCATTCGGCATCACGCCCGGTGCCGTATTTACGAAAGGAATGCATGAAACGTAATTCGTACATTTTGACCGCCATCCTACTTTTGCTTGCTGGTTTTGCGGTGGCGCAGACGACGGCGCCCAAGAAGCCGCATACTACTACCACCACGCACGCAACATCCGCACCGAGCGCGACTTCTACGAGCGCGAATCTTCCATCCAATCTTCCATCCGAAGACACAGTAAATTCATTCATGCGCGAGATGATGGGATTCGATCCCAACGTCACCTGGAAAGTAGATTCGATCAAACCCGCCGAGAACACCGGCTTGACGGAAGTGACGGTGCTAGTGAGCAACGGGCAAGGTTCGGCGGTGAACAAGTTTTATGTAACGCCTGACGGCAAACATGCGATCACGGGCGAAATTATTCCTTTCGGGGAACATCCGTTTGACCAGACCAATGAAGAGTTGACCAAAGGCGAGAACGGAGTTTCTCGCGGCCCAGCGAACGCTCCTGTGACCATCGTTGAATTCAGCGACCTGCAATGCCCGCACTGCAAAGCCGCGCAACCCGTGCTCGATAAACTTCTTGCAGAAGATACGAACGTCCGCGTGGTGTACCAGAATTTCCCACTGCCCATGCATGATTGGGCGCGGTTAGCGGCGGACTATGCGGATTGTGTCGGACGCAAATCCAGCGATCACTTTTGGAAGTTTATTGGCAGCGTTTACGACGCCCAGACCGACATCACTGCTTCCAACGCGCAAGAAAAACTGACTGGATTCGCGGACCAGTCTGGAGAGAAGGGCGCCGACATCGCCGCTTGTGCTGCGGCTACAGAAACTCTGGGACGTGTCGAACGCTCGATTTCATTGGGTACATCGGTTGGCGTGAACAGCACACCCACCGTGTTTATTAATGGAAGAAAAATTACCAGCATGGCGAATATTCCATTTGAGTCGCTCAAGCAGTTGGTGGATTTTACAGCAACGGGTGGAAAGCAATAGCTAGCGCGGCAGCCAGACTTCGGTGTTCTGGCTGTGGTTGGGCTGGCTCACAATATGCGGCGTGATGACGACGAGCAATTCGTCGTCATCAATTTCCTTCGAGTTTGACGTCATCACCTGATTTAGCGCCGGAACCATGCCCAGCCCCGGAATTCCTGAAAGGCTCTTCTGCTCGTCGTGGCTCACCGATCCGGCAACTACCGCAGGCTCACCATCCAGCAGGGAAATCGCTCCTTTGTATTCGCGGTTGGCAATCACGGGAATCCCGTTGATGCTTTGAGAGAGCAAAGTCTTGAACTGCATTTCCAAATTCATGGTGACGACCGAGCCTTCATTAATCACCGGCTTCGCTTTCAGAGTCAGCCCAATGTCTTCGTAGTTGAAGGAAGGGAATGGAGCCTGGAAGGAATTGTTCTGAATGACTCCCGCAATCGCGGGGGTATTGAACACCGGAGCAAAACTCGCATTCAAAATTGGATAACGCGATCCCATACGGAAGGTTGTGTCATTGCCCTGGCTCACGCGAAGCATTGCATGTTCCAGCGAAGAACTGTAGTTGTCGTTCAGCGACAGTTGCGCGCTCAGCGTGTCGAGGCTCAAGCCCATCAGCGTAATACCATTTCCGAAGGTGGCGAGTGGCTGACTGAAAATCGAGCTCTGCTGGTTTTGTAGTTGCGCCAGCAGTGCCGAGAGGGACTGCGAATTTGCCTGGTTGATGCCGCCGCTGGAAATCAGCTGGTTGATCAAATCCTGAATGCTCTGTCCGGCCAGCGCCGCCAGCGCTCCGGCTGGAATATTGAACAACTGGAATTGATTGGGAGTGTGAATGCCCATGTTGCGCATGAACGTGTGACTGACTTCGTAGATGTGCACATCCAACATTACCTGCGGGCGCGAGTCATCCAGCGATTCCAGAATTTTCGTTGCGGCATCCATTGCGTCCTGCGGGGCGCGCACGACGATCGTACGGTTCTGCGGCTGCGGGTTCGTGGAGCGGATATCGAAAAACGTCCGCAGCAAATTGCTGATGTCGTTGATTTCTTGCGGATTGTCCGCGTCTGGAATATAAAACGTCCGCATCACCATGCGGTCGAACAACTTGTGATTTTCCGGGGTGTTCAAGGCCACTATGATTTCGTCCGATTGCAACGGCGCCCAAAAAGTTTTGGTGACGGTGCAGGCAAGATTCATGGCGGTGTAGAAGTCTAAATCCGTAACTTCAAAACGCACCTGCCGCGCCGGCACCGAATCATCAATGTTGATTTTGATCCCGTACACCGCAGCCACCTGCATCAGCAATCCGCGCGAATCGCCGCGATACTTGAAGTCGCTGCGCAGCGATCGGGGCTGCACAAATAGCTCGCCTGATTGGGCAATGATGGTCGGCGGCCCGTGCAGGTGCGGGGCCTGATCGCCCAGCGCGTCCTGCATGCGCTGCTGAGCGAATGTGTTCTCCGGATCGAGCAACAGCGCGTCATGAAACTCAGCCATGGCCACCATGGCGTCGTTTTTCAGCAGGGCAGAGTTTCCGCGCTCGATGTGGTTGTAAACCAGTTGCTGCCGCACCATCTCGCGGGCCGTCACGTACTCGGGGTTTTTCGGGGAAAGCTTTGCCGCGGTTTCAAACTCCGGGAAAGCATCGTCCAGCTTTTGGCCTTTTTGCAGCTTCAGGCCTTTTTCAAACGCAGACTTTGCTTGCTTTAGCTCGGTTTTCGTTGGTTCGCACGCTGCGCCTCCAGGAGCATTCTCCGGACACGATGCCAAGGCCGCCTGCGTTTGCGCCGGAGCTGCTACCTGGGGCTGCGCTTCGGTAGCCGTCTGCGACGTTGACGACTGTGCCTGTTCAGGCAACTGCGACTGACCGGCCGCGGCTGACACGACCGCCGCGAATCCCAGCAATATAGCTAAAAACCAACGTGACATGTATTTACCGATTGTACCGGGGAAGGCGGCATTCTCATCTCACTTTTAGCAGGGGAGTGTACCTTCGTTTTCATGGAAAGAACGCCCTAAAGCGCAGAGCTTGCAGGAAATATGGCGCATTGGAATTTGCAATGAAACGACCGCGAAGAACCGGCCCAATCATTGTAAAATTGTAGTGAACCGATCAGCGGCCTGCCCGACCAAGCGCCGTCTGCAGTATCAAACGGGAAGCACCAGAAAAGAGCCCAAAAATTATGTCGCAAAAGAATGGAAACTCCGCCAACAGCTCTACCAGCCTTCGCCTCAAAACCGGCCTCGCCGAAATGCTCAAAGGCGGCGTAATTATGGACGTTACAAATGAAGAGCAGGCCACCATCGCCGAAAAGGCGGGGGCCGTTGCGGTCATGGCGCTTGAACGCGTTCCCGCGCAGATCCGCGCCGAGGGCGGCGTTGCCCGCATGGCTTCGCCGAAAAAGATCCGCGAGATCATGGCTGCGGTTTCCATTCCTGTGATGGCCAAGTGCCGCATCGGACATTTTGCAGAGGCGCAGATTTTGCAGGAACTTGGCGTCGACTACATCGACGAGTCCGAAGTGCTCACACCCGCCGACGAAGCCCACCACGTGGATAAGCACGCCTACAAAGTTCCCTTCGTCTGCGGAGCCCGCAATCTTGGGGAAGCTCTCCGCCGCATCGCAGAAGGCGCGGCCATGATCCGTACCAAGGGCGAAGCTGGTACTGGAGACGTTGTCCACGCCGTGAAGCACATCCGCCAGATCGTGCAGGACATGCGCGTTCTCACCGTCCTCGGCGAAGAAGAGCTTTATGCGAAGGCCAAAGAACATCAGGCTCCTTACGAGCTGATCAAGATGGTCGCCAAAGCCGGCAAGCTGCCGGTTCCCAACTTTTCCGCTGGAGGTATTGCCACTCCCGCCGACGCCGCGCTCGTCATGCAGCTCGGAGCGGAAGCGGTCTTTGTAGGCAGTGGCATCTTTATGAAAGATTCCACAACCTTCGCCGAGCCCGAAGAGGCCGCCAAGCGCGCCCGGGCCATCGTCCGCGCCGCGACGCATTTTAATGATCCAAAGGTTCTTCTTGAAGTCAGCGAAGATCTTATTGGAGCGATGAAAGGCCTCGCCGTCGCCGCGCTGGATGAAACGCAGATGCTGCAGACCAGAGGGTGGTAGTTGTGAGGTTGCGGTCTCGATTTATTTGGAATTAATTTAGAAAAAATTCGATTGTCTTGTTTTTAGGTGTTAGATTTTCGGGTGCCCCGTCTTGTGTCTGCGTTTTGTGCACCCGAGGGTTTTTTATGTAGAAATCTCGATTGCAACAAGGATGGGCACTTGCGCTTAATCCAGACAAGCATCTAAAAATTCATCTATATATTCATCCAGCTACTATCCACTGAGTTAAAATCCGCACTTGGCATTTGCATCTGCCTAAAGACAAGCAGCAAAAAAGAAAAGTCGTAGATAAAATCCATTTAAGAGGGAAACCTATCCATGATCACACGCCGCCGTTTTGTTCGGAATACTGGCGTTGTCTCGGCTGCTCTTGCGATAGCTCCGCAAACACATTTGCTTTTTGCCCAGGCGGGCGGTGGCACCTACCGCAATCCGATCATGGGCGGCGATCATCCGGATGCCAGTCCGATTCGTGTGGGCGATGACTTTTATCTCACGCACTCCAGCTTTGACTATGCGCCGGGGTTGCTGATCTATCATTCGCGCGATTTGCTCAATTGGCGGCCGGTGGCGGCGGCGCTGCACCAATATCAGGGCAGCGTATGGGCTCCTTATTTATGTGAGCATGAGGGCAAGTTTTACATTTATTTCCCCGCCGACAATCGCCTGCGCGTGGTGCATGCTGACCATCCTATGGGACCGTGGAGCGATCCCGTGGACCTTGGCATCAATGCCATCGATCCTGCACACATTGCTGAGAATGGCCGCCGCTTCCTTTATATGGCGGGAGGGCAGATGGCCGAATTGACCGCTGACGGGCTCGGCGTGAAGACTGCTCCTCGCGTGGTGTTCGAACCGTGGCCGCTTTCCAACAATCCACGCATGGAATGCATTTGCCTGGAGGCTCCGAAGCTGCTGGAGCACAACGGATATTTTTATTTGAACTCCGCCGAGGGTGGCACGGCGGGGCCGGCAACAAGTCACTCCGTAATTAGCGCGCGCAGCCGCCATGCCGATGGTCCTTGGGAATTCTCGCCGCACAATCCTGTGGTGCGTACGCTCTCGCGCGATGACCGCTGGATGAGTGTGGGACACGGCCGGCTTGTGGATACTCCGGACGGCAAGTGGTATATGACGGTCCATTCTTATGAGAACGGATATCGCCCGCTGGGACGCCAGTTGTTATTGCTGCCGGTGGAGTGGACCGCCGATGGTTGGTTCCGGGTACCTAAGGGAATCACGGCGGATTCTGCGATTCCTTTGCCGGTTTCAGGCAGCGCGCAGCAAGCTTTCTTAGATCCGTCAGACAACTTCGACAAACCGGAACTGGGATTGCAGTGGGGATTCTGGCGTGAATACGATGCGTCTCGATTCACCGTGGGTAATGGAGCTTTGATGTTGGCAGCGCGAGGGAAGTCGATTGCCGATACTTCGGTCCTCACGACTGCGGTGGGCGGACACTCTTACACCGTCGAGGTGGATGTTGAAATTGAAGGCGGTTGCGAAGCGGGATTGCTTTTGTTTTACAACTCCGACCATGCCACGGGCATTATTTTTGACGCTGACGGCATTGGTGCGCGATTGGCGAATGGCTACGTCCCAAGCCGTCTGCAGAAAGATGCGACGCGCGCCACGTTGCGAGTAGTGAACGACCGGCAGGAAGTGGATTTTTATTTTCGCTTGCCCGGCAAAGATTGGCAGCGAACGCAGGAGTCCGCGGAAATTTCGGGAATGCAACACAACGTGCTCGGCGGATTTCTTGATGTTCGGCCCGCGGTTTATGCATGCGGCTCCGGCAAAGCTACGCTGCGCAATTTCCGCTATTGGCCGGATGCAAAAGTGCCAGCATAAGAACAGCACACAGTTGCTTGTTTTAATTAAAACCAAAACCCACCTTTCACTACGCGCAGAGTGCTTTATTTTGCGAAGCGCTTTGCCCTGCGAAATCGGGTAGAAACAAAAACGCGGGCGCAATTTCTCTAAACTCATTTTCGAAATTGCAAAGTGGTTGTCGAAACCGCATTTCTTTGACAACCATTTTGCATCTGAATATTTTTGACGCCGAGGTGAATGGATGATGACGCGCAGTCAGCAGCCGGCGATAACGGCGTTTGCGATTGGGATGATTGGGCTGGGAATTCTTGCTTTTGTGTATCACGATTTTGCCCTGGTGTGGCAGCCTGTTCCCGAGTCGATTCCGGGGCGAATGATTCTGGCGTATGCCACGGGCGTCCTCATGCTGCTGGGCGGCGTGGGGTTGCTGATTGAGGGCACGGCGAAGTGGGCGATCCGCTTGCTGTTTCCGTACTTGATTGTGTGGATGCTGCTGAAAGTGCCAGCGCTGTGCGTGGCGCCGAAGTTGGAAGCGGTGTGGCTTGGCTTTGGCGAACTCGCGGTGCTGATGGCCGGAGGCTGGGTTTTGTTCGCGCGGTTGGCGGAGTTGCCGGAGGGATCTCCGCTGGGATTTTTGTGCAGCGAGAAGTCGGTGATGTGGGCGCAAAAATGGTTTGGACTGTGGCTTATCCCGATTGGGCTTTCACACATTATTTATGTGGATCAGACTGCGGCGTATGTTCCAGCATGGCTTCCGCATCGCGAAATGTGGGCTTACCTGACCGGTGCAGGGCAAATGGCCAGCGGCTTGGGCGTGCTAATCGGGATTCTTCCGCGTCTCGCGGCATTCACCGAAGTGGCGCAGATCGGGTTGTACACGCTATTAGTGTGGGGAGCGGCGATTCTTGCCGCGCCGAAGACGCGTCTGCCTTGGACGGCGTTCTTCATTTCATGGGCGATTGGATCAGGAGCGTGGGCTGTGGCGCAGAGTGTAGGAGCGAAGAAGGGCAGCAATCCTTCCTGAAACATCTATAAAATTTAAACCTGTTCATAGAGTCAAAGCCCCACCCTGTCGCAAAAAAGCGCGACAAGGATGGGGCACTCCTCGTGGGGACTTCTTTCACATTACGGAAAAGCGCGGCGATCAACACGCGTATTCAACTTCCGCATTAAACTCCGCATTAAAAAAGCATTTTCGAAGTGGACTGCATTTATAGAAAGCAAGATGCAAATCCAATTTCCACAATGAGCGAAGCGATTTTCTTCCATGATCACGCGACTGAGAATTCCTGAAACGGCAGAAGCTTCCCGCGCACTATATGTGTGTAAGGCCGAAAGGGGAAGTTATGAGCGTAGAAGCAGATTTTGGTTTGAGTGGTTGGGCATTCCAAGCCTCCGGCACGCAAAATTCCTGGACCATTGCCTGGTCGGGCGTGCTTGATGAAGCGCGCTTTGCGGCCGTAAGTTTTCAGAGCGACTTCGTCGATGCGCAACTTACGCGCGTCTCTGAGACTTTTGCCACCGATTCCAATGAGAATCCATTTATTACTGAAACCATTCGCGCCACCGAAGGATTAGGTGGAGGCGTTGCGTTCCGGGTAGCGGTTGTTGTCATTCCCAGTCATTAAATTAAGAGATCGTAAGGAGGTTCGTCCCATGAAATTGCATGTTGTATTTAATAAAGATGGCGACATTTTGGCCGCAGCTCATTTGGATTCAAATGCGCCGGTCCGACTCCGCCCAATTGCAGACGAGAAGGCCGGACATAGAGCAGCCGAAGTCTATGTTCCAACCGAATATCAGCACTATGATTTGGCCGGCGTTTGTCGGCAAATGAAAGTCGATAACAAAGCAAAACTGCCCGGCCTAACAGCGAAAGAGTGACCTCGGGAGTAATCTCCCGAGGCTCTTCCTCAAGACAATTCATTGACGTTGCGCTGTTCCTGTTGGATAATGCTCCGATTTTATCAACGCTCTTTTCAAGGACATTATGCAAAAACTTTGCTTCAGTCGTTCGTTGAACTGGTGTCTGGTGGGTGCCTTTGTTCTGGGCCTGGTTTCACTGGCTTCCGCTGTCGATAAGAAGACGGTAAAAAATAACGCCGGTAATTGCAGTATTTCCGTGCCTGCAGATTGGACGGTTATAGCCAGCATTGGCATGGCAAACTCTGCCGACAAAAAGATGAGCGCAATCGTTTCATCGCCCAAGTACGGAGACATGACATTTGACCATGTTCGCCAGATGGCTCCGACGGTGTATCCGGATGATAAGGTCACCAAGAATACGAGCAGCGAATTTCAAATGGAGGGCATGTCGGGAAACGGCAAGCCCAACGTATATCGTGCGGTCCCGGCAGGAGCAAAAGCCTGCATCGTGGAAGTGCAATACGACAATGAAGATGCCGCGGGAGCCATGGCGATCGCTACTTCGTTAGCTCCGGCGAACTGAAGCAACTCGAGTTCGCCGTTTTTCGCTGCTGCTGACTTAGACCGTTTCCACAGCCGGCACGTTGATTCCGAGAGCGGTCGCAAGGGCGATCTGATGGTCCTGCTCCTGCATGATGATTTCGCGAATGTGCTCAGCGATGGCAAACTCGCCTAGGGCATCACACTGTCGAATGCGTATCCGATAATTGCGGATGGTCTCATTTTCGTTGTCGAGGTCAAAGCGCAGCATCTCTTCGGCCTTCTCGGAAGTCTTTACCGGCTTGGGAACAACGCTGGGCATGCCGCCAAGATAGTCAATCTGGTTTGACAGCGTAATGGCGTGTTGCAATTCCTCTCCCGCGTGCTTTTCCAGTTCTCCGGCGATATTCATATAAGCAGCGCCCTTGAGCACCTGCGAGTAAACCACATAACCAATGATTGCCTGATATTCACGAGACAAATCTTCGTTCAAGAGCTTGATCAGCTCCTCGCGCGTCACATTCGTATTGGCATCGTCGTTCTTCTTCATTTCTTTCTCCTATGTAGCACCTTACAAATTTACTAAATCCTGGCAATTTTAGGTATCGGTGTAGACCTGTAGGAAATTTTGATTTTGCTGATGAAATGGGAAAGATGAATGCGCGGCGGGAACCCAGGTCTCGTCATTTTTTTGGAGCACCTGATTTTTGAGACTGATTTTGAGACCTGGGTTTCTTCGCCGATCCATTCAACTCGCCACTCTCATCGGACAAAAATGAGGAAAGAGGCGAACTATTTATATGTGCCCACAGAGCGAGCGAGTTCGTCGCGGTGCGCGGAGTAGTCCACCATGGAATCAAACGCAGGCCCGTCGAGAGGATTGGATTTCATGCTGTCTTGCACTGCTGCATGGACTTTATCCAGACCATCGGCATTGGCCGTTACGTAAACGATCGCGAACATGCCAGGGGCTTCGGTGTGGACTGCTTCAGTGTCAATTTCATATTCGACAAGCGTGCCGTCGGCGAGGAGTTTTTCCAGCACCGGCGCAATGAGGTTCTTGCTGAGAGTCGCCACCGCTCCGTCTGGCGCATCCGCTTTTAATCGATACATCTCGACACGCGTATACGCGCCCTTGAACGATCCCGATTTCCAGTTGTAAAAATGACTGGCGTAAATACCGTCCCAATGTTTTGTGGCATTCACCAAAATTTGAGAAGTGCTACCGCCAGATTTGGCAAACTGATCGAGCACGTTAACCAGGCCTGCCATGGACATGGATGACCACCAATCATCGTGAGTCGAACCATCCTGTCTGTG
>DASXCC010000186.1:0-45089 GCA_036491415.1 Terriglobales bacterium | reverse complement strand
CACGATAGAAGCGGTCCAAAACATTCTCTTCGCCGCCTCGGAAATGTTCCACCTCCAGACGCTGGCACTCACTCACTATGGCATCATCTTTCATCAGAGTCGTAGTCGCTACAACCGTTCGATTTACCAGCGATGCTCTGCGAGAACGGCACACCACTCTCGCCAACACAGTTTCACCGCCCAAATCCATCAGTACTTTGCCCGGTAATCGCGAGCTGCCCATACGCGCCTGAATAATTGTGACCACTTTCATTTTCGAATCCTTGCTTACCCCTTTGAACACAACTCGCTCACAGTCGAGGTTAGCTGAAGCGGGCTGTACACACTACCGCAGATCGCTACATAGGAACCAGTTTGATTAAGCCCGGGCACGAGAGGCCGGTGCTAAACTTTTTTGATCCCTGACCGACGATGTTTCCGAGAGCAAATGAACGTTGCATGCCACGGAAACAGCACGCATCTATTTGTGTTCTGAGGAGTATTAATGAGTTCCGGGCCCCTGATGCCAATCCACGGTCAAGTTTTACGCGAAATCCAAAACACTCCTCTCGAATTTAATCGCCAGTCCGCTTCATATATGTACGCGCCCGCTGCGCAAGAGTCCGGCATTCATGAATATCTCCGCATCCTGCTGAAACACAAATGGGCGGCCTTAAGTACGCTCGCTGTAATTTTTGGCGTGATTGCGATCGCCAGCTTTCGCACAACGCCGATTTACGAAGCGGTCGGCAGCATCGCCATTACCAAGCCCGACTCGATGATTAATTTCAAGGACTCCGCGCCCGAGTTGGATTACTACGATCCGACGGAACTCGATACGGAAGTCCGCATTTTGAAAAGCGATCTGCTCGCATTGCAGGTGATTCGCGAGCTTGGCCTCGATAAGCCGGCTAAGAATGCCAGCGCCAACAACGATCTAAACTTAACGGGCGATACAACAAGCCTGGACTCTCCAGCGATATCTGCAATGCTGGGAGGATTTAAGTCAGGCCTCACCGTAACTTTGTTGCCGAATACGCGCATTATCGAGATCCGCTACAGCAGTCCGAACAAAGAGCTCGCGGCGAATGCGGTGAATACGCTGATCTCCACGTACGAAGAGCAGAACTTTAAGACGCGCTATGAATCGACAATGCAGGCATCGGATTGGCTTTCCAAACAGCTTGCTGATTTGCAGATGAAGGTCGAAACATCCCAGGAAAAACTCGTGAAGTTTCAAAGAGAGCACGAAATTCTGGGAACGGATGAAAAGCAGAACATCATCACCGACAAATTGGAAGAGCTCAATAAAGAACTGACAACGGCTGAGTCCACGAGGATGGAAAAACAAGCCGCTTATGAACTGATGCAATCCGGCGATCCGGAAACGGTCGCAGCAGCCGCTGTTGGCGCATCTTCCTCCAATAGCAATGGTGGCGGATCTTCATTATTGGAAAAGTTGCAGGCACAAGACGCTGACCTGCGAATTCAGGCCGCACAGCTCGGCACGCAATTCGGACCTTCGTATCCGAGGGTGCAGCAGCTAAATGTGCAGTTGAAGGAAGTTATGACGCAGATCCAGGCGCAAACCAAAAAAGTTTTCGCCAGCGTTCACGATGATTACATGGCCGCGCTGCACCGCGAAAAAATGCTAAGTGACGCGCTCGACAAACAGAAACAACAGGCCAACGCGTTAAACGAAAGCTCGATTGAATACAACCTGCTCAATCGCGATGTGGAAACGAACCGCACGCTGTATGAAGGCCTCTTGCAAAAACTGAAAGAAGCGGGAGTCACCGCGGGCTTACGCTCTACCAACGTTCGTAAAGTAGACCAGGCCCGGGTTCCAACATATCCGTCGTCTCCCAACATTCCACGCAACCTTGTGTTTGGATTCGCTTTGGGACTCAGCACGGGTATCGGCCTTGCTTTTCTGCTCGAAGCCATCGACAACACCGTAAGGACTCCCGAGCAAGCGCAGGTCATCTCAGGACTGCCATCGCTGGGAATGATTCCTTTGGGCTCACGGCAAACTTCACAACTCGCCAATTCTGCGAAGAAGCTGGCGCTCGCCGCTTCCAAAGAAGTGGTCGAGCTTGTTTCGCAGGCAAGACCGCAGTCGCAAATGGCGGAATCGTATCGCGCACTGCGAACTTCCATATTGCTCACTTCCATCGGCGCGCCACCAAAAACGATTTTGGTTACGAGCGCATTGCCACAGGAAGGTAAGTCCACAACCAGCATTAACTGCGCGATTGTGCTGGCGCAGAAGGACAGTCGCGTGCTCCTCATTGACGCTGACTTGCGGCGTCCAAGCATTCACAAAACTCTTGGCCTCGGACCGAAGATGGGATTGAGCGACGTGCTCACGGGCAATGCCACGCTTCAGCAAGTGATCATGCGATCGCCGGTTTCTCCTTCGTTATTTATTCTTCCCGCAGGAACCCCTCCGCCGAACCCCGCGGAATTGCTAGCGTCTTCCAACATGCGCGATATTCTGGCGGCGTTGCGTGAGCAATACGATCACATCGTGATTGATACTCCGCCCACACTTTCCGTGACCGATGCCGTTGTCATGTCGCCGAGTGCGGACGCTGTGATTCTCGTAATCCGCTCCGGACAAACCACGAAGCAAGCCTTGCGGCGCTCTCGCGAACTGTTGGTGCGAGTGAATGCCCGGGTTGCCGGAGTGCTCCTGAACGCCGTCGATCTTCGTTCTCCGGACTATTACTACTATTACGAGTATCAGGGAAAATACGGCAATCGTTATTACCATGAAGATCGCATGGATCCGAGTGGAGGCCCTTCCGGAACTGTTGCTTCGACGCCTGCATAGCGGTGACTGCAGGTTGCGCGGCACAGCCAGAATCCTATGAAAGTTTCATTGCAGAGTCCGATGGCGAAAATTTTTCTCCTCGGACTTTCTTTTCTCTTCACGGCACTTTTCCTCGTCATTGCCGGATCACAATACCTCGCCACGGTTCTTTCCGAGCGTAACGATCTCGCCAGTTTGCAGCGTGCGGTACGCCTTCAACCCGGCAACGCGGATTACCGTTATCGTTTGGGATGGTATTTCTATCCTTTACAAGCGGATGCCGCCGTGCGATCTTTGCAGGCTGCGGTGGCGCTCAATCCCGCACAGGCAAATTATTGGCTGGCTTTGGCCCAGACTTATGGATCGGTGGGGAATGAATACGAGCAGAATCAAGCTCTGCAAAGCGCACTACGAATGGGGTCGACGGATCCGGCAATTATTTGGCAGGCGGCCAACATTTATTACAGCCATGGGGATGTCGGACAAACCCTTGATCAATGCCAGAAGTTGTTAGGAATCACCGGCGCAACTTTCGACAAAGCGCTCCCCTTTTGCTGGCAGGTAAAACCGGATGCTGATTTGTTCACGCAGGGACTCTTGCCTCGTAGCACCGATGACTATCAGTCATTTTTAGATCTGCTCATTAGCCAAAAAGACACGGCCAGCTCGGCCAAGGCATGGGAGAGCCTGGTTGATAAGCGCATTCCGATGCAGCGTCAGCCGGTTCTTGAATATGTGCATTATTTGATTGATCAGCGCCAGCCTGAGATTGCAGCGAAAGTATGGCAGGAAGCCGCCACAATTTCTGACGTCGCCAGTTATCAGCCTTCCGATAACAACTTAATTGTGAATGGAGACTTCCGCTGGCCCATCCTGAACGGCGGCTTCGATTGGTCGTATGAGAAATCGAACAACGTGTCGCTCTCTCTGGATGCGAACAACCATGATTCGAGCCTGCGTTCGCTGCACATCGCATTCAACGATGCACAGATTGAAGATGCTGGCATCCGGCACTATGTTACCGTTGCGCCAAACAGCGGTTATGATCTATCCGCAGATTTTCAAGCGAAAGACCTCGAAGGCGCTGGAGGCATCCGCCTCGCAATCCAGGATGCTTACGCTGGAAGCATGATTTTCTCCAGCGACGATCTCGCGAATACAAACGGATGGAAAAAAATCCACGGAACTTTCACCACACCGGCGAATTCGAAATTACTGATTGTCCGTTTACAGCGAGTTCCCGCCGGAGATGTCATCAAAGGAAACCTTTGGATTGACAACGTTCGCATGACAAAAGCGCAACAGCCATGACGTCCCAGATCATCCTCGAACAACGGCAACACTTCGTGAAACTGCCCTTCGTACGGACGAGTGCGATGGAGCAAATTTTGGTGTTCGGCCCATTTGCGCTTTTATTGTTTGGCCCGCTGGCGTTTGGCGCGGTTTCTCCTCTGCCCATTTTCGTTCTTGAGGCAGGCTCCGCGTTGCTGTTTTTCCTTTGGATAATTCACCAGGCAAAATCCGGTGAGCTCTCATTTCAATGGAATCCTGTCTTCGCGCCCATGCTGGCATTTGCGGGCATCGTCGGACTGCAACTGCTGAGCGGACAAACAGCGTACCGGCAAGCAACGTATTCCTCGGCGATGTTGTACATCGCTTATGGACTACTCTGTTTTCTAATCACACAAATGCTGCGCCAAACTTATCATTTGCGCACGTTAGCCGTCACGGCTTCAATATATGGATTCGCCATCGCGATCTTTGCTGTCCTGCAAAGCGTTTCCTCCGACGAAAAACTGTACTGGGTCCACATCCCGCGCAATGGCGGATGGATTTACGGCCCTTACGTAAACCACAATCACTACGCCGGACTCATGGAAATGCTGATTCCCATCCCGCTTGTGATTGGACTCAGCCACCTTGCCAATCGCACTATGCAGCGATTGGCCGTGATTTCCGCAGCCATCATGGCGGCAACGATTTTTCTATCGGGTTCGCGCGGAGGAATGATTGCTTTCCTGGTGCAGTTGAGCGTCCTGGCTTTCTTTGCAATTCGTCGTACTGGAAAATTTCGCGTGAACTGGATGGCCGGTTTGTTCCCTATCATCCTTGTCTGTCTGCTGATGTGGCTCGGAGGAAGTGAATTCACTAATCGCGTGAGCACCATCCACACGGAAATGCGCAGTGAACTGTCCGGCGGCATGCGAATGAATATCGTTCGCGATGGACTGAAAATGTTCCGGCAGAAACCAATCCTCGGATACGGGCTGGGAACGTTCTCCGATGTTTATCCCAGGTTCCGCAGCTTCTATTCGGAGGTCTGGATCAATGAAGCCCATAATGACTACATTCAACTTTTAGTGGAAACAGGCGCTCTGGGATTTGTTGCCATGCTCTGGTTTTTTTGGACCACATATTCCGAAGCAGCCAAAAAGATCTCCAATTGGACCGATGATCGGGATGGAACGCTCGCCCTCATTGCGCTGCTGGGCTGTACAGGAATCCTTGTGCACAGTCTGGTTGATTTCAACCTGCAGATTCCAGCCAATGCAGCCATTTTCTATGTTCTCTGCACCCTGGCCGCAATGGAACCTCGATTCCGCCAGACTCCCACGCGAACATCTTCATTTTCGCCATCCGTTTAAGTCCCTTGAACTGAGTTACATACGGGTAAAAGGCTGCAAATATTTGCACCCAAAATATTCACCCGTGTCTTTGATCGTCCATCCCCCTTATAAATCAATCACTTAGAAAAGTGTCCCTTGGCAGAGGGATTGCACTTCCTGCAAGTGTCTTATTGGGCTTCCCCGGCTCCCAAACGTTACTGTGAGGGTAGGAATGGCATACAAGGAAATGTTCTGGATGGCGTGTGATTCAACCGAGCAGTTGCGTGCCGAATACGGCCCGTTCCACATGCGGGAGCAGGCCGAAGCCGAAGCCAAGAAAATGGGTTTTGGATATCTTCTCCGCTATGAACACATGATTGGCGACAACGACGATATCCAGGAAGTACGTTGCATCTTCATCGAGCTGCCGAATGTCGTTCAGCGCCCCGCGCCGCCCACCCGCAAACTCCACACGCGCTGTGCGAGCTGCGGAGAGTCCGCCGTGCACGAAGAAAGCTGGCAGGCGGAAGTATGGGCCGACATTCATGAGTTCGAGCACACGCGCCATCGCGTACGCCTGTTCGAACAGAACCGTGTAGATGGATTGAAAGAGATTGCCGGCTGGCGCGACGCCTGCGCTTAAGCCTTTTGCAGGTCTGCGGGTAGCTTTGCTGCCGCAGCTTGATCCAGGAACCAAACCAATTTGCCGTCCGTAGGATCGACAGAGCCTGCGGGCGGTCCTTGTTTTTTGTCCACAATCGCGCCGCGAACCGCGTCAGCCTTATCGGCGCCAGCCACTAAGAACATCGCGCAGCGCGCCTGATTCAAAATCGGATACGTGAACGTGATCCGGAAGGTACTGAACTTTTCCACCCAGTTCGCGATCACGAGTCTTTGGTTTTCCGCGAGCCCTTTGCTGCCGGGAAATAAAGAAGCGGTATGGCCATCAGGGCCAAGGCCCAGCATAATCAGATCGAACCGGGGAAACTGTCCGGATTGCAGCTGAAAAAATTTGACCAGTTGCTGCTCGTAATTTTTCGCGGCAATATCCGCATCGAGCTCTGCCTGAATGCGAAAAATATTTTCAGGACGCGCGTTAATTTTCGATAACAACGTTTCATTGGCCATCTTGAAGTTGCTATCCGGATTGTCAGGCGGAACATGACGCTCATCGCCAAAGAAAAAATAAACTTTGTCCCAGGGAATTTCTCCCGCAGGCAAGGCAGCCAATAATTTGAATAAACTTTTCGGAGTGGACCCGCCGGAAAGCGCGACGGTAAATTTGCCGCGAGCACTGATCGCATCCAGCGTTAGTTTTTTGAATTCACCAACGACAGCTGCAAATAAATCTGCTGGCGTTGGCAAGACGCGGATGTCGAGTTCAGCGCTCATGCGGAAACAGCAACGGCGGACTTGGAGTACCCGCATTGCGCGGCGCCCAAAAGCGCAATTTTGTCATTCATGACAACTTGCACGGACATGGCTTCGAGCAGGGGGCGCATACGTCCCTTATCAAGAAACGCCTGCATGAAATAAGGCTCTTGCAGCTTTGTCAAAATTTTTGGAGCAATGCCGCCTGCGAGATATACGCCACCGGTCGCGAGCATCTTCAGACCAAGGTTCCCGGCTTCCGCTCCGTAGATGGAAACAAAAATATCCACGGACTGTTCGCACAGCGAACACTTCCCTTCCATGGCCGCGCGAGAAATCGCCGCTGCGGGCTCGGTTTCGCGCATCTCTTCCAATAACCATTTCGGTTCGGTGCCGCGTCCGGTGTCGCGCAGGAAGTGAAATACGTTCACCAGTCCCGGGCCGGAAAGAACGCGCTCGTAACTTACGTGCCCGAATTGCGCAGTGAGGTATTGCAACAAATCCATTTCCAGTTCGTTGCGGGGAGCAAAATCCGTGTGGCCGCCTTCGCAGGCAAATACGTGGTGCTGCGCTCCATCCCAATGCAAGCCTGCCTCGCCAAGTCCTGTGCCGGCTGCCAGCACAGCCTGATTGCCGACTACGCCTTTTCCAGCGTTGAGTGTAATCAGGTCTTTTTCATCGAGCGCGGAAATTCCCCAACCCGTGGCTTCAAGGTCGTTAATCAGCGCGACATTTTTGATTCCAAGCTCGCGCGAGAGCTTGCCGGCTTCAATTACCCAGGGAAGATTGGAAGTTTCCACGCGACCGTTGATGACCGGCCCGGCAATGCCAAAGCAGGCCACGTCCGGCGTAACACCCATGGTGTCCACAAACTTCGCGGCAATTTCATCAAGACTGGAAAAATTGCGGCTGGGGAAAATGGTGACCGAAACTAGTGAGAACTTCCCTTTGACTACATCGAAGTAAGCGAGCCTTGCGTTGGTTCCTCCGATGTCTCCTGCAAGTATCATTTTTCGAAGTTCCTCCAATGACGGCCGTCTCGTTCCAACAATTCTTCCGATTCCTTCGGGCCCCACGAGCCAGCACCGTAATTGGGGAAATTCCGTGGAGGAAGCGCCTTCCACACATCAATCA
Source organism: Terriglobales bacterium (assembly GCA_036491415.1). Taxonomy (GTDB): domain Bacteria; phylum Acidobacteriota; class Terriglobia; order Terriglobales; family Acidobacteriaceae; genus JAICKN01. The sequence goes on along the minus strand of DASXCC010000186.1, from coordinate 37,184 downwards.
CCGGACTCACCACAGACCAGCCTGCTTCAACCATGTCAGCACGCTGGAACAAAGTCTGGTCGCCGATCATGCAATCGTGCAACAGCCGCTCGTACCCGGTGCTCGGCTGCGTCCCGAAATAATCAGCATACTCAAAATTCATGTCCACCGCACCTAGCCGCATGACCGGCCCTGGAATTTTGGCCGCAAATTGCAGAGAAATTCCTTCCTGGGGCTGGATATGCAGGATCAACTGGTTCGGCAGTAGATTGTCCACAGGAGTATCCCGGAACAGCATAAACGGCGCGCGATTGAATTGGATGACGATCTGCGTATTTTGCGCGGCGAGGCTCTTGCCAGTGCGCAAATAAAACGGAACGTCGGCCCAGCGCCAGTTATCGATTGCCAGCTTCATGGCGACGAAGGTTTCCGTCTTGCTGTCCGACGGAACATCGGATTCATGGCGATAGGCAGGGATGTGATGACCCATGACATTGCCTTCGCCATACTGTCCGCGCACAGTTTTACTCAGAACATCTTCGGAACTCAATGGTTGAATCGCGTGAAGAATTTTCGCCTGCTCATCGCGGACAGCGTCTGCCTGAAAGGAAACCGGAGGCTCCATTGCGGTGAGACTAATGAGCTGCATGATGTGGTTGGGAACCATGTCGCGCAAAGCCCCGGCATTGTCATAGTAGCTGCCGCGCGATTCCACTCCTACTGTTTCAGACACAGAAATTTGTACGTGATCGATGTAGCGGCGGTTCCAGATTGGCTCGAAAATTCCGTTGGCAAAACGGAATGCCAAAATATTCTGGACGGTCTCTTTTCCTAAATAATGATCGATGCGGTAGATTTGCTTTTCCGAAGCGACCTTTAACAGCTGCTGGTTCAAGGCTTTCGCGGAATCGAGGTCGCGCCCAAAAGGCTTCTCGACAATTGCTCTTCGCCAGTGCTGATTGGTTTCTTCCATCAAGCCGATAGCGGCCAACTGCTCCACGATGGAACCAAAATAATTCGGAGACGTGGCAAGATAAAAGAAATAATTGCCGTGCGTGTTGCGCTCTTTGTTGACCTTCTCTAAATAATCTTTCAGGTTGCTGTAAACAGCTTTGTCGCCGAAATCCGCGGTAACGTACGAAATCCGCTGGGCAAACCAATCACAAATTTTCTGGTCCACGTCTTTGCCCGCGTAGTCCTTAATGTACTGAACAACGCGCTTGCCAAAATCTTCGTTCGACATGGGATTGTGGGCCACGCCGATGATGGCAAATTCCTGCGCCAGCAAATCAGCTTTGGCAAGATTGTAGAGCGCGGGAATTAGTTTGCGCTTGGTCAGATCGCCGGCCGCGCCGAAAATCACCATGGTGCACGGATCGGCAATTTTTCCGCCGCGCTGCGTGAGTGGCAACATCTCTACTTGAGCCATATTGTGATGAACCTGTGTGGACTGACTTTGCTACTGCTAAGCAGACTTTTTGGTGGACGGTTCAACGTGACCACCGAATTTTTGCCGCATGGCAGAAAGAATCCTCTCTGCAAATGTGTGCTCCTGCCGTGAACGAAAACGTGTAAACAAAGCGGCGGAAAGAACATCGACGGGCACGGCTTCATCAATTGCCGCCTGGATAGTCCAGCGTCCTTCCCCGGAATCCTGCACGAAACCGCTGTATTCCGAAAGAGTGGGGTTTTCCGTCAACGCCATCGCTGTTAAATCCAGCAGCCAGGAACTGACTACGCTGCCGCGGCGCCAGACTTCTGCAATGTCCGGCAGGTTTAAATCGTAACGCAAATCTTCAGGAAGCTCTTTGCTGGTGGCATTTTTGAAAATATCGAAGCCTTCCGCGTAGGCCTGCATGATGCCGTACTCAATACCGTTGTGCACCATCTTCACAAAATGCCCGGCGCCCGAAGGGCCACAATAAATGTAGCCGTCTTCGGCGGTGCCTCCAAGTTTTTCGCGGCCCGGCGTGCGGGGAATATCGCCGCGGCCTGGCGCCAGCGTTTTGAAGATGGGATCGAGTTGCTGCACGACTTCTTTCGGGCCGCCGAGCATCATGCAATATCCGCGCTCAAGGCCCCAAACGCCGCCGCTGGTGCCGACATCCACGTAGTGAATGCCTTTGTCTTTTAATTGCTTGGAGCGGCGGACGTCGTCCTTGAAATAGGAGTTGCCGCCGTCAATCAGAATGTCGCCCGCTTGAAATTTCTGCGCGAGAGTCTGCACCGTCTGTTCGGTTGGACCGCCCGCGGGGACCATCAACCATGCGATCTTTGGTTTGCCGAGCTTGGAAACAAAATCGTTGAGCGACGAGGAAGCAACCGCGCCTTCGCCGGCCATGTTCTTCACATTGTCAGCGCTGAGATCGGTAACGACAACTTCGTGACCATCGCGCATCAGGCGGCGCGCCATGTTTGCGCCCATCCTGCCCAAACCCACCATTCCCAGTCGCATACGTGCTCCTCTTGCTTGTGACTTTCTGATCTAGCTTAATGCCTGGTTGAACGCCTGCTGCAACTTCGCTAATCCCGCTTTTAAATCGCTACCAAGATGAACCCGCAATGCACGGCGTCCGCGTTCGGCCAGGACCTGGAAATCACCCCGAGCTTGCGCCGCTTTTACAATGCCGAAGGTATATTTCTGGTCGGGAACCGGAACATCCGCAGCATCATCGCAAGTAATCTGCAGGAAAACTCCGCTGTTCGGCCCGCCTTTGTAAGCTTGCCCCGTCGAATGCAAAAATCGCGGGCCAAAGCCGAGGCAGGTTGCCACATGCTTTTTGTCGCGTATTGCATGGCGCATTTTTTGCAGCGTAGCTTCGTGCTCATCGTTCATTTGAATGTAACCGAGCACCGCAAAATAATCTCCGCCCTTGATCCGGCCGAGATGGGCTTTTAGATAGCCCGCCAAAGATTTGTCGTTTCCCGCGGCCGTTGCGAGTTCGTCGGCATTCTTGGAGTCGGTGAAGAGCTTCACGCCGCCATCTTCGAGAATTGGTTTCTCTGCGGGCAAAGATCCGGTCTTTTCGTATTCCGTAGTCAGGTTGCGCGTGGCAATTTTACTGGCTTCCACGTCCGGCTGATTGAAAGCGTTAATTCCAATGATGGAACCCGCGATCGCCGTCGCCACTTCCCAGCGGAAAAATTCCTGGCCCAAGTTGTAAACGTCGCCAAGAGTAATTCGTACAACCGGGTGGCCAGCTTTCTCAAGAGCTACGACTTTCGATTCCTGCGCGGAATCGGCTTCCGACGCGAGCTTCAGATATGCGAATATGCGGTCCTTGCCATAAACTTCAGGCCCGCTGACAGCTTCGCGATCCACCGGAATAATTCCATGGCCTTGTTTTCCCGTGGATTCGGCAATCAACTGTTCGAGCCAGGCGCCAAGGTCGGAAACTCCTGCGGAGGTAATGATGGTGATTTTATCGCGACCGTTGACCGCGGCTGTGCCCAGAATGATTCCAAGCGTCACTCCCGGATTCTGGTCAACAGCGACGGATGCACCGCAAGCCTGCACCATCTTGTCAGTATTCTTTAGGAATTTTTCAACATCGAGGCCGATGGCTGCGGCAGGAGCAAGACCGAAGTTCGAGAGCGCCGAATAACGGCCGCCGATGGTAGGCAATCCGAAAAAGATATGGCGGAACTTATCTCCCTCGGCCACCTGCTGCATCTTCGATTTTGGATCGGTAACAGCCACAAAATGGCTGCCGGCTTTGTCCGCGCCAACCACTTGCTTCGCGCGCTCAAAAAAATATTGTTTAAAAATGTTGGGCTCAAGCGTAGTTCCCGACTTGCTGGAAACGATAAACAACGTTTTCGCCAGGTCCACTTGCTTTTCAAATGCTTTCACCTGCGCGGGGTCGGTGGAATCGAGCACGTGGATTTGCGGGAAGCCCGGCACGCGACCAAAGGTTTTTTCCAAAACTTCCGGACACAAACTGGATCCGCCCATGCCAAGCAACAGCACATCGGTAAAGCCGGCGCTCTTTACGTCTTCCGCAAAGCGCTTGAAGTTGGTCAAGTCGGCAATCTGTTGTTTGGTGATATCGAGCCAACCCAACCAACTTGCTTCATCTGTATTGGTCCACAGCGACGCGTCGTGTTTCCAAAGCCGCTGCACTTTGCCCGCAGACTGCCAGTCTGCCGCCGCGGTCTTCACCTTCCCGGCCAAAGGCTCGGGCAATTGATAAGTCTGGAGATTCAAATCGGACACATTTTGCATTAGGAATTTTTCTTGATTGCCTCTAGCAGTTTGTCGAACGCTTCTTCGAAGAGACGAATGCCATCATCGGTCAGCTTGTCGGTAATCTGATCGATGGAAATGCCGGCCTTCGCCAAGGATTGCATGGTTTGTTCTGCGGCAGGAACATTTTCCGTCAGCGTGGCGTGCGGACGGCCATGGTCGCGGAAAGCGTCCAGCGTGGACGGCGGAATGGTGTTCACCGTGTCGGGTCCGATGAGATCATCCACATACATAACGTCGCTGTAGTTCGGGTTTTTTGTGCCGGTGCTGGCCCACAACACGCGCTGGGTCTGCGCACCTTGCGCCGCGAGTTTGCTCCAGCGGTCGCCGGAAAAGATTTTCAAGTAACGCTGATAGGCAAGCTTCCCGTTGGCAATAGCCACTTTGCCCAGTAGGCCCTTAAGTAATTCCTGTTCCTTGGGATCCTTCGACTGCTTCAACTTGTCATTGATGACGGAGTCGGCGGCGCTATCGATGCGGCTGATGAAAAAGCTCGCCACGCTGGCCATTTTCGCAATATTTCCGCCCTTCACAGCCAATTGCTCGAGACCGGCGATGTAAGCTTCCGCAATCTTCTGATACATGTCCTGCGCAAAAAGCAGCGTGACATTGATGTTGATACCTTCGCTGATGAGTTGCTGAAATGCCGGAAGCCCTTCGACGGTCCCGGGAACTTTCACCATGATGTTCTCGCGATTCACGGCCTTCCACAATGCGCGCGCTTCGGAGATCGTTCCCTGAGTGTCGCGGGCGAGGTACGGAGAAACTTCGATGCTCACATACCCGTCACGGCCTTTCGTGCTGACGAAAACTGAACGCAAAATGTCCGCGGCATCCTGAATGTCGCGGATTTCCAGCGCTTCAAAACGCGCCTTGGCATCGAGATTCGCTTTTTCTTTAAGCGACTTGAGCAGGTCAGAATAATCGTTGCTTCCGGAGATGGCTTTTTCAAAGATGGTTGGATTCGAGGTCATTCCGCGCAGACCATCTTCATCGATCAGGCGCTTGAGTTCGCCTGTCGTAATCAGATCGCGACGGATGTAATCCAGCCAGACTGATTGCCCAAACTTCAGCAAATCAACTAAGGGATTCACGGCTTTCGCATTTTCAACGATTCCAGTTGGCTGCATAAATCCTCCAAAATTTCTTATTTTGATTGCGCAATTGTTTCGCGCGCTGCTTCCATGATCTTGTCTGGACTAAAACCAAATTTCTTCTGCAATTCTTTCAGCGGAGCCGACGCTCCGAACGTATGCATTCCAATAATTTTGCCGGTCATACCTACATACTGGGCCCAACCAAATGTCGAGGCTTGTTCGACCGCGACACGGGCCTTCACATCTGGCGGTAATACCTTTTTACGGTAGGCTTCATCCTGATGTTCGAAGATGTCCCATGAAGGCATGCTGACCACGCGCGCCTTCACGCCTTCCGCCTTCAATTGCTCGTACGCTCCGACGCACAACGAAACTTCGCTGCCGGTACCCATCAGAATCACTTCCGGCTTACCGTCCGGAGCATCGGCGAGGATGTACGCGCCTTTAGCAACCCCTTCCGCCGAACCATATTTTGTGCGATCCAGCGTCGGCATGGCTTGCCGCGACAGTACCAGCGCCGCCGGTTCATGCTTCAGCTTCATGATGACTTTCCATGATTCGGTCACTTCGTTCGCATCCCCGGGACGCAGAACAACCAAGCCGGGAACAGCGCGCAATGCCGCCAGCTGTTCCACCGGTTGATGCGTTGGACCGTCTTCCCCGAGTCCGATGGAATCATGCGTGTATATATAAATGACGGGGATTTCCATGATCGCCGCGAGACGAATCGTAGGCTTCATGTAATCGCTGAAGTTGAAGAACGTTCCACCGTAGGCGCGAACTTTCGAGAGCGCCATGCCGTTGAGCGCGGCGCCCATACCGTGCTCGCGGACGCCGAAGTGGAAGTTTCGGCCGCCATAACTGTTGGCCTGGAAGTTTCCCGCACCATCAAATTTCAGCGTTGTTTTGTTGGAGGTTGCAAGATCGGCGGAGCCACCAATGAGCCACGGAACATTTTTCGCAACCGCATTCAAAACTGTGGCTGAACTTTCACGCGTGGCCACGCCTTTCGCATCCGTGGGAAATGTCGGAAGATTTTTATCCCAGCCTTCCGGCAACTCACGCTTCTGCATGCGGCTGATCTGATCTGCCAACTCAGGAAATTTCTTCCCGTACTCGCTGTACAACGCATTCCATTTTTCGTGCAATGCGCCCGCGCGCTTTCCAATGCCTTGCTGGAAATGTTCGAGCACGCCATCCGGGACCAGGAACTTCGCATCTTCCGGCCAACCATAAAACTTCTTGACCAGTTTGACTTCGTCTTCGCCCAGAGGTTCGCCGTGCGCGGCATTTGAATCCTGCTTGTGCGGGGAACCGTAGCCGATGTGGCTGTTTACGATGATCAGCGTGGGCTTGTCTTTGAATTCGGTGAACTTTCGGAAAGCCTTCTTCAATGCGTCCAGGTCATTGGCATCAGTGACGTGCAGCACATGCCAGCCATATCCTTCAAAGCGCAATTTCACATCTTCACTGAAAGAATCGCTTGCAGGACCGTCGAGCGTAATTTGGTTGGCGTCGTAGATCCAACAGAGGTTCGGCAACTTTAAATGTCCGGCCAGGGACGCAGCTTCACTGGCCACGCCTTCCATCATGTCGCCATCACCGCAAAAAGCGTAGACGTTGTAGTCAAAAACGTCGAAGCCGGGGCGATTATAAGTGGTCGCCAACCACATGCTGGCGATAGCCATACCCACGCTATTGCCGCAGCCTTGTCCTAATGGGCCGGTCGTAGTTTCAATGCCTGAGGTCAGACGGTATTCCGGATGGCCAGGCGTTTTGCTGTTGATCTGGCGGAACTGCTTAATGTCGTCGAGTGAAACCGCGGGCTCATTGAGCCGCTCGTATTTCGGATTCACTGCCTTCACACCTGTGAGGTAAAGCATCGAGTACAGCAGCATGGACGCATGGCCATTGGAAAGAACGAAACGGTCGCGATTCGGCCAGATAGGATCTTTCGGATCAAAGCGAAGGAAGTGCTGCCATAGTTCGTATGCGACTGGCGCCAGCGCCATGGGCGCACCCGGATGTCCTGAGTTCGCCTTCTGTACTGCATCCATCGAAAGTGTGCGGATGGTGTTGATGCTAAGAATATCGATTTCCATCCCGGCTAAAGTTTGTTCACCTGCCACCATGAATGCGATCTCCTTGCTGAGTATCGGCCGTCAATCGACCAAAGTAGAAAACCTGAAATTTAATCCAGGAAAAGGTTCTTTGGCAGTTTACCAAGTTCCATCGTGAATTTGACGGAATCCGGACGCCCGGAACTAAAATCGGCAAATTTCCATCCGTAGTCCTGAATTAGGACTCTAACTTTTGGATGAATAGCGTGCCGGAAGGATTCACTGCAAACACAGTATGAATAAGGAAAGATGAACCGCAGGTTAATTAAGGGATTTTTATCGATTTGAATGGATCGGCTGTCGATTAAATGACTAGCGCTTCATTTGCGCCAAATAGCCATACTTGCTGGAATAGTCCTTAGTTTCGTTTTGGATGAGCTGCAGAAAACTCCGCAGTGTATCTTTCTCAGTCATCTCCATCGTGCTGAACTTCACGCGCACGGTCGGATTGCTGGTTGTGGAAACGCCCTTCGTCGCAATTCCCTTCACCCAGATTTGTCCGCTCGCCACCCACAAGCCGACTCCAAGATTTACACCCGAGGAGACGATTTCTGGCGTTTGCACAAGGCATCCGCCCAGACTGGCGTTCGAGAGATTTCCCCAAATCGGCGCAGAGAATCCGTCCACTCGCAGTTCGACAGCGGTATAGCATCTCAATCGTGGATACTGACGGCGATCTTCTGCCCATACGGAAGAGCTTGCTTCCGGCTGAAAAGGCGGCGCAGCCGCCGGAGCGACAATGGATCCGTGCACGCTTTCGATTAGCTCTGCGGGAATGTCGAGAATGCCCGGGCCTTCTTGCTTGATCTTACGCAGAGCGGCCAGCAGCACCTGTTCCCGGGTTTCCGCAGGAGCTTCGCTGTATAGCTTTAAAAGCTTAGTAAAGTGAGGAACTATATCAGGATCGCTTAATAACTGCGTCCAGTCTGCCCCGGCAACGGATGGAGTCGCGCTCATATATAAGGTTCGTCAGGCCGGACCGCCAATCAGGAGCGGCTCCAGCAGCTAAGTAAGTTTCTCAGACCTGCGTTTTCTCAGAAAGTAACGGTGGTGACTTCTAAGGGTAACCATGCTTTTTGCAGATGGAAATAAAATTAGGATTATCTCGCTTAGTTTCATATGGTTGCAGGAAACGGCAGTAACCAAGACCGGAGCGTTCGTTATCGAACAACAAAAAAAGGCAACTCCCAAGGGGAGTTGCCGATAGCAGGCTGAATTTTGCAAGGAGAGTTTAGGGTTTAGGCAGTCACGTTCAGTTGGCTGCCGGTGGTCTGCGATGTTGCGGATGAAGACGCTGCAGACGAACTAGATGAATTCGCCGTACCGAAATTCAAGGTGATGTTGTCGTTGCCGCTCAGGTTCAACGTGACTTGCTCCGGTCCATTGTTCGCGCCGAAATTCAGGGTCACATTCTCGGGGTTGCCGTTAGAACTGCTGCCATTTCCCAGGTTGATGGTGACTTTGTCTCCACTCGCATCCGTGATGCTGATGGAGTCTCCGTTAGAACCTGAGTTCTGGCTGTCGTTGCTGGCTCCGTGATGGTGGTGATGGTGATGCACGGAAGATTGTTGCTGCGTCTGTTGCGATTGCTGTGATTGCTGCGCTTGCTCCGATTGAAAATTCTGAAAACGCTGCTGGAACGCTGTCTTCACGTCCTGCTGGAAAGTGGCAAAGGCCTTCTGGGCACCGGCCAGATCGCCGGACTGAAGTGCAGTTCCGATGGCTGCAAAATCTTGACTGACTTGCGAATTGGAATTTGCCGCTGTGCTGCTGGAATTCTTGCTTAAGTTCGCCAGATCTGTGAACGCTGTCTGCGCGTCCGTCAAATTGCCGTTCTGAAGGGATTGCGAGAGCTGCTGAAAATCGTTACGACGCTGCTGAAATGTTGCCAACAAATTCGACTGCGAGAGTGCGCTGGTGGAAGAAATCCCGGCTACCGACATAACTTCTCCTAACTTGTTTCTTAATAACTTCTGTGTTTGGGTAATCGGCAGCTGGAATCGCGTACTTTAATGATTTTGTTGGGTTTGTAAGTTTTTCTCTCCTTCTTCATAGTACGGAGGTTCATGTCCTCGTCGTGTTTTTGATTTTTTGGCTGGCGGGCGCGGCGAGGGTGTCGCTGTAGAATCTCTTTTTACAAAATATTCTTTTTTTTAGAACTCAGGATTTTTAGAACCCGGGATTTATTAGAACCAGGATTATTTTTAGACTTCGTGAAAACGAAAAAAGCCAAACGAAAAATTGCCGTCATTACGACTTCGCGCGCGGATTATGCGCACTTGCGTTGGCTGCTACACGACCTTGCCCATCACCCATTAATCAATTTGCATGTGATCGCTTTAGGGCCACACCTATCCCCCGAGTTCGGGCACACCGGAAAACAGATCGTCGATGGTTCAGGGAAATTTGGTTCAGGGAAATTTACAGCGGTCGAATGCCTGCTCAGCTCTGACACCGACGTAGGGATGGCAAAGACTTTAGGTGTAGCCACGCTTGGACTTGCGGAAACTTTGGGTCAACTTCGCCCGGATTTGGTTGTTCTGGTTGCGGACCGTTACGAGATGCTCGCGCCGGCCAATGTCGCACTCACATTGCGCATTCCCATCGCGCACATAGAAGGTGGGGAAATTACCACTGGAGCCATTGATGACGCCGTGCGCAATGCCCTTACCAAAATGGCGCATTTGCATTTTTCTTGTACCCGGCGCGCACAGAAACGAATCATCGCTATGGGAGAAGAACCATGGCGCGTAACTTTCAGCGGGAGTTTGTCGCTTGACGACCTGCATCGCTCCCGGTTGCTCACCAGGTCACAAATGGAAAAGAAGCTCGGCGTCTCGCTCCACGGCACAAACATCGTCGCCATCTATCATCCCGTGACCATGATGAATGACACTACCGAAGAAGCGAGCGAGTTTTTCAGCGCGCTGGAAAGCGTGGAGCACCCGGTCCTCTTTATCTATCCCAATGCCGATGCGGGAAGCCGCCGTATCATCCAAATGGCGGAGAAGTTTGTGCAGGAACACCCGTCATCGCGATTGTTCGTAAACCTGGACCACGTCACATATCTAAGCCTGTTGCAATATGCGAGCGTGTTGCTGGGAAACTCCAGCGGAGGCATGATCGAGTCCACATCACTGGAAATTCCCGCGCTGAATATTGGCATCCGCCAGCGAGGCCGTGAACACGCCGCTAACGTTCTTAATGTGCCCGCCGATCGAAAGAAGATTCTGGCTAAGCTCAAACGTGCGTTGTCCCCGCAGTTCCGGAAGTCTTGCAAGGGATTGCATAGTCCATATGGCGACGGCCACGCTTCGGGGCGAATCGCCAAAATTTTGGCGGAGACGGAACTGGGCCCGAAGCTTTTATTCAAACGCGCCCAATGAACTCATGAACGAATTCCGCATTCCTCTCGCAAAACCAGAGATCACCGACGCCGACCGGCAAGCGGTCCTGAATGTTCTTCATACTCCGAACCTCAGCTTCGGTTCTAACCTCGCGGAATTCGAAAATGCCATTGCTTCTTATTTGCGCGTGAATCAGGCTGTCGCCGTGAACTCCGGTACGTCGGCCCTGCATTTGGCATTTCGGCTGCTAAATCTTCCCGCCGGATCCGAAGTGATTTTGCCATCTTTTGCGTTCGCTGCGCCGTTGAATGTTTTACTCCAGGAAAACCTTCGTCCAATCTTCGTGGACATCGATCTTTCCACGCTCAACACAACTCCAGAAATCGTCGAAACCGCCATCACGCCAAAGACAAAAGCAATCATCGCCATACACACTTTCGGCCGCCCTCTGGATGCGCACAAGTTGCGAGAAATGGCAGACGGGCGCGGTCTCTTTCTGATTGAGGACGCATGCGAAGCCCTGGGGTCGGAAATCCAGGGACGCAAAGCAGGATCTTTCGGACACATTTCTGTTCTCGCGTTTTATCCCAATAAACAAATCACCACTGGAGAAGGCGGCGTGCTTGTGACCGACAAATTGGAATGGGCCGAGCATGCCCGCCGATTGCGCAATCAGGGACGCGATCCGTCGCTCGATTGGTACCAGCAGGCTGAAGTCGGATTCAGTTACCGCCTTTCGGAAATGAACTGCGCTTTGGGGTTGGAACAGTTGAAACGCATCAAGAACATCGTCGAGCGAAGAAAAACGCTGGCCGAGCTTTACCACGCGAGGCTCGCAGGGATTTCAGAAATCGTGCGGCCTGCACTGGCAACCCCACACTGCGCCATAAGCTGGTTCGTTTATTGTGTGCAAATCACGGCTGATTACAGCGTGAAAGATCGCGATGCCATTTGTACCTCGCTTGCCGATCGAGGAATTGCTACGGCCCGTTACTTCGCGCCTTTGCATTTACAACCTGTAGCAAAAAATATATCTGCGCCGCAACTGCCCAATACGGAATTTGCTGCCGATCGCATCCTCGCGCTTCCGTTCTTTCATGAACTCACTGAGTCGCAAATCGCCGAAGTGTGCACTGCGTTGCAAGAATCCATTTACGCGTTGCGCCGCAAAGCGTAAAACAAATTTCCCTCGAAGCCGGAGCCTTGGATTTCTCCGCTTTGATAATCCACAAATACTTTTTCTACAACCTTCAGCCCGGAAGACTCAATCAACGTTTGCATTTCGTTTTGCCTAAAAACATGTCCATATGTGTTGTATGGCAACCCCTTCCATCTCATAACAACGTCCCCATTCTTTACACTCGGGAAAATATGGTCGTACAGAATTCTCGCTGTCGTCGGCCAAAATCCATAGGCGCGCATGTTGTAACGATGATTTACATCCAGGAAGAACAGCCCATTGGGCGACAATGCCTGCTGGCATCTCTTGAGAACATCAATCCGATTGGCGGTAGGAATGTGTCCCAACACATTCCACAGGCATGTGATCACATCAAATTTGTTTTCTTGTGGGTTTAATTCCTCGGCACGAATCGGCCATATCCCCCAGGAAGCACCATCGCAGGAAGCAGCCGCGCCTTTTCTCATCTCCGCGCTCGGCTCCAGTAAAACCACGCGCTTAATCGCCGCGGCATGCGCGATGCGCATGGTGCGCTCACCTGCTCCTGCTCCGATATCCAATAAGGAGTCCGCGCCCTTTAGCACTCGCGCGATGATCAGCTCTTCAATTTTTTCCAGGTATGCTTTTCTTCGCAATGAAAAATCGGCATAATCCTGCGCAATGCGGTCATAAGCCACTACGGGGTCGAGCAATTCTGGGCGCAAACGCTTCATGCCTGATTAACTTCGCCAGCTGATTTTACTTTGCCGAAGCTCGCTATTGTTCACTCTCGGGCGGATTGCGTATTCTGTTTTCATGTCTTTTATAAAAGATCCCGTTACAAAAGATTCTCGCCGGTTGTCTCTTCTTATGGTGGCGCTCATTACGTCGGCGTTCATTATTTTCCGCGCTACGGCGTTCGCCGCCGATGCTCCGAATCCTCATGAGGTCCCCTCGATTGACGGCGGTCTTGGACCTTGCTCCATCGAGTTCACAGTAAAAGACGCCGCGAACACGCCACTCTACAATGCGAAGATTCGTGTGCACATCGCCACCGGAGTTTTAGGAATCAAGAAAACGGACCTGGAAGTGGGCACCAATGTGGACGGCAAAGGAAAATTTACCGGATTGCCTGATAAAACAAAATTTCCGCTGGAATTCAACGCACAACAAGGCGACCTCGCGGGAACGTCCACCTTCACTCCATCCAAAGGATGCACTCCGCGACAAGAAAGCATGAGCCTTAAAAACTCTAAAAATTAGTGAGGGCCTTTCTGGTGAATGAGGTAAAACTTTCCAACCCGAAGCTTCCAGAACCCTGGTTGCGAGGCACATATACCGACGTACCGGCAGCGCAGCGCGCCGTTCTGCATGCCCTTGAAAGCGCGAAAGAAGATTTGGAACTTTGGTGTGCCGGGCTCACCGGGGAGCAATTGAATGCGCGGCCTGCCGGAATTGCTCCGGTTGCTTTTCACATCCGGCACATTGCTCGCAGCACAGATCGTCTTCTAAGTTATGCGGAAGGCCGGCAACTCAGCGCAGAACAATTGGGGACATTGAAAACCGAACTCGACCCGGGTGCGACTTCGCAATCGCTCTTTTCCGAACTCACGGAGGCTCTTGATCTTGCCGCTACGCGTGTTCGTGCATTCACGGCTGAGCAACTGAACGACGCTCGCGGAGTCGGCAAAAAGCAGCTTTCCACAACCGTTGGCGGACTGCTGATTCACGTCGCCGATCATGCCCAGCGTCATGTGGGACAGGCGATCACTACAGCCAAAATCGTCACCGCTGCCTGACATCAAAGCATTCCGGGAAAATCGCACAAAAGAAAACAGGCGCTGAAGTCAGCGCCTGTTCGCTAAGATCTGAATTGAATTAGCGGCAGCTTGCCTGCGAGTTTGCGATCGCTCCGTAAGCATGCTGTTCAGCTCCGAAACTCATCAGCGACCAACCCATCGTCCTCATGAACTTGCTCTGCGAACGAACCAGGCGGCGGCTTACCAATATTGCCCCGCCATCCACCAAGGCGCTGCCAAGGTAGAACCGCGCACGGGTCGGTTGCGAGCCGTAGAGCATGGGGCTGCGTACTTCCACACATCCCTGCGACACCTGATGTACGGTAGTTTCGCCATCGGCGATGATGCTTGCGGTATAGACCCCTGTCATCATCCAAAAAGTCTTGGGCGTTTGCTGTGCGGGCGCTTCCGGAAAGTCCTGAGCGTATCCAGCGACCGAAAGGATTGCGATACAGCCGAGCATCGAAAGAATTTTGTGAAAAGTTTTCATGTAGTGGTGGCAGTGTGCCGTGCCCCTGCAAGGTGCACAAGTTACACCAAACACCATCGGCGATTACGATTTTAGGATTACCTTGAGGTTACTATTCTGTAAGTATTTGATTCTATTGTGAATATAATCTCGAATTCCACGGTCTATCGCCGGGCCTTTTTGGCATTTCCTTAGTTTTCCTATGAGTTACTGGAGGCGAAGTTGCAAAAGTATTCACATTTATATGAAAGCTTGAAGCATAGAAATTCTGGATTTTAAGGGGAAAGCATTAATTGAGATTGCTGGCCGTCGGACGAATCGCGCTTCTGCTTCGGTGATTCTGCCCGGAAATCCGCACGGGTTTAACGACAAACGAAACCATCTTAAGGTTTGCGTACCAGAATCATCGCGGAACCTTGGGCGGCCCAAAGTTCGCTGGCTTCAAAACCAATTTGCCTTGCCGCCGAACAGACCCCAACCGAAGAATTCCATTGCATCATGGTTGCGATGCTCGAACGCTGTTTCACATAGTCGGCCATGACTACCCCGAAATAGCGGTCATTGCGAATGTCGAGGCAGTCAGTATTACTGAGGCCAAACATGAACAATCCGCCGGGAACAAGAATGCGATAAATTTCCTGCAAATATTGCACGATGTCGAAGAAGTTGAAGTGGATAAAGACGGCGTTGGCATAGCCCTTGGTAATTTTCTTGTCATCCAGGAAATGCAGGTCGCCATAGTGCATACGATGGAAACCAACATTCGGAAACTCCTGCAACTCTTCTTTCGCGAAGCGCAAAAATTCGCTGCTGATGTCGAGACAATAAATTTGCTTACATAGCGGGGCCATCACACGCGCAATGAATCCGCAGCCGCTGCCCAGATCCATCATTACGTCGTCTTTATTTGGCTTCAGGGTGTTCAACAGAAAGGCTGATTCGTTTCTCTTGTAAGCGCGGATTTCATCCAGTTTCGTTTCCGGCTCTTTGCCGAAATCAAACCCTACCAGGGCATAAAGCAACTGCCGTTTTTCCACGAAGTCCCAGTTGCGCTTCATCTCATCGGTCATTTCGCCATTGGACAAAGAAGAACTTACCGAGGAAGAGTTGGAATTCAGCGTCAATTCTTTTTTCGCCTTCTCCAGCGACTGCACGTGTGCGGAAACGGTTTCCACAAGCATCGTCAGATTTCGCGCCGCCTGGGTGTTGTTGGGATCGAGTTGCAGTGCCCGGCGATAACCTTTTTCCGCGTCAACCAATTCGCCGGCGCCAGCCTGTGCCGTGGCCCAATCGTTCCAGATTTCGCTACTTTGGTTTGTCTGCAGCACACCGGAAAGAATCTGTACCGCCTCTTTACATTTGCCTTGGTTAAAAAGACTGACGCCATGTTGATACTGCTCTTGAACAGTCATACACCGATCCCTTTAATCTGGAGACTGAATTTGGCTTGTAGTTTACTCACAGAGAATGATTAGAGATATGCAGAAGAAGGCACCGAGAGCGTCCTAAAAACGAACATTGGGCAGTTAGAAATCGCGACTGAAAAATAAATTGCGAGAGCCTGAGTTGCGCGCACGGACCGAACTACTTTGCTTGCGGAGCCAATACCTTCGACACAGCATTGCAAAGCAGCGCTTCATCGACCGGCTTATGCAGAAAATCGGCGATGGCTAAATTGCGGGCCGCAGCTTCAATGTCGTCATCTTCGTTCCCACTGACGACGATCACCGGGATCTGCTGGGTCTTGGAAGACATCCGTAGGCGCTTGAGAACTTCAATTCCACTGCCGCCGGGCATATTGATATCGAGTACGACCAAGTTCGGCTGCCCACGCAGCGCCGTCATCCACGTCTGTAAAGCGTCCCCCGCAAAAACCAGTTCAAAACCTTTAGGACGCAGATAAGAAGCGATGAGTTCCACCTGGAAGCGCGAATCGTCGGCAATCAGAATCTTGGGCATGATAATGACAGTCCTCTGCCTGCCATCTATCGGCACGGCGAAGGGAAACCTTCAATTTGGATAGTTACTCAGGTTTTGCATATTCTGTAGCGTATTCTCCATTATTCTGTAACGTATTCTCAAAGAGCGACCGGGTAAATTGAATCCCGTTCGCGAAATGTTGTTTTTCGTTTGCGATGGCACCGACACCCCAATCTGGCACAGATCCTCGCCCCGGCTTCGGAGCACAGATGAACCGCTTCTGGCAGCGCGTGACCGACGGGCTGGAACTCAGCCAGTTATGGAGCCAATTTCAGACCGAGGCCCGCAGTAGCTTCCATCTCTACAAACGCGACTTCAACATTCGCTCGCCCCAGGAAACGCGTCGTGGAAATTTTTGGCAGACCGCGCAACATTTTGCCTGGGCACTATTGGAAAAATTAACGCCCGTGCGCCGCATCCTCTTTTTGGCCGGCATGCTGATGCTGATTTTTCCCGAATTCAGCATTAACTATCGGGTAAAAACCAACGAGGTGCATGCCACATATTTGGATTTTCATTTTTATGGCGGGCTGTTGCTGCTCGTTTTGCTTCTACTCGAAACTTCAGACCGAGTGGTGATGAAGCGCGATCTGGAAATTGCCCGCGACATCCAGCAATGGCTGTTGCCTTCGCAAACTCCGCAAGTTCCCGGATTGCAGATTGCTTTCGCCACCCGTCCCGCGAACACAGTCGCTGGGGACTATTACGACATTTTCCCCCGCCCCTCACAGCAACCCGGCCATTTTTTCATCGTAGTGGCGGATGTTGCGGGCAAAAGCATCCCTGCCGCATTGCTGATGGCAACCCTGCAAGCCAGCCTGCGAACGCTTTCGGCGACACCGTCCACGCTTCCCGAGTTGGCCATCGGCCTCAATCGTTACGCTTGCACCAATAGCCAGGGCGGACTGCGTTTCACCACGGCTTTTCTCGCGGAGTTCGATTCCACTTCCCGTACATTGACCTACATCAATGCCGGACATAACAATCCTGTTCTGCGACGCGCCTCCGGGGAGATCGAACGCCTCAGCAACGGCGGTCTGCCACTCGGCATTCAAGACGAGGCGATTTACGACTCGGGCAGTGTTGTGCTCAATGCCGGTGATTGGCTATTGATCTTCACCGACGGCTTGGTGGAAGCAACAAATACGAGCGAAGAAGAATATGGAGAGCCGCGGATGTTGCAGGTCCTAAACAGCGGAGTCGCCTCAACTCCAGATTTGCTGCTGCGGCAGATGATGACAGATCTCGACGCTTTCGTCGGCGTCACCCCTCAGCATGACGACGTCACTTGTCTTCTGATCAAAGTTGGGTAGAAACACGAATTAAAGTTGGATAGAACACGAACCCATCCCGCGAAAAAATCGCATGCAATAAAAATAACGGGTCCGGGAAAACCCGAACCCGTATCTCAATAAATTATTCGTTGATTTTGTGAAGTTTGCGGACCAAATCGCTTTCATCGGTATAGAACACGGTGCCATTGTGTTTGATAGTAAGGCTGGTCGGACTCAGACTCGCGGCAGTTGCAGAAATATGGTTTCCGTTAAAACCTACGCCACCAGTTCCAGCAATCGTCCGAATTGTTCCTGAACTATCTACCATTCGAATACGGCCGTTGGTAAAGTCCGCGATATAGATGTTCCCTTGCTTGTCGACTTTCACATCAAACGGCAGCCCCAACATTGCATTTGTGGCAAGGCCACCGTCGCCGGAAAATCCTGAAATGCCCGTGCCTGCGACGGTTGAAATAATTCCGTTCGTATCGACTTTGCGAATTCGACTGCCAAGCCATTCCGCAATATATAGATTTCCATTGCGGTCAAAACCAATTCCTGCAGGCAAATCGAGTGTTGCTTGGGTAGCCGGAATACCGTCTCCATTGAAAAATGCTTGAAACGGCATTCCCGCAAATGTCGTCGAATTACCCGAGGGATCGGTCTTGTAAATGACCGCAAACCCGTCCGAGGAATAAAGATTTCCGGCTGCATCGAAAGCCATGCCAATTGTGACCGAACTTGAAAAACCAAATGGGCTTGGTCGAGCGAAAGTTGAAATGATGCCATTCGTATCAACCTTACGAATTGCACCGTTCAGGTTGTCGGCAATAAATATGTTGCCCTGAGTATCGGAGATCACTGAATTCGGAGCGTTGAGCATGGCATCGGTTGCTAGCCCTCCATCTCCTGAATACCCAGAAAGACCATCCCCTGCGAATGTGGAAATGGTGCCATCGGGAGTGACTTTACGGATGCGATTATTTCCCGTATCCGCGATATATAAATTTCGTCCATAGATACCGAACAGAAAAACCGTTGGCGCACCAACGATAAAGATGAACAACCTCGTGCGCCAAGACAAATGCAGCTTTTTGGCTTCTTGGATTTCATGCTTTAGTTCATTCATCTGGGATATTGATAAACCTTATACGCTGCTACATATATGAATAACTGAAAGTGACCCCAAGGCCATTGCTTGCCGAGGTCGCATCGAAAAAAACATGAAAATGCTGAGCGAGCTACGGAGCCGCAACTCGCTGTTTCCAGGGAAGAAACTGGTGCGCCCGGAGAGATTCGAACTCCCGGCCTGTTGCTCCGGAGGCAACCGCTCTATCCAGCTGAGCTACGGGCGCATTCCAAGTTTCTTAAGTGTACATCCGTAACTCGGCCCCATCAATCCATTGCATTTGCAATTCAGTCGAATCCGCGCGCATACCTCGCACAATCGCGGACAGCGAACCGAAACAAGATAACCGAAACAAGATAAAGAAAATCTAGCCTGCACGCTGTTCGGTAGTGGTGCAGTTTGAAATCAAACTGCACCACTACCCGCTGTTCAGAAATAATCATCGCAGGCTGCGCTTCGTCCGTAGTGTTCGCTTCCCTCGCGGCATTCACTTCTTCGTTCCACAAATCTCCGCCGTGGCTGGCGACGTATAGAGCGAGCTCCAGGCGGCTCCAGACACCCAACTTGTCGAAAATCGTGCGCAGATAATTTTTCACTACCTGCTCCGTGGTGCCGAGCGCATCGGCGATGTTGCGGTTTGTCATTCCCTGCCAAACCAGCGTTGCTACATTCATTTCCCGCTGCGTCAGCAAATTTCTTGGCTTCATAGTCCTCTCTGCTCTTTCTGGAACATGGCGGTGGCCAGCTTCACGCGCTTGCGGCCCTCCGTAATTCCCGCTCGTAAAAATAATGTCCGCAGGTGTTGCTTCACTGTTCTCGGACTAATCTTCAAATGAACCGCGATTTCCTTATTACTGCATCCCTGCACCAGCAACTTCAAAACTTCCTGATCGCGCTGGGTAATTTTTATTTTGCTCAGATCCGTCATGTGAGCCCTCCACTACCAACTCCGTAATGCATCTATTTCGCCATTCCTTCGGTACGCACTCTCGAAGGGAGAAAGCCTTTAGATACGTTCTTTTTTGTATGTTCCGGCAATTTTCCACTGGCCATGGGTTCTTCTTTGGAACCATTCATCCCGAAATGAATCGATGTTCAGTTTTGTTGCTAAAGCTACCGTTGCCCCTCCCCGAAGCGGGCGCCCATCACTTTAGTGCTGTGCCTCCTCGTACATACCCTCTTTATTTCAGTTGCATTACAATAGGGTTTCACTGCTCATCTCCCCAGGGCTGGGGTGCGCTTTTGCCGCGAAAATCTTCTGACGACAACGCCGAAGTCATACAGAATGAGGGAGTTTTCCAACAGCTCCTGTCCGCGGCCTATGTCGTCCAACAACACAACGACCAAGCCAAAGATAATCCGCCCGATCCCTCAGAGTTCAAGGCTTCCGACCTTTCGGAAATTGCCGAAACGCAGAATCTCATCCGGAACAAGCATCTCGACCTGATTACAGCGGCAAATTTGATCGTTACCAAAACCATGAAGATTTCAGGCGCCGATGGGGGTGCGATCGCTTTAGTATCGAAAAACGAGCTCTCCTATATCGCTTCTGATGGCGTGGCTGCAAGATCGGCGGGCACCACCATCGCGCTCGATCAATCTTTATCAGCTGAATGTGTTAACAACGGAAAATTCCTGGCGTTGGCGGATCTAAAAAATGCTTCGCGGCCCCAGTCGGATTTTTTTCGCTCCCAAGCGGTACAGAGCTTTGCGGCGGTTCCGGTACGGCAGGAGCAAACCATCGCCGGTGTCCTCGAACTTTATTTCCTAAAATCCAACGCGATCAATGAATCCAGCTTACGCACCTGCCAATTGCTTGCAGGCCTGCTCACAGGAACAGTTACGCCGAAGAATGAAGTAAGCGCTGCGTCCACGCCTGCGGCACCGTTAAGTCCCCTCGATCAGCTCCGGCCACAACTGGATCGCATGTTTGAGGAAGAAGACGCCCTTCCCGATCTCGTCCGCCCCTCTTTATTGCTAGATATACCGCAATTACAAGATATACCGCAGCCGGATTTGCCCCGACCGAAGCAATCTTTAGCAATGCAATCGGCAGCGATGTCTTCTACAGCGTTTGCCGAAAAAGAAATTGTCCGTTGCGGCAACTGCGGATGCCCTCTCGAAGCGGCAGAATCTTTTTGCGGACTCTGCGGTACCTCCCGCAGTCTCTCGACTGATTCAGACAAAGCTTCCCGGCCAGTTTCGTTGCCGGAAATTTTAATACCGCTGGCTCACGGCGAGCCGCCTGAACCATCCGAATCATCCGAAGTCGCGCCGAACGCAGTCGCTACGAACCTGGATTCGAAAGCCGATTTTCCGAAGAAATCGGAAGAGCTTCCTGCCGAGTTGAAAGAAATCCTCGCCCGGTTTCCGGAAGAGCAGGAAACGCAGGGTCCGCTGGCTTCTTCAACTCCAAAAAGTCTTCTGCTCTCCACCTCCGCCCTGCCGGCGGCCACGACTGCGAGACCAGAAGCTGCTGCTGCACAGCTCGAACCGAAACAGCTCGAAACAAAACAGATCGAAGCAAAGCAGCTCGAGCCCAAACTAATTCAAACTCCGTCTAAACAAAAATTGGCCATAGCAGACACTGTAGAAGCGAAAGCCACGGAAATTCAGAAGCCCGACACTGCTCTGTCTGCCTCCGAATCTTCTGCACCGGACCCTCAATGGCACTCGGCCAGCGAAACCAAAGCCTGGCTGGAATCGGTAAAGTCGCCAGGAACAGCCAAACATTGGCTTCTGGAATATCGCGCCAATTTATATTTGGCGGCGGCCGTTCTTCTTTTGGTTTTGGTGCTTCTCGGCGTAGGAATTCCTAACAACACAAATCCCAAAAAGCTCGGCTGGTTTGACTCGGCCCTTGTCGACCTGGGCTTGGCTGAAGCTCCCACAGCTCCCGTCTATGCCGGTAATCCATCCACCAAGGTCTGGATCGATACACACACTGCTCTTTACTATTGCCCCGGCAGCGACTCTTATGGAAAAACCCAAGGCGGCAAGTTCGAAACTCAGCGGGAAGCTCAACAAGACCAATTTGAACCCGCCTCCCGGCAGGCCTGTCCTTAGTTCCCTACAGTATTTTTTTTGCACTTTTGAGGTTTGCCTTCCTCCCGGCCGGAGCGTCGAATGAGTTCTGAATTCCGTCCTCGAGGTGAACTTGGATACTTTCCCGATTTCTAACGAATCGCTCGAACCTGAATTAAGCCCATTGCATAATCCGATCCTGGCGGAACATCTGGATCAATGGGCTCGGGTATACGCGGCAGCCGCCCCCGAGTCCCGCACCCAAGCCCTGCAACAGCTCTTGTATGACTTAAAAGAAAAAGGGGCTTCCGGACAATTGACAGATATGCGCCCCGAAGAACTCGCCCCGGCATGGGTCGCACAACCCGTAGAAATTTCCTGCCCGCAATGCGGCAAGATCAAAGAACCCGGCCAGAAATTCTGCGGCTTCTGTGGAACCGAATTTGGCACAGCCCAAGACGAAGACGAACCAGAAGCGGTTGCGCCTCGCTTCACGGCTACAGCAAGACCGTCGTCGGTAAGATCATCATCGGTAAGTCCATCGTCGGAGCCAGCTCTCTATCCAACGCGGGAATTGGATTCCTTACGAGAGCTTTCATTTTCCACAATCTACGGTGCGGATGAATCCAGCGGCAACGGCTGGCGCTATACGATTGTCACCCTAGTTGTTTTACTGTGCCTTGGCGCCATTGGTTATCTGCAATGGCACACGCAAATCCTCGCGGAGTGGAACAAAATCACCGCGCCCAACTCGGCGGCAAACGCCCCCCAACAGGCGAACGCTCCCATTTCCAATCCAGAAACGCCTTCCCCACAACAAGCTGCCAATGCGCCAGCTGCACAAACTCCTGAAAACCCCGCTCCGGCGTCGCCAGAACCCGCCAACGCCGCCGCAGAAAAATCTGCAGAGTCGCCCAATCCACAAGGGAGCGATACGCAGGCGAATAATGCACCAGTCAATGCAGCTGAAAAGAACTCTAAACCCAACGACAATGTTCCCCATGCAGATTCCGACAATGAATCAGAATCAGCGGCGGCCGCAAAACTTCCATCAAAAGAACCTATAACTGCCGCCGCAAAACGCGAACCCGAGGATACAAGCTTTGTTGACAACGGTTCCGCTGAGCTTGCGACCGCGCAGAATTATTTAAATGGAACCTATGGCTCTCGCAATTCCGCGCAAGCAGCCACTTGGCTATGGAAAGCGGTCAGTAAACAGAATTCCAACGCGCTTGTTCTGTTGTCGGATCTTTATGCGCGCGGGGACGGGGTTTCCAAAAATTGCGATCAGGCGCGTTTGCTTCTGGTGGCCGCTGCAAAAAAGGGCGCGGCGGATGCAGGCCCGAAGCTTCGCAACTTTGAAATGAACGGCTGTCATTGAACTTGCGCAACCGTAGACTTAGACAACCGATAGAGCAAAACTAAAGGCCTCCGCTATGCGGAGGCCTTTGCCTGACTGCACTGTGTGGGGAGGGCTTGTTTTATGAGGCGCCCGGTGCAGCATCAGCATCCAGATTCAAAATCCGGTGTTCCCAGCTTTCCAACACATCATGCGTGGACTGCAACTTGGTGCCTTCGGGCTTCGTACCAGAGTGCGAGTTCGACTCGGTTCCAGAGTCCGAGTTTGTCATAGATGGTTCTGAGGTAATTTTTGACGACATGCTCGGATGTTCCGATGGCGTCAGCGACTTCTTTGTTTTTAAATCCTTGTGCGACAAGCTCAATGACTCGCTGCTCTCGTTCACTGGGAGTGCGTTTTCCGTATCGTTCGAACATAGTTGCCTCCGATATAAAAGTGTTGCCAGCTTCACCCGCTTGATACCGCCACTAATCCCGAATCGCAGGAAAAGACGATTGAAATGCGCCTTTACCGTCCGTCGGGCCATATGAAGTTGTTTGGCAATTTCGTCGTTGTCACAGCCCTGCAAGAGCAAATCAGCAATTTGCTGTTCTCGCGGACCCAGTGTTACTGCTTTCTCCCTCATTAGTTCTTACTCCCCCGGAGTTGATCTCCGCCCCTGGGCGAGGCGGTTTTCCTGCTTATCTCTCTGTGTACAGAACTTTTGGCCGGAAAGAACTACCGCAAGAACTCTGTACTGTTTTCCATAGCAGGAACCTTGCCATCAATCCCAAAAATTGGCAAAAAGTTGCAAATGTTTTCCACAATTAAGCCGAAACCCATGCCAGAAGCGGCAATCGTAATGTTTGACAAAAACAAATTTGACGATGGAACACGCGTAAAAACGCGGTCAAATATCACAAAACAAAGAGCCAGTCCGATGATAAGTTCTAGAACCAGGGATATTGAATCGTTTGGTACCGGTAGCCTTGCAGTTTCAATTTTTTTTTGAAATGACCAAAAATTTACTTGCTCAAGTGAGATCAGAAATTGTCTGCAAGCAATTTAAGGCAATCAGCTTAGGTCAAAATTCCATGCCTTTGATTCCGCACAGGAACTTATTACCTTGTCGAAACTCGCATGCGATTCTTGATCTAAGAATAACAACCGCAAACCGAAAAATGGGACATGGGCTTCAGCGAAATATTTTCTACTGGGTCATCGAGTTCGAGCTGAAAGGCATGTGTCCTGATCTTGACAAGGCTCGTGTCACTAAACAGGACATAGAGAAATCATTCTCCTACTACTCCTTTGTATGATTTGTTTTAAACTTGCACGTGTCGAGGTTCTAGTTCACCGTCCATGAAGATCTCTGTGGTTATGCCCGTGTATAACGAACGCGTTACGCTGCGCACCGTTGTGGAACGTGTTCTTGCTGTGCCCAACATGAATTTGGAATTGATCTGCGTCGATGATGGATCGAAAGACAATTCTCGCGAAATTCTTGTCGAGCTGGAGAAGCAGTATCCACAGATTCGAGTTTTTCTTCAGCCACAAAATATGGGCAAGGGCGCGGCCTTGCATCGTGGCATTCGGGAGGCAACCGGAGACTTCGTTGTCATTCAGGATGCCGACCTCGAATACGATCCCTCTGACTATCCGTTGCTTCTGGAACCGCTCATTCAGCAAAAGGCGGATGTCGTCTACGGTTCGCGCTTTCTCGGGGGAGCTCCGCATCGTGTTCTGTATTTCTGGCACTCGGTGGGAAATAAAATCCTGACCCTGATCTCCAACTGTTTGACGAACATCAACCTCACCGACATGGAAACTTGCTACAAAGCGTTTCGGCGCGATGTGATCCAGTCCATTCCGCTGGAAGAAAAACGTTTCGGGTTCGAGCCTGAAATAACGGTAAAAGTGGCTAAGCGCCAGCTTCGCATTTATGAAGTTGGCATCAGTTACTGGGGCCGCACGTACGAAGAAGGAAAAAAGATCGGATGGAAAGACGGTGTTCGCGCTCTATGGGTGATGTTGAAATATTCGATGAAAGAACCTTCAACCAGGCCCCAGCGTTTGATCGATGCAGAAAAAAATCTTCACCAGGAAGATTCCATCCGCGTTAGAAATTAGTTTCGAATCTACCTGTAAAGGTATAGGCATTCGAACCCCAACTTGTTCCGCAATTTACAAGCTATGTAGTCGATTCCTTGTACTGAATCTTGACGCCACGCCCTTCCATCTCTCGCAAGAAGACCTCCGCAGGCACGTCCAGTTCCTGATAGACGCCGCCACGCTTCGTAATTTGCCCGGAGCACATCATCTGCAAAACCACTGACGCGGGCCAGGCCGTAGTCCGCATCATCGAAGTCATGGTTGTGCGAGGATCGAAATGATCTTCCAGCGTAAAGCTGGCCACTTTGCCTTTTTGGTGGGCCTCAATTCGCATGATCGTGACATCGGGCTCATTGCCGGACATTTTGTCGAGGAAGATTTGTGAAGTCAACGCGCGCGGAGAAATTTCCGTTTTCCCTATTTTCATTTTTTTGCTGGAAAAGAATCCGAAATCGTAAAGTCCGCGAATTACGCGGAAGTGTTCCGGATAACGCAGGGTCTTCTCAAAGCACTCCCCCACTTTTCCCTGAAAAGTTTCCGGCAGAGTTGAAGTCCCGCCAGAAGTTTGGAAGGCCACCAGCGGCGCAAACCCATCCATATGAAATTCTTCGGCCTCCGTCAATGGCTCAATTTCCCGAATCTTGCCTTCGCGCAAAACTTTTGCCGGCTCTACAAATTCATTGATCAGCCCTTCAATGCTAAACACCATCTGATAGAAGAACGGCGGTTTGGGCTTTTCCGGCAATCCGCCGACATAAATTTTGAGCGCTTCTGCTTCGCCGCCCACGCGGCGGACAAGTTCGCCCGCCAGAATCGAAGCCATTCCCGGCGAAAGCCCGCAATCCGGAGCAATGCCCAGCTTCTTCTTGGCAGCTTTTTTCGCCAGCTCATATTCTTTGCGTACCGCCGTGTTGTTTCCACCGAGGTCGGCAAAGTGGCAGCCCCAATCAATTGCCGCCTGGCATAGCCCCAAATTAAAAAAGTACGGCACCGCTGAGAGCACGCCATCATGGCCACGCATCAGCTTTGCAGCATTTCTCGGCTTGCTGGCGTCGAGTTGCGCGCCGCGGACTTTTTTTGTCCCAGCCGCTTGATTGATCTTCTTAACTGCTTTTCTAACGCGTCCACTGTCCACATCCGCGAGAGTTACCGACTCCACCTGCGATGAACGCGCCATATCATAGGCAGCGCCGCTGAACCCATCATTCCCGAACCGATTACCAGTAATTTCATAAGATTCCAAAGGAAACACAAGCATTCTAACCATGCCGAAGCGTGGTTTCATTTGTGTATTTCCGCGACAAAGTAGTATTATTACTCTGCTTATTTATATGGATTTCAAGCTCCATTGTCGCGTCTGTTGTTGTACCCCTTGTTGTCACCTCTGTTGTAGCTCCATCCAGCTTTAAGTCGTCAGGCAACTCGCCTTCTCAGTACGAGTTCAAAGAGTGTTTCACAAATCTAAAAATCTTGGAGGTTCCAGCTTTGACTGTTCCATCGGGTCATTTAATCGCCCCCCACGGCGGCGAACTTGTTGATTTAATTGTGAAACCGGAAAGAGCGGCTGAATTAAAATCTCAATCCCGTGAATGGCCTTCCTGGGACCTGACCGCGCGCCAGATCTGTGATCTTGAATTATTGATGAGCGGTGGATTTTCCCCTCTGCGCGGGTTCATGACGCGCGCCGACTACGACGGCGTTTGTAAAGATATGCACTTGGCCAATGGCACACTTTGGCCTATGCCGATCACTCTCGACGTAAAGGAAGAATTTGCCAAGTCGCTGAAGCCGGGCAGCAGCAAAGTCGCCATACGCGACCCTGAAGGCGTCATGCTGGCCGTTCTTCATGTCGAAGAAGTCTGGCAGCCGGATTTTGAAACAGAAGCGAAATCCATCTTCAATACGACCAGCACCGCGCATCCAGGGGTTAATTATCTTTTAAAAATTTCAAATCCCTGGTACGTCGGTGGACGCATAGAAGGCCTGCAAATGCCTTCCCATTATGATTTCCGCGCGCTGCGTTTGACTCCTGCCGAAGTTCGTACCGAATTTGCCCGGCTTGGCTGGAGAAAGATCGTCGCATTCCAAACGCGTAATCCCATGCACCGCGCTCACGTGGAGTTGACTCTGCGCGCAGCAAAGAGCGTTGAAGCGAACCTGCTCATTCATCCATCCGTGGGAATGACCAAGCCCGGCGACGTCGATTACTTCACCCGCACGCGCTGCTATCAGTTGCTTCTTCCGAAATATCCGGCAGGGACCGCGAAGCTTTCCATGTTGCCGCTGGCAATGCGCATGGGCGGTCCGCGCGAAGCTATCTGGCATGCGTTGATTCGCAAAAATCACGGCTGCTCGCACTTCATCGTTGGACGCGACCACGCCGGCCCCGGCAATGACACCAACGGGAAACCGTTCTATGGTCCCTACGACGCGCAAGAACTTTTCAAGAAACATGAAAAGGAAATGGGCGTGACGATGGTCCCGTTCCAAATGATGGTCTATCTGGAGAATGAAGACCGCTACATTCCCGACAATGAAATTCCCCCAGGCGCCCGCGTTCTGAATATTTCGGGAACGGAATTGCGCCAGCGTTTAAACGAAGGACGCGACATTCCTGCGTGGTTTACGTATCCGGAAGTTGTGCAGGAACTTCGCAAGAGCTATCCGCCGCGTTACAAACAAGGCGTCACCATTTTCTTCACCGGACTTTCAGGCTCGGGAAAATCCACCATCGCGAATGCGTTGATCACGAAATTCCTTGAAACTGGCGGACGCCCTGTCACGCTGTTGGATGGAGACCTGGTTCGCAAGAATCTGTCTTCTGAACTTGGATTCTCCAAGGAACATCGCGACATCAATATTCGCCGCATCGGCTATGTCGCTTCGGAG
The DNA here is from genome assembly GCA_036491415.1 of Terriglobales bacterium. Classification (GTDB taxonomy): domain Bacteria; phylum Acidobacteriota; class Terriglobia; order Terriglobales; family Acidobacteriaceae; genus JAICKN01. The sequence goes on along the minus strand of DASXCC010000186.1, from coordinate 9,221 downwards.
ATCACAAAGAATGGCGGCATCGCCATCTGCGCGCCGATTGCCCCTTACGATGCAACCCGCAAACACGTGCGCCAGTTGATCGAACCGCATGGCGGATTCATTCTGGTTCACGCCTCCACTCCAATTGAGGTGTGCGAGCAGCGCGATCGTAAAGGTTTATACGCGAAGGCCCGCGCAGGCATCGTAAAGGAGTTTACCGGCATCTCTGATCCGTACGAAGAACCAAAGGATGCGGAAGTCGTAATTAATACTGCTGATTTATCTCCGGAAGAAGCTGCGCAAACGATCATTCTTCATCTTGAACGGGAAGGATTTATCGGAGCAAATTCCGCAAATGCCTGATTCTGATTGTTTGATCACAACCGATTGTTATGGATTTGAGCGCAAAAATTCTCATCGGCTTTATCGTGGGTACCCTGATCGGCATGACGGGCGTGGGTGGCGGCGTGTTGCTGCTGCCCCTGCTCATCTTCGGATTGCGGGTTCCCCCGATCATTGCCGTGGGATCTGACGCTCTCTTTAACTTCTTCACAAAAATTGGCTCCAGCATCGTGCACTTGCGCAAGGGGACCGTGCGCATGCGCATAGTCGTTTCCCTGGCCTTGGGCAGCGTTCCCGGTTCCATTCTTGGCGTGAGATTGCTGCAATACTTACGCGACGTCTATGGTCAGGGCGTAAATTCGTTTATCACTTGTGCCGTCGGCGTATTGTTGCTGATCATTCCAACGTTTCTTCTTTTCCAGCGTCATATCGAAGAGCACATCACGCAACGTCCTCCAACCATGAAGTCGTTCGTGGGAATGTCAGCGATCGGTTTGCTCGCGGGATTTCTTGTCGGCATCACTTCTGTAGGTTCGGGCAGCATCATCATGATGTTGCTTCTGCTCTTCTACAGCTTCACGCCCAAAATAATGGTGGGGACAGACATCGTTCACGCTATGATCCTGACCGGTGTGACCGGACTGTTACATTTCCGATTGCATAACGTAGATCCCAAGCTTGTCGCCTCTTTGTTGATCGGCTCTGTTCCTGGTGGACTGTTGGGCTCTTACCTCAGCACACGCGTCCCGACGCCATGGCTGCGACGGATTCTATGTGGCCTGCTATTCGCCACGGGTGCGCGAATGCTTTGGGGTGCGATAGCATTGGCTTTTTAATACCGCACATGACCCAAAACAACTATTCAGGAATTCTCGAGCGCATAGCATCGGCGTTGGAAGCATCGCGAAAAATCTTCGAGCGCTTCACTCCAGGAGAAATCGTTGCCGAATATAAAGCCGGTCTCGATCCCGTCACCGAAGCCGACCTTGCCGTGAATGCGCTGTTGCACAAAGAATTGCTTCACGGCGATGAAGGCTGGCTCTCGGAAGAGAGCGCGGATGATCTTTCCCGCATACAAAAGAAAAATGTCTGGATCGTGGATCCTCTTGACGGCACACGCGAATTTGTCGCAGGCATTCCCGAGTTCTGCATATCTATCGCTTATGCGGTGGATGGACGCAATGTCGCCGGAGGAATTTGCAATCCGGCGACGAACGAAGTTTTCCTTGGCGCGATTGGGAGTGGGATTACTTATAACGGAAAACCCGCACACGCTAGTTCACAAACAAAATTAACCGGCGCGACTATTCTTGCCAGCAGGAGCGAGAGCAAGCGCGGCGAGTGGAAACGATTTGAATCCGCCAACTTCAAAGTACGGGAAATGGGCTCGGTCGCGTACAAATTGGCTTTGGTCGCAGCAGGTTTGGCTGACGCTACTTTCACGCTTGTTCCCAAACATGAGTGGGACATAGCTGCGGGCGCCGCGCTGGTGGAAAGCAGCGGTGGATTTGTGCGTTTGCCCGACAATCAACCCCTGCGATGCAATTTGCAATCTCCGTTGCTTGCAGGCCTGGTTGCCGGCGGCCCCAATCTTCAGACAGAGCTCATGAATCTCATTCAGGCCAATCTGTAGACCCATAATCCCAAACCAAGTGACAGGAGTAACTTCCCTGGAAATCCCCGCTAAATTAACCTGTTTCTTGCGCAATAATAACGGTGGAGATGTTCATGCAGCGTTCTTTCCGGCTTCTTTTACTTATTGCTTTCATTGCTCTCAGCTTTTCGGCTTGCAAGCGCGATCCTAACGTCCGCAAGCAGAAATTCTTCAACAGTGGGCAGGAATATTTTGCCAAAGGCCAGTATCAGGAAGCCGCCATTCAGTTTGGCAATGCCGTGCAGGTGGATCCCAGTTTCGCCGAGGCCCACTATCAGCTTGCGCAAGCTGAATTAAAGCTCCAACAATGGCTTCCGGCCTTTCAGGAACTGAACCGCACTTTGCAACTGCAACCTGAGAATTATCCGGCGCATTTGGACATCGCAAATTTACTAATCTCCTCCCGCAATTTGAACGAAGCCCAGCCGCATGTGGATTTGCTCCTGCAAAAAGCGCCGGAAAATCCCAAGGTTCACACCACAGCGGCCGATCTTCTGGCTGCACAGGGAAAATTTGATCAAGCCATGCAGGAAGCGCAGAAGGCTGTCTCGCTGGCTCCCTCCGCGCCCGATGGATATTTGGCTGTCGCCGCCTTGCAAATTCGCGGATCGCAACTGGATGCCGCCGAAGCCAGTCTGAAGAAAGCGGTCCAGCTCGATCCCACTTCCTTGCCCGGACAATTGGCCCTTGGCAATCTTTATGAAAATCTCCATCGCCCCGAAGAGGCCGAACAGCAATTTCAAAAAGCAATCCAAGCCGCTCCAAAAAACCCTACCCCGCGTTCCGCGCTCGTGCGCCTTTATCTCGCGGAAGGCAAAAAGCAGCAGGCTGAAGATTTTCTGAAGCAGGTCAAAGTAGATTTCGCGGATGATCCTTCCGGCTATCGCATGCTGGGTGACTTCTATTTCGCCACTGGAGATGTTGATAAAGCAATCGCGGAATATCAGTCGCTCAGTCAGGCACATCCGCAAGATTTGCAGGTAAAAAAGAATTACATCCAGTTGCTGCTGGTAAAAGGTCGCACTGACGAAGCCAGCAAACTGGAAGATGAGCTTCTGCACGCGACGCCGAACGATACAGACGCATTAATCCTGCAAGGTCAGCTGCAAATCCAGCAAGGAAAAGCGGACGACGCGGTGCAAACGTTGCAAAGCGCCATCAAGAACGATCCGAAAAATGCGCTGGCTCGTTTCCATTTGGGACGAGCACTGAGCGCCCAGGGCAATCTGGAACTTGCGGAAGGCGAATGGCGACAGGCTGTGCAGTTGCAGCCAAGCTTGATTGATGCCCAACGAGCGCTGGCACAAGCGCTATTGCAACAAGGCGACACCAATTCTCTGGAACAAACCGCCACGCAAATCATCCAACTGCAGCCGCAGTCGCCGGAAGGATACGTGCTGCGCGCTCAAAGCAACATCAGAGCAAAACATTTTCCTCAAGCCGATCGGGACGCGAACCAGGCAATTGCGGTTGCTCCCAACAGCCCGCTCGGATATATCGCTGCTGGTGGTCTGGCATTGGCGCAGTCAAAATACAGCGACGCGGAAAAATCATTCCAACAGGCGCTGGCGCGCGATCCTAATTCTGTCGATGCACTAGAAGGGCTCATCAGCGTTGATTCCGCGCAGCATCAGTACGACAAAGCCATCGACACTGTGCAGGCGCAAATTGCAAAAGTGCCGAACAGCAGCGCTTTTTATGATCTGCTCGGCACCATATATTTCTCGGCAAAGAAGGATTTTAAATCTGCAGAGCCCGCTCTACATAAAGCGATCGATCTCGATAAGAACAACACTGACGCAATCATCAAGCTCGGGCAAGTGCAAACCGCCGAAGGTGCGGCGGACGACGCTCTCGTAACCTATCGGAATGCCCTTAAGAATTCGCCGAACGACGTGAGCTTCTACATTTTGATCGGGGAAGTTTACGAAACGAAGCACGATTGGGCGAACGCAAAAAGTTCCTACCAGAAAGCTTTGACCATCAAACCCAACAATCCGCTCGCATCCAACAATCTTGCTTACGTGATGCTGCAAACGGGAGACAACATCGATATCGCATTGTCGCTTGCGCAAACGGCGCATCGCGGCATGCCTGATTCTCCCAATGTCGCGGACACGCTCGGTTGGGTGATGTACCAGAAGGGCCTCTATCCTTCCGCAATTAGTTCATTCCAGGATGCAATCAGGCTCACTACCAAAGCCGGCTTTCCGGAAAATCCCACGTATCACTACCACTTAGGTTTGGCATACCAGAAGACGAACCGCCCCGAACTGGCGAAGAAGGAATTGGAGCGTACGCTGCAAATCAATCCAAATTACAGCGATGCGGAAGATGTAAGAAAAGCGCTGTCAAACCTCTAAAACGAATGTCACACAGGGATTAAATTCGCGTGAATAGAACGTGTTTGAAGCAACGTTTTCACAGCAAAAAATATAAGGAGGCTTTGAGCGAAGCCTCCCTGGAAAAGTACGCATAATTTGCGAAAGCTTATGGTTCCGCGCTTATGTTCTTCTTTAATTGAATAGCCGCCGATGAACTTCCAATCATCACGCTGATCTCGTCCGCTTCCACATTGAAGGCACCTTTGGTTGTGTCCCAATAAGCAAGCACACTCGCCTTGAGCGGAAATTCCACCCTCTCCGTTTTACCCGGCTGAATATTGATCCGCTTAAACCCGCGCAGCTCTTCATTCGGCCGGTCCACTTTCGAGCCCGAATGTTTTACGTACATTTGCACGACTTCATCGCCGGCAACCTTGCCTGTATTGCGGACTTTCACGCTGACTGTAATCTCGCCATCTTTCGGAAGCTTGTCCGCGCTGGTTTTTAAATCAGAGTATGCAAATGACGTATAGCTCAATCCATATCCAAACGGATAAAGGGGATCGCCCTTGAAATACATATAGGTGCGCCCGTGTCGAATGTCGTAGTCCATCATCTCCGGCAATTGATCGAGCGACTTCGGCCAAGTCACAACAAGCCTGCCACCCGGGTTGTAGTCGCCGAAGAGTACGTCAGCCAGCGCATTACCTTCTTCCTGACTGTTGTGCGCCATGTGAACGATGGCCGGGATGTTGTCCTGCGTCCATTGAATGGCGAATGGAAAGCTGGAAATCAACGCAACCACCGTTTTCGGATTCACCGCGTAAACCTGCTTCACCAGTTCTTCCTGTTCCAGCGTAATTGATTTGCGGTCGATCGCTTCCTTTCCATCGCTCGGCAGCGGACACTTGGCCCATCCCGCATTGCACGTAGGATGGTTTCCTACAACAGCGATTACAACATCCGCCGTACGGGCAATGTTGACAGCAGCGTCGTTGGTATTGTCCGCAGCAAAATTTACTTGCACATTCTTGCCCAATTTATTTTTGATTCCGTCCAACGCGCTTACCGCGTACCCGGGCGTTCCGCTATACCAATCAAGCGCGACGCGGTCGGCATAAGGCCCGACCACGGCCACGGTTTTGATCTTTGACCGGTCGAGCGGAAGAAAATGATTCGCATTCTTCAGCAGCACGATCGATTCCTGCGTTACCTTCCGGGCCATCGCTTTGTGCTCTTCGTTGTCCCAAACCGGTGCGGTGCCTTTGATTTTTGTGTACGGAACCATTTCCGGAGGATCGAGCAGTCCGAGATGGATCATCACCCGATACACGCCGCGCAGGTTGTCATCAATCTCGGCCAAATTGATCATCTTCTTGTCATATGCTGCGGTCACGCCCTCGCGATAACGATCCAAAAATTGATTGATGCCCGCGTGGATCGCCCCCGCTGCGGCTGTATCCATATCTAGAAAATATTTGTGCAATGTCACCATGTTGGTGAGCGCGCCGGCATCCGTGCAGATGATTCCATCCAATCCCCATTCGCGCATGGTGATGTCTTTCAGGATCGGATTCACAGTCATGGGAATCCCATTCCACGCGTTGTAGGAAGCCATGTAGGCGCGCGCGCCGCCGTCGACAATTCCCATGCGAAACGGCACCGAATAATATTCGCGCAAAAGCCTTTCGTCGAAATTGGAGGAAGATCCGCCGCGGCCATCTTCATTGCTGTTCGCCAGGAAATGTTTGAGCAATGAAGCCGTCAGCCAATATTTTGGATTGTCTCCCTGCAAACCTTTCACGAAAGCGGTAACCAGCGTTCCCATAAGATACGGATCTTCTCCGTATGACTCTTCGCTGCGTCCCCAACGCGGATCGCGCGCCAAATCAGAATTTGGCGAACGAATCACGATCCCAGAGCGGCGATACTTTTCTCCATTGCGCCCGGTCACGAATTGATCATCACTCTGAAATACGTAGCGCGCTTCGTAACCTTCTACCGTCGCGGCCTGGCGCAGAAGCTCAGGGTCCCAAGTTTCTCCCAGTCCAACGGATTGAGGAAATTGTGTGGTGGGTAGAGGCTGCAGTCCGCGTCCGCCCCAACCGCCAGGGCCACCGAGCGCAACCCCATGCAAGCCTTCGATGTGATGCGAACCGTGAATTCCCAAACGAGGCACATCTGGATTCGTACCCAACGCTGCGATTTTTTCATCCAGCGTCATGAGTGTCAGGATGTTATTGACGCGAGCTTCGACCGGTAAGTTTGGATTTTGAAATGGATATTGATACTGCTGCGCGAAACCTGGAAGAACAAGAGAAAGAATAACTAAAGACAAACGCAGAAATGAATTTTTCATGTGCCTGGCCGAATATTTTCCAGTTTGGAATAAAATGTTGGAGCCGGAGTATTGTAAACGATTACAGATTCAGCGTAAGATGCCCGCGGCACAAACTTACTGCTTCGCGTGAAAGGGATCTCGTTCCACGTCCGACATAACTATGCGAAAACTTTTCTTTGCCCTGTTCGCCAATCTTTTTCTGATCGTCTCTCTTTTTCCCAGCGCCAATGCTCAATGGGCTCCCAAAAATCCTGTCGTCTCTTTTCAAAAGCAGGCGGATGGCGTCGTATTCACCATGCACTCCGGCACGCTAAAAGTGCTGGCGTGTTCTGACTCCATCATTCACGTTCTCTATTCAGCGACAGCATCGTTCAATGAGCATCCGGATTTTGTTGTATTGAAAAAAGATTGGCCGGCAACGCAATGGACCGTCGATTCCACGGATAACGATGTCATTATTTCCACCGCACAACTTAAAGTAGTCGTCACGCGTGCGGATGGCGCTATCACCTATCGTGAAACGAATGGACAGCAGATTGTCCAGGAAGCTACGCGCAAGCTTACCCCTGTCAAAGTGAACGGCGAAGATACTTACCACGCAGAGTCATTCGTCAACATTTACGGATCGCACGAAGCTCTCTACGGCCTCGGCCAACATCAGGCAGGCGTTTGGAACTATCGCGGCGATTCAGTGGATATTTCGCAGGACAATACCAACATCTCCATTCCCTTCCTCGTCTCCAGCCGCGGTTACGGCTTGTATTGGAACAACGATTCGCGCAGCCGCTTCAACAACCGCTTTGCGAATTACATGTACATCAGTTCCGAAGTTGCGGATGTCATTGACTACTACTTCTTTTACGGCCCGGACCTCGACAAAGTCGTCGCTGGTTATCGCGAGCTGACCGGACAGGCTCCCATGTTCGGAAAATGGGCTTACGGATTTTGGCAGTGCAAGAACCGGTATAAATCCACCGACGAAATTGTGGGCGTCGCGCAGAAGTACCGCGATATGCATATTCCCGTCGATGACATCGTTCAAGACTGGTTCTGGTGGAATCGCAAAGGCGAGTTTGTCTTCAATAAAAATTATCCCGATCCAAAGGGCATGGTGGATCAGCTTCACAAGCTGAATTTTCACCTGATGATTTCCATATGGCCGTTCTTCGAACCAGGCTCCACAAATTACGATTACATGAACAAGCAGGGCTGGTTTGTGGACAAGTTCAAGTACGCGAAGCCTCCGTACCATACTGATGCCATGGCCGTGTATGACGCGACCAATCCTGAAGCCCGCAAGTTTTATTGGGACCAGGTGAATAAAGGATTGTTCAGTCTGGGAATTGACGCATGGTGGATGGACACGACCGAGCCTGAAACTGAAGGCCAGGAAGACAACATCCTGCTCGGCCACAAACTGTTCGCAGGAAGCGGCGATCGTTATGTGAACGCTTATTCCATGCTCGATACCGCTGGAATTTATCAGGGACAGCGTGCGGCCTCAGATCAAAAGCGTGTCTTCATTCTTTCGCGCTCGGCGTTTTCCGGATCGCAAAGAAATTCTGTCACCGCATGGTCCGGCGACATCAATTCTGATTTCTTCAGTCTTCGCCGCCAGGTTCCCGCAGGTCTGAACTTCGCGCTTTCCGGTATTCCTTACTGGACAACTGACATTGGGGGATTTGTTTTCGGCAGCCCGAACGATCCCGCGTTCCGCGAATTGTTCATTCGCTGGTTCCAGTACGGCACATTCAATCCGATTCTTCGCGTGCATGGTACTCGCAATCCTGATGAGAACGAACTCTGGTCTTACGGCCCCGACGCGCAGAAGATTCTCGTTAAGTTCGATGACCTCCGCTACCGCATGCTTCCTTATATTTATTCGCTGGCATGGAAGACCACGAGCGAAGGTTACACGCCGATGCGGCCGCTGGTCATGGACTTCCGCACCGACGTTCGTGCACAAAATATTGGAGATCAATACATGTACGGCCCGGCGTTTCTCGTGAATCCTATAACTGAGCCCGCCGCTACAAGCCGCATGCTCTATCTTCCCGACGCGAAGTGGTATGACTTCTGGAATGGAACTTCGCAAAGCGGCGGACGCATGATCTCCTCCATCGCTTCGCTGGATCGTCTGCCGCTGTTCGTTCGAGCTGGTTCCATCCTGCCTCTTGGCCCGACAATGGAATGGTCCACGCAGAAGGCTGAAGATCCGATCGAGTTACGGATTTATCGCGGCGCTGACGGCGACTTCACGCTCTACGAAGACGAGAACGACACTTACGACTACGAGAAGGGCGCTTATGCAACGATTCCCATGCATTGGGATGATGCCAAGCAAACCCTTATCATCGGCGACCGCAAAGGACAGTTCCCGGGAATGCTGGAGAGTCGTAATTTCCAAATTGTCTTTGTTGGCGAAAACCACGGTGTAGGTGTCGATGCAACCGACCGCCCTGATAAAACTGTGCAGTATTCGGGAAAAGAAATTGCGGTCATGCCGTAGTTGTAATTTAACAAGGTTGGAAAGTAAATTTGAAATCAGAATAAAATGTCATCCCGAGCGCAGCGAGGGATC
>DASXCC010000185.1:0-6276 GCA_036491415.1 Terriglobales bacterium | reverse complement strand
CAGTACCGCAGAAACCGTCCCTGCATTCGCCGCGAATCCTGACTGGAAAACCACGCATGCCTCGACATTTTTAAAGCGTGCGATCTTCTCTTCCAGCTCCATATGGATCTTCATGGTGCCGGCAATCGTTCGCACCGCACCCGACCCAACGCCATACTTGCGCGTCGCTTCGAGCGCCGCCTCCCGCAACTTCGGATGCGTTGTTAGCCCCAGATAATTATTCGATGCGAGGTTGATGACCTTCTTGCCGTCGAATGTGCACACCGCTTCCTGCTCATCCTCCAGCACCCGCAACTTAAAATACGTTCCCTTGTTCTTTAATTCGTTCAATTGATCGGTGAGATAAGCGAGAGGATTCTGGCGGGAAGAGGTCGTAGCCATACTCATAGTCTAATCTGGTCACCCAAAGCAAACCTGCTAAACTTTTGTCAGTTCCATGCGGAGAGTTGGCCGAGTGGTTGATGGCACCGGTCTTGAAAACCGGCATACCTTAACGGGTATCGGGGGTTCAAATCCCTCACTCTCCGCCATAAATCTCTGACATCTCATTCCCAAAAAGAAAACCCGCGCTTTACGCGCGGGTGCATTCTGCGAAAAATCCTGCCTTAAAACCGAAATCACATCCCTGTCGGCAATTTGAAATCGACTCCGCGGTCATCATTCTGTTTCTGCGTTGCATTAATGTCGAGTTCGGACAATGCCACGCGTCGCGGATGGCCCGGCGTCAAGTCAAACAGCATGCTTCCCACGATGGCGTAATTCGCCACTTCCACCTGATGGCCGTCCTTAAAAACTAGCACCGTCGGAGGGGCTGCAGGTTCGGGCTGTGGTTCGGAAACAACTTCTGTTGTCGCGGACGGATCGGATTCAGCCTGATCTCTCCAGGTCTGATATTCAGGACCAGGGCCGCGGCGGTCGAATATCGTCGGTCCGCCCGTCTGTCCGTCGGAAGACTGCTCCTCATAATACTGCTGCGAATTTTCATCGTCCTGATTCTGCGCAGACTGATCGGCATAATCTTCGTCACCGTTCTCGTACGAATAAGGGTAGTAAGGAAATCCGTACACTGCAGTTCCCGGGAACGAGTTGCGGAAGCGGCGTGGTTCGCGCCGCGGTTCGCGTGTGGGCCGCCCCGGACGTTCCCCGAATCCCCGATGAACGAACCCCTGATTCAAACCCTGGTTCGCGAACCCCCGGTTCACAATGAGCGGATTATGCATCATGACCGGATGATTGGGCGCGAACGATCCGTGGGCGGTCACGCTCGCGGGAACTCCGGAAGCGCCCGCATGCCCTCCAAATCCATGAGAGGTGACAGAGGCCGCTACGCCTGGGCCTTGCGCGTAGGTTGCGGAAACAATTGCGAATGAAGCGATACCGGTAAGAGCAACGAAACGTACCTGACGAAATAACGTGGAAAGCATGGGCTCTCCTTCCCCAAACAACTCTATACCCATTAGAACGCTTGGCAAACGATCAGGTTGCGAGAAATCTTAAGGCGGCTCTATCCAATTGAAAAGAAAGCTACTGCAAGGGCACCAATATACAAGGCTAACTAAAAATGGGCTACAATGTATTTCTTTTATTGGACTTAACCCGACCCCCATTCCTTCTTGGGATGCTATGGAATTCGTACAGCCAAAATACAATCGCGGCCAAATTGATCGCTCTGGGGATGCAATCATCACCAATCCAGAGGCTTTGGAATTTTTCAATTTTCTCGTTGATCCTAAATTCGAAAAAGCGCGCGCGATCGTAGAGAATTGGCGATCCTCACATGCTTATCCTATGCAGATTATTAGGAACAATCTGGTAAATCGCGCACGAAAATATGACAACCATGCAATTGTGGCACAACGTTTAAAACGTTTTTCATCAATAGCTGACAAGCTTCTGCGCGAACCGCACATGAAACTTTCACAGATGCAAGATATAGGTGGATGTCGTGCAATCGTCTCAACCGCGAAACAAGTCGAGTCTGTAGTTAAATTTCACCTAGATGCTTGGACTAAAAATCCGCATCGTCATGAGTTGCACCGATTCAAAGATTACATCTCTTCTCCAAAAAGAAGTGGATATCGTAGTGTCCACCTTATTTACAAGTTCAAAAGCGCCAACTCAGATCACATGGCTCATAACGGACAGCGCATAGAAATCCAAATTCGCTCGCGCATGCAGCATATTTGGGCCACAGCCGTAGAAATTGTGGGTGCATTTACCAATTAAGGCTTGAAGTCCAGCAAAGGAAGCGCGGATTGGCAGCGATTATTTTCGCTTATGAGTAGTGTTTTTGCCCGGAAGGAAGAAACCAATAGTGTTCCATTCACTCCGGTCGGGAATATTTTAGTTCAAGAAATTAAGGAGTTGGCTCGCAAACTAAAGGCGGAAGAATTTTTGTCAGCTTGCTCAAATGCTGCTGTACATGTCGAGCAAAATATGGCGGACGCGGCGGCATATTTACTAGTACTCGATGTTGAGAAGCGCAGCATTAATATTCGGCCCTTTCCATCAATGATGATGGCGAATCTCACTTATACGCAGGCAGAGCGCGAAAACCGTGGAAAGGAACATCTTCAGACTGTGCTCGTATCAGTCGATTCAATTGGTGCATTGCGCAAGGCATATCCGAATTATTACTTGGATGTGAGTGAGTTTCTTGGAGAGCTAAAGAAAATACTGCGAAGCAGTACATAGACCATAGGTAACTGGCAAAATTTACATCCGAATTTTCAGCCTGGATGCGCCAATTGCCAAACGTTACAAATGGCGCCTGCCAGGAGCACCACGCCAATAGCCGAAAGCACAATCATCCGATTTTCGGTTTCCAGCATGTCGGCAATGACTCCGGAGATAAAAACAAACAAAAACGGCACGGCCATCAAGCCGAAACCGAATCCCGGATAGTGCGGCGAGCCTATGCTCAGAATGAGCAAAAACACAGCAACCAGCAGCGGAGTCGTATTTCCGAAATATCGGGCACGCCGCCAGAGCACATAAACAATCAACACCACAGGCAGTGGTGCGAGCACGGCCGGCCCCAGCTCTGCTAGATGACGAAGTAAAGCCGTGTAAGCATCCACAACCGTAAACGCCTGCCAGATGAGTCCAAGAAAATCTGCTTTGTGGATTGCATCGAAAAACTGAGACGCATGGAAGCCGTAGGCCGCGAACAGCAATACACACGCTACGGCGCAGGCACAAACCCAAATCGCAAGCGCCGCTTGTTTCCGCATCGGCGCCAAATAAAACATAAAGAGCAAAGCAATCGGTACTAGGACGATCAGCGAATACTGGGATCCGGCAGCGAGCGCGAAGGAAAGCCCCAGCAGAAGGATGCGCCTCCAGTTCCAGAGCACTACTTCGCGCGGCGCATACAGAGTGTGCGAGACGGCGATCGCCGTGAAGATCGCGCCGAAGGCCCCCCACGCGGCCCCCATTTCCGGTGGACTAAACCACATGGCGCTCGACAGGATAATCTTGGGCGAAAAACAATAAAAAGTAAGTGCGATATATCCGCCGATGTTTCCATAAAGCCGGCGCGCGACGTACCACAGAGAAGCTCCCAGCAAGAGCGCGAAAACCATGTTCGGTACCATCGCCAGATACAGATGCGACTCAATACACTTTTCCAGATTCGCATTGGGACAAAGCACGAAGGGAGCCGAGGCAGTTAGAAACCAAAGCGCGGAGTGATCTTTGTCGAGTCGAAGAGAGGACTGCAAGTCGCCAGGTGGTCCCGTATGCAGCGCCGCATGCGCATTTGTAAATGCCGGTTTTCCCCACAAATGAAGTCCCCAATGAATGCGGGCCATCTGCTCCCAATCAGGCATTTGAGGTTGTTTTTTGCTGGCCAGCCAAACGCACTGCGCGAGAAAAATCAGTAGCAGGATTCCCGCAAAAACCTGGGGATGGCCGAAACGCTCACGCGTAAAAAATTTGCTCATCGGGCGAACAAGTGTTTTACCATGGCACGAAATTATTCGGGAAATTTTCATGGATAAACAAGACCCAGCTAACATGCCTTCCGGCCCTCGCGAAGCAGCTCCATCCTCGAGCCCGCTTTCCGGGAACCTCTACTTTGGCCCTCACGGCCTGCGTGCGGGATGGCGCTTCTTTCTCTACTTGGCGATGGTGCTCCTCGGACTTTTTTCCGTGAACATCTACGCCAGACATGGAGGCAGAGGCCTCCACACGAAGGCTGCTATCTGGAACTTGCTGATCGGCGAAGTGGTCGTCTGTGCGGTTGCATTTATTCCCGCAGTCATCATGTCGTTTGTGGAGAAGCGGGCTTTCGGCGCTTACGGCCTCCCCGCCCGTCAGGCGTTTGGAAAACAATTCTGGATCGGTACGTTGTGGGGGCTTGTCTCTTTCAGCGTACTCATTCTTGCGCTGCGCGCTTTGGGAGTATTTGAGTTCGGCTCGCTCGCCGAACATGGACTACGTGCCGTCAAGTTCGGCGTTTTTTACGCCGGGCTTTTTCTGGTAGTGGGGTTCACCGAGGAATTCCTGCTCCGCGGCTACTCCCAGTTCACGCTGGCGGAGGGCATCGGGTTCTGGCCGGCTGGAGTAGTGCTCTCATTGACATTCGGTGCGCTTCACATCGGCAACAGCGGCGAGGCGGTCATCGGGATTATCGGCGTCATTATGATCGGGCTGATCTTTTGCCTGACGCTCAAGCGCACAGGCAGTTTGTGGTTTGCGGTCGGTATGCATGCCGCTTGGGATTGGGCGGAGAGCTTTGTCTATTCCGTTGCCGACAGCGGCAACATGGCGCCCGGCCATCTGCTCCATTCATCTTTTCATGGGTCGAACTGGCTGACGGGCGGTTCGGTTGGGCCCGAAGGCAGTGTGCTTATCTTCATTGTGCTTCCGGCACTCTGGATTTTGTTCGACAAAACCCACCCCGCAAAGCCCGCACCTCTCTCTTCCGTCAGTTGACCTCTTCGCTAAATAATTGTTTTCATTCAACTTGCCAGTTGATGATTAGTTTATCCGCCGTGCATTTACAGGAATCCCTTTCCGCCTGACATTGACCTGCAGGAGAACGCAATGGCAGGCATGTGGACGGAATTTTGTGAACAGGTCAACCCAGAAGTCCTGAAGGAATCACAGCAGGCGCAATTCAATAACGCTAACCGCATTCAAACCAGTTTTCTTTCTCGAATTGAGAAACGAGTTTTAATCTTGATGGCGGAGAGAATGCCGCCGCAGATCAACTCCGACTACCTCACGGTCCTCGGACTTTTTGGCCAGATCATGGCGGGCGTCAGCTATGCCTTGTCCCGCACCAATCGGATGTGGTTGATCGCGGGCATCGGCTTTTTCGCCCTCAACTGGTTTGGCGACAGCCTTGATGGAACGCTTGCCCGCGTCCGTCAGCAGCAACGTCCCCGGTATGGTTTCTACGTCGATCACATGGTGGATAGCTTCGGCGCGCTCTTCATGATGGGCGGCCTCGCACTTTCCGGATACATGCATCCCTACATTGCAATCGGTTTGCTGCTGGGATTTTTGCTGCTTTCGATCCAGTCGTATCTCGCCACCTACACGCTCGGCGAGTTCCGGCTATCGTTCTGGAATTTTGGGCCGACAGAATTGCGCGTTCTTCTCGCGGTTGGAAACCTGGCTTTATTGCGCTGGCCGCGAGTCTTAAAGCCGCACTATCGCTTGTTCGATATCGCAGGGATGGTCGGCCTGGTTGGCATGACGGCCATGCTCTTGTTTTTCACCGCTCACAACACCTGGCGCTTGTATCACGAGGAACGCCGCAAGTGAGCGCTAAATTTGACGAAGGTAATTGGCCGGGTGTCTGGCGAAGCGTCGCGGTCCGCTGGCTCAAGTTCAACGCTGTCGGCGGAGTCGGGATCGGTGTTCAGCTCGGCGCTCTCGCAATCCTGAAAAGCGTTTGCCACGTACATTATCTAGTCGCAACCGCGATCGGCGTGGAAGCCGCAATCCTCCACAACTTTTTGTGGCACGAACGTTTCACCTGGGCAGACCGCGCGGGAAGCGCGGCCCACTGGCGGCTGTTGAAATTCAACCTGACCACGGGAGCGTTTTCGCTGGCAGGAAATCTGTTGCTGATGCGCATTCTGGTGGGCGGCTGGCACATGCAATACCTTGTCGCGAACGGCGTGGTGATCAGTATTTGCTCCGTGGGGAACTTTCTGGTGAGTGATCAATTCGTCTTTCGCCGCGCCTAACGAATTGTGTTCATTTTGAGGTGAATCGTCCCAGAACGACACAATTTGTCAGCGGCCAAACGTGAGACAGGGT
>DASXCC010000184.1:0-8528 GCA_036491415.1 Terriglobales bacterium | reverse complement strand
TGACGGCCAGCAGCGGTTGGCAAATGCTTTCCAGATTTCGCGATTGCTGTCCACCACAATGGGATAAGTCAGCCCAAAGTCGCGCACGCCGCGCTCTACATTGGACTCATATTGCGCGAAGGTGAATTCCGGCGTGTGCACGCCGATAACGGTCAGGCCTTTGTCCTTATAGCGCTCATGCCAGGCCTGCACATAGGGAAGCGTGCGGATACAGTTGACACAGGTGTAATCCCAAAAATCCACCAGCACGACGCGTCCGCGCAATTGATGAAAACTCAGCGATGGAGAGTTCAGCCACACGTGCCCGATCTCCGGAGCACGCACCGTACCTTTTTCTACTCTCATGTTTCTACTCTCATGCTGCAGACACCGGTTCTTTTGCAGGACAGGTTAGGAATCCACTGATGGTAACTCAGCCGCTAAATTATCATGCGGCAGAAAATTCAGATATTCGCAATTTGTAACTACGCTGTTTTGGCTGCTTCTTGTTTGATTTGACGCAAACCTGCGGCTAACGGAAAAATTTCGGGATGGATGGCGGCGGCCAAGGCATGCAAACCCTGGAGCAAAGTAGGCGCGGGCGTATTCAGATACTCATCGTTGATGCAGTAAACGCGGCCTTCCTGGGCAAATGGTGTTTGCTCCCAGCCGCGCTCGCAGATGATCTTTTCTAAAGGCACGCGATCGCCCGCGCCACACCAGGCGGCAATGATTACATCCGGGTTTGCCGTCAGAACTTCTTCGACGGATGTTTTCGCACCGGGCCTGACGATAAATCCTCCTCCTGCGATTTCCACCAACTCCGCGACCCATTGCTGCGAAGCAATCAGCGGCTTGCCCCACTCTTCGCAAAACACCCGCGGACGGTTGAGATTATGCGTCTTGCTGCACATAAATTCGATCTCATGCTGCATGTCAGCAATCAATCGCTCTCCGCATGCAGCCGCACCGACAACTCCCGCAATCAAGGCAATGTCTTTATAGATGTCGGCCAGAGTTCTCGGAGAAAGCGCTAATAACGGTGTCCCGGATTTTAGAATTTCTGTAAACGATTTCTCTTGATAAGGAACGGACGCGATTACCAAGTCAGGCTTGGCCGCAAGAATTTCTTCTGCTTGCGCCGTCCATGAATCGGAGATGATGGCGCGATTGCCATCATGTAGCTCTGGATATAAATCCGTGCAGTAGCGAGTGCAAGCAACAAGACGATCCGCATGGCCAAGAGATTTCAGAATGACCGTGGCGCTGGGCTGGAGAGAAACAATTCGACGGGGAGTGTGATCGGCAACCATTTGTCTAAATACTAGCTGAGTCCGAGCTTTCACCGCTCACATCTTTGCGTTGCGAGAAAGCAAGATCAAGTAAATCGACCGAATTCAAACCTTCCAGATCGTTACAACCCATAGTTGTATATTTTTCATCTTCACATTGGACACTTTTAAATACTTCGCATCAGGATGCCAACATGTCTAAGCATTACGAGATCGCCATCATTGTAGGAAGCCTTCGAAAGGAATCGATCACCAGAAAAGTGGCGCACGCATTGATCGAAAATGCCCCAGAATCTTTTAAATGCACGTTTCTTGAAATCGGTGATCTTGCTCTTTACAACGAAGACTTAGAAACCGTCAACGCACCCGCGTCTTGGCTGCGATTCCGGCAGAACATCAGTACATCGGACGCGGTACTTTTCTTGACCCCGGAATATAACCGTTCCTTATCTGGCTGCATTAAGAATGCAATCGACGTGGGTTCGCGTCCTGAGGGCATGAACGTATTTGATGGAAAACCGGCGGGCGTGGTGAGCGTAACTCCCTACAAAATGGGAGCGTTTGGCGCAAACCATATACTGCGGCAAAGCCTGGTGTATCTCAATATGCCTGTCATGCAACAACCCGAAGCGTACATTGGCGGCGCGGCAGAATTATTTAATCAGGATGGTTCACTCAAGACGGAAGAAACAAAGCAGATATTCACCACATTTATGAAAGCGTACGAAAAGTGGATCGTCACGATTTCGGCTGGTACGGCCTAGCTTGGCGAATCGCTGCGGACTTTGATGATCAAGTTCGTCTAAAGCTTTCCGATTTCCAATTCAACCAGAACTCCAAAGTGGTCGCTTAGCCATATCTCTTCACAGCACAATCAAGTCACGGCACAATCAAGCAGACAGCTAAAATTTATTTCCGGCAACTCTCCGGCCAGTAAATCTGCCATCCGTTTTTCTGCGCCATCTCTTCTAAATCCGGATTCGGATTCACCGCAAAGGCATTCTTCGCAATCGCCAGCATCGCCGCATCCCAGCGCGAATTCCCAAACACGGCATCGGGCTCTCGCCGTATGACCTCGCGAATGGCTTTGGGCTTCCCTTCTCCTGACGGCACGCGGACTAGCCGGTCCGTCACCATGCCATTTTCGATTACTACTTTCGCAGCCAGTACGTGATCCGCGGGAATATCGAAATGCTTCATGGCCGCTTCAATCACCCAGTCGCAAGTCGAAGAGACCGCCCAAACATCGCAGCCTGACTGATGCAACCGGTGAATGAGATCTTTCACCTCCCCAAAAATATTGCCGATGATATTCGCATTGAAATATTCATCTGCCGCGCGAATCACATCGGCTTCCGACAATCCTTTATTAATGGTCGCCATTTCGCCACACATATCATCTTCGCTAACTCTTCCCAAACGATATTCCGCATAACGTGCGCGGGCCGCGTCGGCGACCGCTTGCGAGACAATGCCTCGCTTCATCTCCCAGCTGAAAAATCCTTCCCCGGCGTCGCCCGACCACAACGTACCGTCACAATCAAAAACCGCGAGCCTGGGCTGCAGCTTTAAAACAGATTCCACAAATTCAGTTGGAGACAGGGATGTTCGGTTCAGGTTCAATGTGTTCTCTCTGATTGGTTGAAAATTGCCGAAGGTGAAACGCTGCGGCGTATCCACATTCATCGTAACAAATGCGCCAACAATGTTCGTTAGTTCACACTTTAAAAATTTGTCATTCCGAGCATGGTGAGGAATTTGTCGTTCAAACAATCAGCTGCGTGAATCCCTCGTAAATATTTGATTTGCCGGCCGATTTTCACAGCTTCACATCAGGCAATTTACAGTATGATGAATTCAGCCACGGCGGGGACCGATGGCGGAAGCGCTCAGCTTACCGTAGGCCCCGAATGCCGGGGTTCCCATGCGCGAGCTCTGGACTTGAAAGGAGCTATGGCGATGAAAAAATCTGATCTGCTGCAAACTACCGTTAATCACTACGACATTAAAACCGTCAACGTCGTTCCCATGATCGACATGATGGAGAAGACCGCGTTCCAGGCGCGCAACCTGGCCCGCGCTGCGAAAATCGTTGACGAAATGGTGGGCGACAAAGACTGCGGAATCATCCTGACTCTCGCTGGCAGCCTGATCTCTGCCGGCCAAAAAGGCATCATCCTCGACATGATGCGTTCCAACATGGTGGACTGCATCGTTTCCACGGGCGCAAATATCGTGGACCAGGATTTCTTCGAAGCGCTCGGCTTCCGCCACTACCAGGGCACACCTTTTTCTTCGGACAATGCTCTGCGCGAAGCTCATATTGACCGCATTTACGACACCTACATCAATGAAGATGAACTTCGCGTCTGCGATGACACCATGCGCCTGATCGCGGAGTCATTAGATCCCCGTCCCTATTCCAGCCGCGAGTTTATTCATGAGATGGGAAAATATTTGGACAAAAATTTTAGTAAGGCCGACAGCATTGTCCTCGAAGGATATAAGCGCGGCATTCCAATTTTTGTTCCGGCGTTCTCCGATTGCTCCGCGGGCTTCGGACTTGTCTTTCATCAGGTTTCCCGTCAGCGCGAAGCAAAGCCCTACGTCTCCATTGATTCGGTTGCCGATTTCCGTGAACTGACACAGATCAAAGTCGAATCCGGAGTTACGGGGTTGATCATGCTGGGCGGTGGCGTCCCCAAGAACTTTGTTCAGGACATCGTCGTCTCTGCCGAGTTTCTTGGCTACGAAGCCGACATGCACAAATACGCCGTGCAGCTCACCGTTGCCGACGAACGTGATGGCGCGCTTTCAGGCTCAACACTGAAAGAAGCGAACTCGTGGGGCAAGGTGGACTTGGCCAAAGAGCAGATGGTTTATGGAGAGCTTACGGTCTCCTTTCCCCTGATCGCCGGGTATGCCTACCACAAAGGAACATGGAAGAGCCGCAAGGCGCGGAACTTCGCCGAAATGTTCTCGCGTCCTTCGACGCTGAAGGCGGAAGGCTATGCGGAAGAGCTGGCCGCGAAGTAGCTATGTTGTAAAACTCTCGACCCTTAAATGGCGGCCCTTTGGGGCCGCCATTTTTCATAACACGTAGGGACAGCCGCCCTCGGCTGTCCGGCGGAACGAAGCTCCGCTCATTTTGAATCCGTGCACCTTCCTATTCAAATCAGATAAGATTCTTCCTGCCCTACAACTTGTTTTGCTGTTCAATTGGACAGCCGAGGGCGGCTGTCCCTACATGAATCGTGCAATCTTTTTAAGCGCTAAGCATTAAATCATTCCATGCGGAGCTCACTATGAAAGCAGTTCGCATCCATGAATTCGGAGGGCCTGAAGTCCTCTGCTACGAAGAAATGCCTGATCCAGCCCCGCGCAAGGACCAAGTCCTGGTGCGCGTCAAAGCATGCGCCCTGAATCATCTTGATATCTGGATCCGCAAAGGGCTTCCTGGCGTAGTCCTGCCACGGATTCTCGGTAGTGATGTCGCTGGAGAAATTGTCGAGATCGGCGAATACGTTACCGGATTAAAAGTCGGCCAGCGCGTTCTGCTTGCGCCGATGTCGTTTTGCAATCATTGTGCGAAGTGCGTCGCGGGATTGCAAAATCAATGCCCAGCATTCAGCGTGCGCGGGAATCGTATAGACGGCGGCGATTGCGAGTTGGTCGCGGTTCCAGCAGTCAGCGTCATTCCCATTCCTGACAATTTGAATTTCAACGAAGCCGCTAGCGTGCCTCTGGTTTTTCTTACCGCATGGCACATGCTGGTCACCCTGGCCAAAATGCGCGTAGGACAAACAGTTCTGGTGTTGGGAGCAAGTTCAGGCGTGGGTACGGCCGCCATTCAAATTGCCAAGCTATTCCGCGCGCGAGTCATCACCACTGCCGGCGACGAACAAAAGCTGGAAAAGGCCAAAGCACTTGGCGCGGATTTCGGCATTGACCACTACAAGCAGACAATCTCCGAGGAAGTGAAAAAAATCACCAACAGCGAAGGCGTGGACGTGGTTTTCGAACACGTGGGTCCGGCAACGTGGCAAGAAAGTTTGAAGTCCCTCAAACCTGCAGGAACGTTGGTGACATGCGGCGCTACGACCGGCCCAAAAGTGGATATTGACCTGCGATTTGTTTATTCGCGGCAGCTGTCGATTCTTGGCTCTTACATGGGAGTGATGTCAGAACTTTACGAAGTATTGGGTCATGTTTTCGCTGGAAGGCTCAAGCCGGTGGTGGATAAAACATTCCCGTTAAGCGAAGCTCGGGCCGCTCACGAGCATATGGAAAAAAGTCAGATGTTCGGGAAGATTGTGTTGAACCCGTAGCTTTGCCGGTAAAACTTAGCCGCCAACCGCGCTGGGCGACCAGAACATAGCAATAGTCAGCCCGGCCATTATTACAACCGTCGCCCAAGTGATCACGTTATAGATTGGTGAGTTCACGTATTCGCCCATTAATTCTTTGCGGTTCACCAGCAGCAACATGAAGACCAGCACGAACGGAAGCACGATTCCGTTTACCACCTGCGAAAGAATAATGATCTTCACCAACGGCAAGTTGGGAATCAGAATCACTCCGGCCCCGGCAGCGATCAGGATTGTGTACAGCCAATAAAAGACTGGCGCTTCGCCAAACTTTTTTCCTACGCCGGATTCGAACCCCAGCCCTTCGCAAACCGTATAGGCCGTTGAAAGCGGCAATATGGAAGCAGCAAACAAAGAAGCATTGAAAAGCCCCATCGCAAATAAGATGTAGGCATAATCGCCGGCCAGCGGACGCAGTGCCTGAGCGGCGTCTGCCGCATCCGCAATATTGTGATGCCCGTGCATATAGAGCGTGGCCGCGCAGGCCACAATGATGAACCACGAAACGACATCCGTAAAAATACAACCGATAATGACATCCAGCCGGGACGTGCTGTATTCCCGCTTACTGACGCCTTTTTCTACGATCGAAGACTGCAAATAAAACTGCATCCAGGGGGCAATGGTCGTTCCCACCAAACCAATCACCATGTATAGATAAGAATGGCTGCGAAACTCAGCAATCTTCGGCGGCTTTACTGTGGCCGTTAACGCTTCCACCCACGCAGGCTCGGCAAAAAAACCGGCAATGATGTAGGTGATGTAAAAGAACGATGCGACCAGGAAAACTTTTTCGACGGTCTTATACTGCCCTTTCACTACGATCAGCCAGACAATGACCGCGCAAATAGGAACGGTAATGTATTTTGATAATCCAAAGAGTTCGAGGCTGCTGGCGATGCCGCCGAATTCGGAAATCACATTGCCGAAGTTCACCACCAGGATTCCCAGCATCATGAAAAACGTAATGCGCAGGCCGAATTCTTCGCGAATTAGATCGCTCAAACCTTTGCCCGTCACTGCACCCATGCGCGAGCAAATTTCCTGAATAATAATCAGCGCTATTGTGATGGGGATCAACATCCACATCAACCTGTATCCGAATTGCGCCCCCGTTTGGGAATAGGTGAGCACTCCCCCCGCGTCGTTGTCTACGTTCCCGGTAATGAATCCCGGGCCAATGACCGCGAAGAGCATTAATATTCGAAATTTCCAGCGTTTGAGGAACCGTTTCATGGGTGCTCAGGGTGATTTGTTTAATGCGATAGGCGCCCGAACAGAATAAATGCCAATGGAGTTTCTGGATAGATGAATGTTGATTAAAAGTTAAACAATATGGAATAGCCTAAAACATGTGAGAGGAATAATACGCAGATTTGCGGGTTACAACTTTGACCGCAACATACTAATTACGTCATCGGAAGTGATGACGCCGATCAGCCTCTTTTCTTTATCCACGACCGGCAATGCGAGCAGATTGTATTTGTCAAAAAGCGCAGCTACTTCAATGTCCCCTGTATGCTCTTCGGCGGAAACCAGAGGTTCTTGCGTCAGCGAAAGCAACGAATCTTCGGGCTTACCCATTACTAAATTGATCAAGGGCACGGTCCCCGCCAGAGTGCCGCGCGAATCCACAAGATACATTGTATTTACGGTCTCCGCCGCCCCTTCAAAACCACGCAGCGCATCAATCGCCTCTTGCGCAGTGGCATTCAAATCGAGCGCCAGATAGGCAGTGTTCATGCGGCCGGCGGCAGTATTTTCTTTGAATTCGAGAAGTTCCGTGACCTCGTCGCGTTCTTCGGGAGCCATCTCCTTCAAAATTTGTGAGCTTCGTTCTTCCGAGAGATCTCCGAGCAAATCAGCGGCCGCGTCGGGTTCCATTTCCTCGACGATCTCCGCGGCGCGGTCGGAATCCAGCGACTCGAGAATCGCCTTCTGCACCTTGGGATCGACTTCCTCGAGCGCTCCGGCAGCTATTTGTTCGTCAAGTGTCTCGAAGACTGCTTCGCGCTCATCCGGCGCGAGTTCTTCGATAATGTCGGCAATGTCGGCGGGATGCAGACGAGCCAGGCGCTCATGGGATATCTTCAACTTCACGCGGCGTGCAGGATCGGTTTCGATCAGGTCGACGAAATCCCACGGGATCGGTCGTTCTGGAATCTGCCGCAAGACGCGGCGCAAGGCCGACATTGGCACAACGCCTTTGAGTAAACGGCGGATGGCGCCGCGCATACCGACATCGACAGCGCCCACTCGCAGAATGACCTGGTGATCGACTACATCCTGATGCAGATCGACATCATTCACGCGAACAACTTTGCGCCCATGAACATCAATCACCTGCTGATCGAGAAGATCGCGACCTAAGAAAAAGACCCCTTCCCCTCCGTCTGCGCTCTTCCAATCAGTCGAACTGGAAGATGTCTTTATCCCTCCATTCACCGATGCGACTCCGTGGAACGGCAAAAGGCGATCGCCAGTTTTGGTTTTCACGATGAAGGAAGCTATTCGCGCCCGGTCTTCCTGGGGCGCAAGCACCAGTTCGCGCAGATGCCCGGCTGTGTTTCCACCGGCATCGACTACTGGCAAGCCCAGCAGTTCTGTAAGCGCAAACGTAGTCATATCGTGAGCATAACCTAAGGCTTTCGAAAGAATCCAGAACAACCGGAAGATAAAGCTGGGACGCGAGAAGCATTTACAAATAATAAAGGAGCAGAGGTTTGGTTCCTCTGCCCCAAGAGCACACTACAATTCTGCTCAATTGTTTATGTGGATTTAGTTCGCAAGGCCAGGCAATTTTGCGCAATTGGCAGCGCCAGGGTCACCCGTAGCGCCAGTTGAGTCAACGCGAACCACTGCATCTTCATTCGAGCAGTAGGTCTTCGTG
>DASXCC010000183.1:0-13015 GCA_036491415.1 Terriglobales bacterium | reverse complement strand
CTGCGCTGCCGAAACCAGAAGAACCGTGAGGAGAGCGCAGAAAACCTTGCGGAGCATATTCGAACGATAGCAGAGAGAAGTGTGATTCATTGCGGTTTTGCTAATGACAACATTTTCGCTTCTTGATTCGCTCGATCGATTGCCTGTTGCTGAATCGCGGCATCGTCGCCGAAGCCCGCAATCCACGTAACGTCGGGTTCGCGGCGGAACCATGTCATTTGCCGTTTCGCATAGTTGCGGTGAGACTGTTGCGCAGCTGTAATGGCCGCCTCCCAATTTATTTCTCCCCGCAGTAACTGAACGGACTGTTTATATCCCAACGATCCTAGTGCCCAGGAGCTGTCACCATATTTTGTTACCAGGGTTTGCGTCTCTTCGACTAATCCATCTTCGAACATCTTCTGCGCTCTGCGATTGATTCGTTGGTACAAAAACTCCCGTTCGGGATTTAAGCCCAAGCGAATAATCTTGAAACCCTGTAGTGGTTCCCGCCCCTGCTTCCACAAATCGGTCATTTTGTCGTGCGAGGCGAGACATACTTCAATCGCGCGAATCAATTTGGGAGTGTCGTTGGCGTGAATTTTCTCCGCTGCCGCAGGATCCAAACGCTGCAACACGCGGCTTAAATAATCTTTTCGTTCTGCGCGTTCTCGTAGCCGGCCCCGCAATTCTTCGGACCGTTGCGGCCCGGGAAAAAGTCCCTCCAGCAATGCGCGAAGATAAAGCCCGGTTCCACCCACAACAATCGGCAGGTGATTTCTGCTTTTGATCTGCTGCAAAGTTTCTCTAGCTTGGCGCGCATACTCGCCGGCGGTCATGTGTCCTGCCGGATCTACGACATCAAATAAATGATGTGGTGCGCGTGCTCTTTCTTTGGTGTTCGGTTTCGCCGTGCCGATTTCAAATTCGCGGTACATGGCGACGGAATCGCAATTTACGATTTCGCCCTCGAACTTTTCCGCCAGCGCCAGGGACAACGCAGTTTTCCCGCTGCCGGTTGCGCCTAAAATTACGATCAGCGGATATTCTGAAGCCACTTAGCGGAATCTCCAGGGAATGTTGTGCCAGTAGCGGGCGAGAGCATAGACGAGGATGACGAGAACGATCAGCAGAATGCCTTGCGTCTCCATTTTCTGCACCGGCCTGTGCGCGGAATTTTTGCGGGGAGCTCGCATCGTTAGCACTAGCATTGTAGCTCCAGCGTTAGCTAACGATTACAGTCGCGAGTGCTAAACTACGTCGTCCCCATGTCGTCGCCGCAAGCTAACCCCGCCGCACGAAGTATCCGCTTTGGTGTATTTGAACTTGACGTTATTGCCGGGGAGCTGCGAAAAAACGGCATTCGTGTTCGCCTGCAGGAGCAGCCTCTGCAAATTCTTACGGTATTGCTTGGGCGCCCTGGGGAGGTCGCCACGCGCGAAGACCTTCGGCAAAAGCTTTGGCCCGGCGATACTTTCGTCGATTTTGATCACAGCCTGAATACAGCGGTAAATAAAATCCGCGAGGCTCTTGGCGACTCCGCCAGCAAACCGCAATTTATCGAGACCGTGGCTCGCCGGGGCTATCGCTTTATTGGAACCATTGATTCCGATCTTCCAGCGCAATCCCTGGCGGCGCAACCCCTGCCTGCACAACCCATGCCGCAAACTCCGAGCAAGTTTCATCCGGAGCTGAATATTCCGCTGCCGCACCGCGCGATTCCGCGAGGTTTATTTGGACTGATTCAAGTGATGTACCTGGTCTTTTATCTTGTTGCGCTCTTTCATTGGCGCGGTGCGGATGGCGCCATCAATCTTCTTCTCACCGGTCATGCCGCTGATGCCGCTCTCATCACAATACTCATTTCCAGCGCGGTGGGCATTGTGTTCCGTTGCTACTTTATTTCAGCGATAAGCTTTGACTACCAGCATCTGCGGAAGAACTTTGCGCATTTGTTCCTGGCGGTATTGGTGCTCGATGAACTCTGGGCCCTGGCGCCATTTCTGGCAGCGGGAAAAATTGGGTTTGGCCCCGCATTCGCAGCGACCGCAGCATTGCTTTACGTTCCGTTCGCGGAGCGCACACTATTACGCATGGCTTATCCGGAAGAGTAAACGGAAAACCCCACAGCGATTATTGCGTCTGGGTCATTTCGCCCGGGGCCGGGTTGTAGAAGAAATAAATTCGCAGTCCTAAATATTTGCCGGGGAATTCCGACGGCAGCGGCGGGAATGGATTGGAACCTGTGATCCCAGCCCATGCTGCGCGATCAAGAGGAATATCGCTGGAAGATCCATCGAGCTTCATCCCTGCGACGGTGCCATTTTTCAAAATCACAAACTCAATCGCGACTTTTCCTTTTTTCGAGATCGGCGGCTCCGCGGACTCGGGAATTACGCGATACCAATTTTCTTTTACGTCATGCAGCACACGCTGCAGGTAAGGGCCAAAATCCACCCCCATGGTGTCTGTGAGAATGTCCATGTTCTCTATAGCTTTGGGAGCCGACCGGCCTTGATTGATTCCATAATCTCCAGCGCTGCCGCCGTAAGTGCTGTGGTTGTTTAACGCGGCGCGCGCGGCTTGTTCGATGGCCGATCCGGCGGACACATTCGGGGTATTAAAATTTGGCTGCTTTGCCGGAGGCGTAGGCGTTTCCAGCTTTGCCACCGGATTTTGCTGCGCCTGCTGTTGTGGCGGAGGCGGTTGTTGCGCCTGTTGCTGAGGGGCGGCCTGTTGCTCTGCAGGATGCGGCGCTGGCGGAGCCTGAATTCCCGGGCGCGTGCTATCTAAGAATTTTCTGGTTTCAACTTTGGGAGTGCGCGCCGCCGAAATTCTGTCTTTGTCCGAAATAACATTCGTCTTGGGACGTTCCTTCGGACGTTGCAGGTCCGGAGGCAATTCCAAATAAGTAAGTTGATTGTGCTTTGCCTGGTCCGAGGGACTTAATCGAACGACAGTTTGCAGTGGCAGGTATTTTGCCAGCCGGTTCGCATTCAGAATGATAATGATCAGCAGAATGTGAACAATGACGGAAATCCAAAACGCTTCGCGCTGCCGGGCACGAGAAAGATCATCCTGAAGCTGAATGACCAGTTCGGGAGTAATGTGCAGTTCGCGATAGGCGGATTCCCATCGGTCTGCGTCATACAGACTCGTGCCCTCCGGAGGCGAAGGCGGAGTATCTGAAGTCCGCGGAGGGATTTCGGTCATAGGCATGATGATTGCAACTTAAAGGTTAGACACAACTCACCCACGATTAGTTGCTGGATGTGAGGATCCAGCTTTTACTTCAGATCGGACGCTGTGCAAACCGGCAACTTCAAATTTCTCCTTAGCTGCCCCAAGTGCTTCTATTTTCGCATCTTCCGGCATTTAAACGAAATTCTGAAGTACCGGCACTTTAGGAATTTCAAGTTATGAGCGTACCCCGGATCGAACGAAGACGCTGTCAAGAAGTGTAAAACGTCGGGGCTGACGGAAAATTAGCGGCGGAGCGTCTCAAGTTGAACCTTTTCACCATGTTTTGCCATGGTAGAGACAATATCCAGCGCCAGTTTAAGTGCGCTTCGCCCATCTTCCGCTGAAACTAAGGGTTTTGACCGTTGCCGAATGCAATCAAGGAATGACTGGAGCTCGGCCTGGAGCGGCTCCTGAGCTTTCAGTTCCGGCTTGTTGATCTTGATCTGGGGGTTCGCGGAAGGCGTTCCCGCATTGTCCCCTCCGACGCTGAAAACCAGAACATCCTGCCGGCTGTAGTCCAGTGACACATATTGCCCGGGTTGGAAGAACCGTAATTTCCGGACTTGCTCAGTGGAAACGCGGCTGGCCGTAAAGTTGGCCACGCATCCTGATTCAAATTCAAGACGCACGTTGGCGATGTCCACTTTACGGGAAAGGATGGGCAGGCCAACCGCACGAATTTCTTTCACCGGAGACTTGGTGAAGGAAAGCACAATGTCGAGATCGTGGATCATGAGGTCGAGTACGACGTCCACATCCAAAGACCGTGGCGTGAACATACTCAAACGATGGACTTCAAAGAACATCGGCTGGGTAACCAGATCTACTGTCGCTTGTACTGCTGGGTTGAACCGCTCGAGGTGCCCCACTTGCACAATGCGATTCAGTTCGCGCGACAGCTTGATGACTTCATCGGCTTCTGCGAGAGATGGAGTGAGCGGCTTCTCGATGAGAACATCGACGCCGGCCTGCATCAGCGAGCGCGCAACGGATAGATGATGAACTGTGGGGACCGCGACGGAAGCGGCCTGCACTTCGTTGTAGGTGGAAATCAGTTGATCGACAGAACCGAAGGCGCGGCATCCGAATTCCCGGGCCAAAGCATCGGCACGGGAAATATCAATATCAACAATTCCAGCCAAACGGAGGGGTTCACCTTGTTTGGCCAGGTTTTGGTAAACCCGCGCATGATTGCGGCCGAATGCACCCGCACCAACGACTGCAACTGTTACCAGGCTCTTTTCACTCAGAATAGATGTCTCGCAGGTGAAATGACGACTATGAGTATGAGATTACAACATTCGCAAGGCGGCGAAAATTTGCTCCGTGGTTCGTTTAGGAGCCTTCTACGAAGGCTTTCGCATTGGCGAGAATTTCGCTGACCAGCGCCGGCGATGCTGCTTCGCTGTACACGCGAAGTAGCGGCTCGGTGCCTGAGGCGCGGAAAAGTACCCATGGTTCGGCGCCGTTGCCATCCGCAGGGATGTCGAGGAAGAACTTGATTCCGTCCATGTTTTCTTTGCGCAGAACAAAGTTCTTTCCCAGTTTGTTGGTAGATTCAGCTTTCGCGCGAGTAATGGCGCTCTGCTTCACACTTTCCGGGATGTGCAAATCCAGGCGTCCATAATAATGCGCGCCGAATTCATTTTGCAGATCGGCTAAGAGCTGGCCGAGCGGCTTGCCTTCTTCCGCCATCACATTTGCGAGAAGCAAAGAATTCAGAACTCCGTCGCGTTCCGGCAGATAGCGCGAATATCCGATGCCGCCGGACTCTTCGCCGCCAATGACAATTTCTCGCTCCATCATCAAATCAGCGATGTACTTAAATCCGATGGGGCATTCATTGAGCTTTCGTCCGTGCTTGGCGGCAATACGGTCGAGCATGCGTGTCGTGTTAAAAGCGCGCACAACTTCGCCGGCCCATTTCTTGCGCTCGAGCAACCAGCGAAGCAACACTGAGAAAATTTTATGCGAATCTACAAAGCTTCCATCTTCCGCCACCGCGCCAAGGCGATCGGCATCGCCATCCGTGGCAAAACCCGCATGGCATTTTTCCTTCACGACGGTTTCCTGCAACATGGCCACGTGCGGCTGAATCGGTTCAGGATTGATTCCCGGGAATAGCGGATTGATGTCCTGACGGATGGCGACGTGTTGAATGCCTTTGCTTGAAAATATCTGCGACAAGATGCCACGGCCGGAGCCGTGCATGGCGTCCACGGCGAATTTGAAATTTGCCTTCGCGATCAAATCAACATCCGCGAAACTGCAGATGGCATTAACATACGGCTGCTTCAGGTCGACTTCTGTGATCGCTGCGCTCTTACCGCTCGGCATTGCGCCCGCATTCAATTCGCTCTCGATTACTTTCATGATCGCGGGAGTTGCCGATCCGCCAAATTTTCCTTTGAACTTTATTCCATTCCAGTTCCATGGATTGTGGCTCGAAGTCACCACAACTCCCCCGGCCGCGCCTTGCTTTTTTACGGCAAGAGAAACTGCAGGCGTTGGAACATAGTCCGCGGCGAGCTGCACGGGAATCCCCGCGGCAGCGATCACCTCCGCGACAATGCGGGCGGCATTTTTCGAAGCGAAGCGGGTATCGAATCCGACTACCACGCCCTTGCTTGCGTCCTCTTCTTTCAGTACGTAGGACGCAATTGCGCCAGCGACGCGGCGCACGTTGGCAAAGGTGAAGTCGTCGGCGATAACTCCTCGCCATCCGTCGGTCCCGAATTTTATTTGTGTAGGCTGATCAGCGCTCATGGGAAGTTCGCAAAATCCTTACACCAGATTTTTCAATTTTTTCTCGTCGAGATACTTTACGACTTTGCCGACGTCCTGCGCCTGTTCGCGCGTGGTGATCAGTAAAGCGTCGTCGGTCTCAACCACAACAAGATTATTTACGCCTACCGCCGCAACGAACTTGCCCGGTACATGCACATAGTTTCCGGTTGCGTTCAATGTGAAGACGCCCTGCGATTGGATTAGATTGCCGTCCGCGGGCTGCCGCTGGGATGCGTGATGTTCGTGGAGCGCCGTCCAGGAGCCGAGGTCGTTCCAGCCGAAATCCGCGGGAATGCAGTAGATACTCGAAGCCTGCTCGCCTTTGGAGGAACGCGGCTCCAGCACCGCATAGTCAATGCTTATGTTCTCGCACTTGGGGTAAAGTCGCTTGAATGTGCTGGCGAATTTCGCGGTACCAAATGAGGCGGCAATCTGTTCGAGAATCGGCGCGGACTTTGGCAGATGTTCGCGCATCGCATTTACAAGGGTTCGCGCACTCCACAAAAACATACCGCTGTTCCAGAAATAATTGCCCTCGCTTACAAAACCTGCCGCACGGACTGCGTCCGGCTTTTCGGTGAACCTGCGCACACGGGAAGTCTCTGTATCGTAAGCGGCGCCCACTTCGATGTATCCGTAACCTGTCTCCGCGCGTGTAGGACGAATGCCAAGCACTACGATATTTTCGGCTGCGGCTGCGATCTCAATCCCTTTTTCGATCGTGCGCCGGTAAGCTTTTTCGTCGCTGATGACCTGATCGGAAGGGAACATTCCGATGACGGCTTCGGGATCCATCTTCATCAGGATGAAAGCCGCGAGCCCAATGGCCGGAGCGGTGTTGCGCCCGACCGGTTCTGGAATAATTTGTTTCTTGCTCAGCTTGGGAACCTGGCGTCCGATTTCTTTCTGTAAATCTTCGTTGGTGATGATCCAGAAATCTTTGGGCGTGGAAAGAGGTAGCAACCGCGCGACGGTCTGCTGGATCATCGTCTGTTTGCCGTCGAGGGCCAACAGTTGCTTGGCTTTACGCTTGCGGCTCAGCGGCCAGAATCTGGTGCCACGGCCACCCGCGAGAATGACCGGATAGAAATTTGCAGGTTTTTTACTCACAAAATCTCGCTCGATTCGAAATTTTAAATCTTGATTTTTGGCTCCGGCAGCGTCGCTCCCGGGACAGATGATTTCAAAAACTCGGCCGACCCTTGCGGCTTTACCCGAAACTTTTCCGCACTCGCCGGTACCACGACGGAATCACCTTTGCAGAGCATGACAGCCTCGGAGCCTTCCACTTCGATGGCAGCCGTTCCTTCCACTGCTACCAGAATTTGCACGGAAGATTTTCCGGAACCATCGCGCGTAGAAAAATCGTGCGCCGAACCATTCATTTGAAAGCGGTCCACTGCGAAATACGGCGCTGCAATCAATGCTGAATGTTTGTTGCCGCTGCCATTTAAATCTTCTGATTCCAACTGCATCACTTTGCCAGCGGCGGCCTGTTCCTTCACTGCCGCGATGCCATCTTTCAAATGCAGTTCCCGCGGACGTCCGTAATCATATAAACGATAAGTAATGTCGGACTGCTGCTGGGTTTCCACGATGATGGCGTTCGGCCCCAGCGTATGCACGGTGCCGCCGGCAACGTAGATCATCTCTCCCTGGAACACATCGACCCAGTTCAGTAAATCTTCGGCACGGTTTTCGTAAATGGATTTTTCAAACTGGTCGCGCGTAACGCCGGGCTTCAGTCCCAGTCCGATCTGTGCTCCCGGCTTGGCATACGCCACATACCAGCACTCGGTTTTTCCCCATGGCTGTCCGATCTTGCGGGCCAATTCGTCATCGGGATGCACTTGCACGGAGAGCTTCTCATGCGGAAACAAGAATTTAAGCAGCAGCGGGAAGCGGTGTTCTTCGCGGGCTGCGTCGCCGACTAACTCGCGCCCATACTCTGTGCTGAGTTCCGCGAGCGACTTTCCGGCCAAAGGCCCATTCGCGACTTTGCAGTGGTCGCCTGTAAGCCAGGATTCCCCGATTTTCTCCTGAAAATGTTTGTTGGGATAAATCGGCGAAAGGTCCGTCGTCCCCCAAGGACGCGGGTCGAACAACGGCGACATGAGCAGCGGATAGAGTTTTTCCATGAATGTATAGAACGGCTTACAGCATTGGTGCGGCCCCAACAGATCAGCCCGTGCGACCTTAGAAGCTGTCAAAGGCCGACGGGCTGCCTGAATCCTACTTTACAGCGATGACACAAACTTGCGGATGGCTTCCAGCCCCCGATCCAACTCGGCCTGCGAGGTGGCATAGGAAATCCGCACATGTTCGTGGGTTCCGAAGCCTTCGCCCGCGACTGTAGCCACGTGGGCCTCCCGCAGCAAGCGGTTGCTGAATTCGCTGGCAGTCTTCACCCCGCCCTTGCCCAGAAACGATGAAATGTTTGGGTACACGTAGAATGCGCCTTCCGGCATATTGCACTGAATTCCCGGGATGGCGCGAAGCCCTTTCACGATGTGGTCGCGGAGCTTTATGTACTCCGCCCGCATCTCCAACACGCAATCTTGCGAACCCTGCAGCGCTGCCACCGAGGCTTTTTGCACAATGGACGTTGGGTTCGATGTGGATTGACTCTGCAATTTGGTCATAGCATTTACCAGCGAAGCAGGAGCCATGCCGTAACCCATGCGCCATCCGGTCATTGCATAAGTTTTCGAGAGCGATCCGCAAACCAGGATGCGCTCGTGGTATTCGCGCAATGAACCCACGGAGAAATTCTTTCCGGTGTAGTTCAAGTACACATAGCATTCGTCGGAAAGCACCCAGATACCGCGCTCCGCCGCGAAACGAACGACTTCCGTCTGGTCTTCCGGAGACATGACCGCGCCGGAAGGATTCGACGGCGAATTCAGGATGATTAGCTTCGTTCGTGGCGTAACCAGGCGCGCAACCATTTCGGCGGTCACACGGAAATTCTGCGATTCATCACTTTGCAAAAAAACGCAGTTTCCGCCCGCATAGCGAACGATGTCCTTAAAGGAAACCCAGTACGGCACGGGGAGAATGACTTCGTCGCCGTGATCCACCAGAATCTGGATGGCATTAAACAGCACATGCTTGCCGCCAACGGAGGCAATGACTTCCTCACGCTTATAACCGGAGCCGAAGTCCGCGCCATGGCGCTGAATAATTGCGTCACGCAGCTCAGCCGTTCCGCCAGCCGCTGTGTACTTTGTGAAATTCGCTTGGATCGCTGCGATGGCCGCGTCCTTAATGTATTGCGGAGTCGTGAAGTGCGGTTCGCCCGCGGTCAGGTCCACAACTTTAATTCCCTGCTGGCGAAGCTTGTCAGCTTCCGCTGCGGCAGCCATAGTGGCTGAAGGTTCAATGCGGCCGATACGCTCGGCAAATTTCACTGCTAAAGGTGCTTCCGTTACTGGAGTCATTTTCTTCTACCTGCTTTTTTTGATCTTTTACCCGGTTTTGAATGGTGCAGTTTGGCAACCGGATCGAGCTTTTCTTTCAACTTCTGTTCCACCATCTCGGGAACGAGGCCTTGAATATTTCCTCCCAGGCGCGCCACCTCCCGCACCAGGCGCGAACTGAGATAGGAGTACTTTTCTGCGGGCATCATGAAAACTGTCTCTAGCTCCGGATGCAGCTTTCGGTTCATCAGCGCCATCTGCAATTCGTACTCGTAGTCGCTGATCGCCCGAATGCCGCGCAGAATCGCTGTAGCTCCTACTTTAATCGCGTAATCCACGGTCAGGCCATCGAAAGTATCGATGCGGACGTTCTTAAATTTCTCGGTCAACTCTTCCAGCATATAGCGCCGCACCGCGATGCTAAATAGCGGATTCTTATCCGGGTTACGCAAAATTGCAACCACGAGTTGGTCAAATATCTTGCTGCCCCGTTCAATCAAATCCAAATGCCCGTTCGTCGGTGGGTCAAACGAGCCAGGGTAGATAGCGGTGATTTTCTTCAACAGGCCTCTTTTTTCTGAGAATCGGTCTGGCATCCGATAGCGATCCACAGTGAGGATTTGCTATGGCTGGCGCACTAAAGAAGATTGTATTAGGCCTGCAATAAAGATAGCAATGGTGACCAGCAATCGTTTCTTCCGTCCAATAAGGACTGCGGTGCGAAAAGTTTTTTGTCTGTTCTGCAATTCCTATATGCTTTGGGGCACCGATCCTAGCTATCAACATAAGGTACATTCATGAAAAGGCAACTCGAGTTATTTTTGTTCACTGCAATTTTTTCGCTGGCCCTGTCCGCCGCCAACCCGCTCTATGCTCAGAGCCAACCAGCCGGAAGCGACCAGAAATCTTCCGAAGCTGCTCTGCCTTACACGCCCAGTCTCGACGTAACTTTTATGGATAAAACTGTCGATCCTTGCGCGAACTTTTACAAGTACGCATGCGGCAATTGGTCGAAGATCAATCCCATTCCATCGGATCGAAGCTCTTGGGCCGTCTATAACAAGGCCTATGAAGACAATTTGAAGTTCTTGCGCGGCATTTTGGAGCAGGCCAGTGCCACTCCAGAGGGCGATCCTGTTACGCAAAAGATCGGCCACTTCTACGCCGCGTGCATGAACGAAGACGGAGTAAATAAAGCTGGACTTCAGCCGCTTCAGCCGGAATTACATGAAATTGCCGCCGTCAATTCGCTTTCGAAGTTGTCCGTCGAGGCTGCCCATTTGCAGCTCATGGTCCTGGGTAGCTCGATTATTTTCGGCGCCGGTTCCAACCAGGATTTCGACGACAACGAACAGCAGATTGCGTTTCTGGATCAAGGCGGAATCGGGCTTCCCGACCGCGACTATTACACGACGCAAGACGACAAATCCAAAGAGATCCGGACGAGATACGTCCAGCACGTGCAAAAAGTTTTTGAGCTGATGGGTGATTCGCCCGCAGTCGCCGCTAAAAACGCGAATGCCGTTATGCGCATGGAAACCGACCTTGCAAAAGCTTCGCTTACTCAGGTCGAGCGGCGCAATCCGAATCGACTGAAAAACAAAATGAAGCTGGCGGAGCTGATAGCGCTTGCGCCGAATTTTGACTGGAAGGGATTTTTCCAGGGCCTCAACGCGCCCAGCTTCGAGATTGTGAATCTCACCACTCCGACATTCTTCAAAGAGATGAATGCCGAGTTGAAGAATGAGCCGCTGAACAATTGGAAGACGTACCTCTCGTACGAACTCGTGAATTCCTACGAGCCATATCTGTCCAACGATTTCGTGCAGGACTCTTTTGAGTTTTATCAAAAATATTTGGCCGGCGCGCAAACACCTCCTGCGCGGTGGAAGCGTTGTGTGGAAGACACCGACAACAACTTGGGCGAAGCGTTGGGACAAGTTTATGTGAAGCATGTCTTTTCGCCGGAATTAAAAGCCAGCACGCTCGACATGGTGGAGCGGATCGAGAAAGCCATGGAAATCCGCATTAACCAGCTGGATTGGATGAGCCCGCAAACCAAAGAGCAGGCGCTGCTCAAACTCCACAATATCCGCAACAAAATTGGCTATCCCGATAAGTGGCGGGACTACAGCTCCGTGGACATTACTGCTACGAACTTTGCCGGAGACATGCGCAACGCGATTATTTTCGAGTCGCACCGGCAGATCAATAAAATCGGTCAGCCCGTGGATCGCGGTGAGTGGGACATGACGCCTACTACCGTGGACGCTTATTTCAACTCCCAGATGAACGACATCAATTTTCCGGCTGCGGTGTTGCAACCCCCGCTTTACGACGCGAAAATTGATGACGCTCCAAATTACGGCAATACCGGCGGCACTATCGGCCACGAACTTACCCATGCATTCGACGATGAGGGACGCCAGTTCGATTTGCATGGAAATCTAAAAGATTGGTGGACGCCGGAAGACGCCAAGCGGTTTGATGAGCGGGCAAAGTGTGTGGAAGATCAATACTCCAGCTACATCGCCGTGGACGATATGCACGTAAACGGTAAGTTGACGTTGGGAGAGAACATCGCTGATCTTGGTGGAGAAATTCTTGCCTACAACGCGTGGAAAGACGCTACCAAAGACAAGAACCTGCAACCCATGGAAGGCGTGACGCCCGATCAACGCTTCTTCATCGGATTCGCGCAATGGGATTGCGGAGAGATTCGTCCAGAACGTTTGCGCGAAATGACGATCAACAATCCCCATTCGCCACCGCAGCACCGTATCAACGGGGTAGTAGTGAACATGCCGGAGTTTAGTCAGGCATTTTCCTGCAAGGCCGGGCAGCCGATGGTGAAGCCGTCGGATAAAGTCTGCAAAATCTGGTAGAGCAAAGACAAACTGCATAGAAAACGGACAATAAAAAATCAGGCACTGCGAAATGCAGTGCCTGAAATATTTTCATTCGCGACCTATTGTACGATTTACCGCTTGACCGCCGTAGGTCTCACAGCATCCGTCCCTGTCGGCATTGTGGTTACACGAGCACTCTGTGTCTGCGCTGCAGGCTGACCTTGACCTTGTCCTGGGGCTACAGCGATTGGGGTGGTTGGAGGAGTTAATCCTAACGTCTTGCGCACCTCCGCTTCGATCTTTGCCAGGGAATCTTTATTTTCCTTCAAGAATGCGCGGGCATTCTCGCGGCCTTGGCCAATCCGTTCTCCCTTGTAGCTATACCAGGAGCCGGATTTTTCCACGATATTGTGGGTTGCAGCTAAATCCAGTAAATCTCCTTCGCGGGAAATCCCTTCTCCATAAAGGATGTCGAATTCCGCCTCGCGGAATGGCGCAGCCACTTTGTTCTTCACAATCTTCACTTTGGTGCGTGAGCCAACCATGACATCGCCATCTTTGATAGCGCCGATACGGCGAATATCAATACGCACCGAAGAGTAGAACTTCAGCGCGCGGCCACCGGTCGTGGTTTCCGGATTGCCAAACATCACGCCGATCTTTTCGCGGATCTGATTGATGAACACCAGGCAGGTGCGCGACTTGGAAACAATACCCGTGAGCTTACGCAGAGCTTGC
>DASXCC010000182.1:0-16968 GCA_036491415.1 Terriglobales bacterium | reverse complement strand
TGGAATGAAATCCGGGAAATTTTCCGCGCATGATTTGACGCAGAAGTATCTATCGCGAATTGCGGA
Source organism: Terriglobales bacterium (assembly GCA_036491415.1). Classification (GTDB taxonomy): domain Bacteria; phylum Acidobacteriota; class Terriglobia; order Terriglobales; family Acidobacteriaceae; genus JAICKN01. Next base: position 16,902 of record DASXCC010000182.1, on the reverse strand, counting down.
AGTGGACCGGGGTGGCCCGCGGCTCAACAGCATCATTGAATTGAATCCCGATGCACTGGCGATTGCAGACGCGCTCGATAAAGAGCGCAAAGAAAAAGGCCCGCGTGGCCCCATGCATGGAATTCCAGTATTGATTAAAGACAATATCGATACCGCCGACAAGATGTTGACCACGGCGGGTTCGTTGGCACTTCTGGGATCACATGCAACGACGGACTCGTTTGTCGCACAGAAATTGCGGGCAGCAGGCGCGGTGATTCTCGGTAAAACAAATCTCAGCGAATGGGCAAACATCCGTTCCAGCCATTCGACCAGCGGATGGAGTGGACGCGGTGGGCTCACCAAAAATCCTTATGCTCTGGATCGCAATCCTTGCGGATCTAGTTCCGGCACCGGAGCAGGTGTGTCCGGAAATTTATGTGCGGTAGGTGTGGGAACGGAAACGGATGGGTCGGTGGTATGTCCGGCGTCCGCGAATGGAGTCGTAGGGTTGAAGCCAACTCTGGGGCTCATTGGCCGCTCCGGGATTATTCCGATCGCGCACAGTCAAGACACAGCCGGCCCGATCGCTCGCACTGTGACGGATATGGCAATTTTGCTGACGGCACTTGCTGGTATTGACGAGCGCGACTCCGCAACATCGGAAATGGCATCGCGGCCAGCGCTCGATTACACAAAATTTCTGGATGCGAATGGGCTGCGCGGCGCGCGGATTGGTGTGGCCCGTAAATATTTTGGCTTCCACGACGCGACTGAAGTTTTAATGCAAAACGTGATAGATGAACTGAAGGCGGCCGGTGCGGTGATTATCGATCCCGCCGATATTCCTTCGTTTGGAAAATTTGATGACACCGAACTGACTGTATTGCTCTATGAATTGAAGGCCGACCTGAATGCGTATCTGGCAAAGCGTCCGGATGCAGGCGTGAAAACACTCAAAGACGTCATTGATTTCAATATTAAAAATAAAGATAAAGAGCTGCAATATTTCGGGCAGGACCTATTCCTGAAAGCCGAAGAAAAAGGCCCGCTCACCAGCAAGGAGTATCTGGATGCGCTGGCGGCGAACCATCGCCTTTCACGGCAGGAAGGCATTGACGCAATTATGGACCAGCACAAACTGGACGCCATCCTTGCGCCAACCGCCGGACCGACCTGGATTACGGACTTGGTCGACGGCGATCATGTGGTTGGCGGAAGTTCGAATGTGGCGGCCGTGGCGGGCTATCCCGATATCTCGGTACCGGCTGGATATATTTCCGGCTTGCCGGTGGGGCTTTCGTTCTTCGGACGCGTATGGAGTGAACCGACGCTGATCAAGATTGCCTTTGGCTTTGAGCAATTGACGAAGGCTCGTAAGGCTCCGAAGTTTCTGCCCTCAGTCAATTTCAATTCTTAAGTATGGATTCTTCTACTTCACAGATCATTCGCACAGGCGAATGATCTGTTTCGCTCAGAACGACAATTGTAAAAATTATGCGGAATGAATGTGCTGTCGTTACTCGTAGCGTAGCGCTTCGATAGGATCAAGGTTCGCCGCTCGCAGCGCGGGAAACATGCCGCTGCAAATTCCGACAACCCCTAAAATCAGCGTAGAAACGATAAGAGTTTGCGGGGCCACGATCAATCGGATGTCGGCAGCTTCCGCATGTTTGGCCAGCGCGCTGTAAAACGTTAGCGTGCCTACAGAGAATGAAACGATATAGGAAAGAATGATGCCGCAAATTCCCCCGATTCCCGTAATGACCATAGCTTCAGCAAGAAATTGAAATAAGATGTCGCGCTTGCGCGCGCCCAGAGCTTTTTCGACTCCAATCTCTCGAGTGCGTTGCGTGACGGAAACCAGCATGATGTTCATCAGGCCGATTCCGCCGATGGCTAGCGTAATTGTACCGATGAATCCCAGCAGGACTTTCAATCCAATCGTAATGATATTGAATTGGGCAAGCTGCTTTTGCGCGTCAAAGATAAATACGGCACGTTCATCATCAGATTTGAAGCCGTGCTCGGCGGCCAGTGCGTTGCGAATTGTCTTGATAAGCGCATCGTGGTCCATGCCTTCGAAGTCGAGCCAAACTCCGCCCACATAGTATATGTTCGTCAACGCGTCCATGGCATTGTATGGGATGTAAACCACGCGATTGATGTCGTTGTCGGCTTCCTGCATGCGGGGATGCATGACGCCAATCACCTGATAAGCTACGCCATTCACGCGAATCATCTCTCCGACCGGAGATAAGCCGGAAAATAATTTATCCCTGGCTTCCGAGCCCAGTACGGCAACGTGCGCGTGCGAATTGTTGTCTTGCTCATTGATAAAACGGCCTTCATCTACGGACAAGTTCCAGATATTTTCTGCCGATGGATCGATTCCCAAAGCATCAAAAGTGAAGGACCGTGAACTATATTGCACCGTAGCGTTGAAGTCTGTTTGGCGGGAGATGTGTTTTATCAACGGCACGACGTTGGAAAGTAATTCAACGTCGCGATTGGTAAATCGAATCGCCATGCCGGCTTTATTTCCGCCCGCCTGCTGCGAAGTACGTCCGGGAAAAACGGCGACTGCGCGGTCCCCATAACTTTGGAAAATGGCGTGAATGGCATTTCCGAAACCCTGTCCGTAGGCAAGCAGCAACACGACCGTCGCAATTCCCCATGCCATGCCCAGCATGGTAAGGATAGTTTTGCGCATATCGTGGCGCATGGCGCCATAAGCTTGATTCAGAAGATCGCGTTTCATTTATTCCTTGCGTAGTGCCTCAACAGGCTGAAGTGCGGAAGCTTTATGTGCCGGGTACAGTCCGGCGGCGATTCCTGCAATGGCCAAAGAACTGATTGCCAGGATCGCCGTGGAAGCCACCAATCGAGGAGTATCGAAACCCGGGGGCTGGGGCAATGCAGCCAACCCCGCCATAATGGCCCACGCGCCGCCCATCCCGATGAGGCCGCTCATAAGGGTGAGGAATGCGCCTTCCACAAAAAATTGGAACATGATACTGCGCTTGGTCGCGCCCAAAGCTTTTCGCAAGCCTATTTCTCGCGTACGGTCGGCAACAGCGACCAACATGATATTAATGATGCCGATCGCCCCCAATGCCAGCGTGACCAGCCCGACGCTTCCCAGGAAACCATTCATCGCATCAAAAATCTTGCCGATCTGGTCCACGCTGCGAATCGTGTCCCATTCATCGAACGCGTCCTCATCGCTTGGATCAAAGCCATGATTTTTGGCCAGGACCTTGTGCACTTCTGCCTTCGCGGCTTCGTGCAGTTCGCGGGTGCGCGGCTGGTAATTTAAATAACTGATGGCATCGGTGAGCTCGCCAACATTCGTCGGGGGAAAATACGAGCGCATGATGCTGAATGGAATAAACATGCGGAGGTTCTGCGTGCTGTTGTCACCATGGCCGACGCGCTGCATGGTGCCGACTACCTGGAAACGAATTCCGTTCAGAAGGATGTAGCTGCCGATTGCCTGCTGCCCCGGAAACAGTAATCTCTTCGCTTCATCGCCAATGACCACAACGAACCGCTTTTGGGAATCATCGAGATCGTTCAGCCAGCGCCCATCCTCCATGGGAAGGTAGCGGATTTCCTTTAAATTTGCCGGAGTACCGATGAGCTGGCCACTACTCTGAAAGTAGTCACTCACTGCGCGAACGTCGTTGCGTTGTATCTGGGGGACGGCAAGTTTCACGTCCGGGCAAGTAGCCACTACATCGAGATAGTCGCGGTAAGTGATGTAGTACCACTTCATGCTGGTAAAACTGCCGTTCATGACGGGAGCGCGACCGCCCCAAATGAACATGACATTCTCACCTAACTCATTGAATTGCTTCTTGTTACCGGCGCGAAAGCCTTCGCCGAGCCCCACCAACAATAATAATGACCCGACTCCCCAGGCGATACCGAACATGGTGAGGAAGGAGCGCAGTTTGTGCGCCCATAAAGTACGAAAGGTCTGGCCGAAAATTTCAAGAACTGCGCGCATAGTTATAGTTAAAGGAGACCAGGAGCAACTACCCTGATGTCAATGATACGTGAGACGTAAGTGTTGTGTTCCGGATATCCGGAGGAATTGCCAATAGAAACTCTCTAATTATTAGACGCCGTTTGCGGATAGATTTATGCAGGATTTTTCTGCATCGAGCTAATTGCGAATATCGGACATCAACTGCTCAATTTCCAGCTTTAATGCCGCCGTCGGCGGCAGCAAAGGCAAACGAGCAGGACCGCCGTAGTATCCGTTCAAGTCCATGGCGTATTTGATCGCAGGAACACCCAGTTCGCTGGCAATACGCTGCGCGGCTTTGGCGATGCGCTGCTGTTTCAAGGTGGCCAGGTTAGAGTCGCCTTCTTTGCGTGCAGCGTAAACTTCGAAACAAACTGTGGGAGCGCAAGTGGCAAAGGCCAGAATTCCCCCCACAGCTCCAGCTTGCAGGGACGCATCGAATTTCTGGGCAGCGCCCGCCAAAAGTTGAAATCCAACTTCTTTCTGGCGGGTTTTGATGCCAGCTGTCACTTTGACTGCAGAGGAAGACGACGCGCTCGGACTTGCAGATAACGAGCTGCCGATTGATGAATTTTCAGAAAGCGACGCTACGGAAACCAGTTCCTCGCCCTGATTGCTTTCAGCTTTTGCGGCTTGCAACATGCGAGGCGTAACCGCTTCAAAGATCTCAGTAACGGTAGCGCTGCGTTTTATGTCGCGCGTGGCTTCTACGATCTTGCGGATCTTCTCAATGTCTCCGCTCGATTCTTTGATACCTATAATGTTGCTATGCTCAGCGAGTTCGATGATCACATCCGCGGGCATGTCGTAGGCGGTCAGCGGCGGAACATTGTAGATCATCACGGGCAGTGGAGACCGATCCGCGACAAAGCGATAAAACGCCAGCAAGTTGGCGGGCTGCATTTGCTGACGATAAAAATGCGGCGTGCGGATTAAAGCGACATCGTATCCAAGTTCCGCAGCGTAGTCGGTAAGTTTCAGTGTTTCAATTGCCGACTCCATTCCCGTCCCGGCTACCAATACCTTATTCGGGGCAGTGGCGGCACGCGCCGCCTTCAACACTTCCTTGCGCTCTTCATCCGAGAGCATGACGGACTCGCCGGTGGACCCGAGAATGACAATTCCGGCGATCGGTGTGCGCGAAAAGCGCTCAACATTATGCTCAATCTTTTTGAAATACACGCGTCCGTCTGGATAAAAAGGCGTAGTAATGGGCGGGAATATGCCTTGAAGTAGCATGGGGATTAATTAATTTTGACTAATCAGCTTATCATTGTAACCCGCTGTGAAATATGCCTGAGTCGCAAGCCCATGCCCCTTCGGTATTTTGAATTAACTGCAACAAACTTCATAAACTTAAGGGATGCCGTTCTCTCTCAGCAACACTGAATTGAAGAAGGAATCGGACCGCCTTTCGGCCCTCTATTCTTATCGCATATTGGACACTCCTCCGGAGCAGGATTTCGAAGAGATTATCGCCTTGGCAGCGCAGATTGTGAATGTACCGATCGCGCTCATCAGTCTTGTGGATCGAGACCGCCAATGGTTTAAGGCAAACATCGGCCTCAATGTTTCGGAGACCGCGCGCAACATTTCTTTCTGCACGCTCGCGATTAAGGGAACCGGAATTTTTGAAATTCGCGATGCGACCCAGGATGACCGTGTGCAGAATAGCCCACTTGTCACCTCCGAGCCGCACCTGCGCTTTTATGCTGGAATGCCCTTGATTACATCCGATGGCCAGGGCATTGGAACTCTCTGCACAATGGATCGCGTTCCCCGTGAATTGACGGAAGCGCAACGCAAAGCCTTGGAAATTCTCGGCAGACAAGTCATGGCGCGTCTGGAATTGCGGCGGATATTGCGGCAACGCGAAGCCCGCGACAGCGATCGAATGGCACTACAAGAATTGAGCAACATGCTGCATAGCTGCCTGAAGATGGAAGAGGCGGCCAAAGTGGTCATGCGTTGTGTGGGCAAGCTCATGCCAAAACATTCCGGCGCAGTTTATTTATTGGAGAAATCTCGGGCCAATCTCGGACTGATGACGAAATGGGGAGAGCGTGCTCAGGAATATCTGCCCTGTGATTGGCCGCGATTCGTGCTGGGGAATACGCCGCGGGAGAACGCACATCAGCAGCACCGATCCGGATGATGTGGCCTGTCCGCATCTGACTTCTGCTGGCCCGCTCGACAGCATTTGCTTACCGATGGTCGCGCAAGGCGAAGCCTTGGGACTGATCAGTATTATGTCGAACAGGCAACTCAACGTCACTGCGGACCGCACAGCACGTGAGTGGCAGACGTGGCTTTCAGAAACCATCGCTGACACGCTCGCCGTGGCTTTGGCTGGACTGCGCCTGCGTGAAGCATTGCGGGAAAATTCCATCCGCGATCCGTTAACCAATCTTTTCAATCGCCGTTACATGGAAGAGACTCTGGATCGCGAACTCTATCGCGTGCAGCGTGCAAAATTGCCTTTGTCTGTACTAATGCTGGATTTGGACCACTTCAAACGGTTCAATGACACGCATGGCCACGAGGCTGGAGACTCCATCCTGAAAGCCCTGGGCGAGGTTTTGCAGGGAATGTTCCGGCAAGATGATGTTGTGTGCCGCTGGGGCGGCGAGGAGTTCGTGGTGATCCTTCCCACGGCCGATGCCTCTATCGCCATGCACCGGGCAGAACAATTACGCGAACGGGTGTGCCGCATGCAGGTGGCTTATGGGGCAAGCCTTTTACCGCAAACAACGCTCTCGATTGGTATAGCCGTATTTCCCGATCACGCAGATAACAGCGCCGCCCTTCTGCGTAACGCTGACATTGCGCTTTACGCGGCTAAAAATAAAGGGCGTAACCAGGTTGCGCTAGCGGATGGACGTCAAGTGAAGCCGCGACTCAGGGGATCGGCGGCTTCGCAGATGAAATCGTAAGCACTGGCTTGTGATCAAAACTTGCGTTCTCTTGACTTGCATCGCGCTCTCGCGCGTCGCTACTGACTGTTCTTCGAGTAGTGCTGGCCGAAGAAATCTTTTTTGTTCCACGTAGGCCGTTGCGGGTCCTGGGTAACGATGTAACCGCAAAGGAAAGAAAACTTTGCGAAGGCCGCGGCGGCTTTGAAATCAAGCCCGGGCTGTTCCATATCGTCCTGCGGCTGATGGTAACGGGTCTCCTCCCACTCGCCGAAAATCTTTTCCGGTTGAATGTTCGAATCTGAAGATTTAAATCCTGGCGTCGGCATCATGGACGGAATTCCCTGCTTCACAAATGAATATTGATCGCTTCGAATAAAAATGACCTGCTGCGGCATGGGATCGGGGCTGACTGTCACGTGCATGTGGGCGGCGGCCTTGTCCATCACCGCGGCCAGGCTGGAATGCTCCGCACCGAAGGAAATGACGTCCTGCATCGGCCACAGCATGAGGACTTCATCGACATTGATGTCGGCCACAATGGATTTTTTCGGAACCGTCGGATGAGTTGCGTAATAGTCCGAGCCAAGTAAGCCTGCTTCTTCCCCCGTGACGTTTACAAAAATAACCGAGCGCCTGGGACGGGGATTTACCTGCATGAAAGCGCGAGCGATTTCCAGCAGCGTGGCTGATCCGGAAGCGTTGTCGAGCGTGCCGTTGTAAATCTTGTCTCCTTTGACGGCTTCGCCGATGCCGAGGTGATCGAGGTGCGCTGTGTAAACCAGGTACTCGTTCTTCAACGTTGGATCGCTGCCTTCAATTTCGGCGACCACGTTGGGGCTGTGCACATCTTGAGAAATAGTCGTGTTCTGAATCTTCGCTGTGATTGACGTGGCAAACGAAACCGGATTGCCGGCTTTGATAGCTGCAAAAATTTCGTCGCCCGTATGCCCGGAGCCTTCGAAGAACCTTTTGGTGGCATCGAGGCTGAGTTGCGCGATGACCTTTAACTTCGGATGGTAGTTGTTGGCGTTGCCTTCTTTATCAAGCCAGCGATACGAAGGAATGGTCAGGTCACGAACGCGTTCGCTGAACGAATACATGCCTTCCAGCACAAGATCATCGAGAATGATGGCGCCCACCGCGCCATGGGCGGAAGCATTCTCAGCTTTTTCCGCGCTGGAAGAATAGTGCGCCTTGATGGCCGACTGAAATTTAGGCGCGCCAAACATATACGCCACGATCTTTCCATGGACGTCTACGTTTTTGTAGTCGTCATAGTTCTGGTCAGGGGCGGTGATGCCATATCCCACAAAAACCACGGGTGCATCGACCGAACTTTCCGCACGGCCGGGATCGGCAGCAGTGATGTAGTCCTTGCGAAACTCCAGCGTCTCTTCTTTTCCATCGCGGACTAGAGTCAGCGCGGTCTTGCTCTCATCCACATTCATCTTTCGCAGAGGAACGTTCTGCCAGTAGGTACCGTTGTCCCCGGCGGGCTTGAGCCCCAGAGCTTCAAATTGCGAGGCCATAAACTTTGCGGCGATCTCATAACCGCGTGTGGCTGTGCCCCGGCCTTCCAACAGATCGTCAGAGAGAAAGCGCATATCGGCGCGAATGGTTTCAGGATGAATCGCTGTCATAGCGTCATCGGCGGAATCGGCACTGGCCTGGATTACAAAAACGGAGGAGAACAGAATGGCAATCAGAAATGCTCGCGAACAAAAAACTGTGGCACGACTCATATTCATGACCTGGGTCCTTTTGAAAAAGTCAGAATATTAGTGTGCCACAGCCGGGTAATTTTATTTGTGAACTTATCGCAACCCACCCGATGCGAAGATCACCTCGCCGGTAAGCCAGTTGGAATCCGGCGACGCGAGGAACACGGCAACTTTTGCAATGTCATCCGGCTGACCAAGACGCCCCAGCGGCGTTCTTGAGATCATGTCCTTTTCAAAATCGCTGCCTTTGACTCCGGAAGTAACGAGTCCCTCCGTTTCCGTTCCGCCCGGGTTGATGGAATTCACGCGGATATTTTTCGCAGCCAGTTCTTTCGCCAACACTCGCGTCACGACATCCAAAGCTCCCTTTGTCGCCGAGTAAACCACCGACATCGCCGGAGGATTCACGCTTGCGACCGAGCCGATGTTGATGACACTGCCACCTCCCGGCGTGAAATATTTCAGCGCTTCCTGCGTAGCAAGAATGGGCCCGAGTACGTTGGTATTGAATTGGCGGTGGAATTCGTTTTCCCGCACGGTTTCAAGTGGTTCAAAGTAATAAACGCCGGCGTTGTTGACCAGAATATCGAGCGTACCGAAAACTTTCTTGGTTTCACCGAAAAGGCGCTGCACATCTTCGGCTTTCGACATGTCGCCTTGAACGGCGACAGCCTTGCCGCCTTTGCTGGTGATCTCCTTCACAACCCGGTCTGCGCCTTCTTTACTGGAGGCGTAATTGACAACGACGGAAGCGCCTTCCGCTCCCAAACTTTTTGCGATCCCTGCACCGATTCCTTTCGATGCTCCTGTAACGACGGCTACTTTTCCGCTCAGCTTTCCCATAACCCCTCCTACACCCGTTATTTCGATGGTTCGACAACCATCTAACTATAGGATGGGGGGAATTAGATAACGATTCAGGAAAAGTTTAAATTTTCGACAAGCGGCCGATATAGGCCTGAAGCATTTCACGCTGCAAAACCAGACTGGCGAACTTGCCATCGCGAACAATGCGAATAAGGCCGGCATTCTCCAGCTCTTTTAAATGATGGGAAAGTGTGGGATAGCTGATCTTCTGCATTTCGTGCAATTGGGTACACGCCAAGGACTGATCGCACTCACCGATCTGCTGCAAGATCTCCACCCGGCGAGGCTCCGCCAGCACCCGGGCAATGCGGGTGAATTGCTGGTCGGTCAAAGTGTCTTTCGAAGGGGCCATATCTTTAAATTATCGTGACGATCGTTAGATGTCCAGAATTTGCATTCGATCGTTACCAGCATCGTTGTTTTCGCGATGATTTCTTTTTAGCCCTTGTCATACTTAATTAATTTAAACTTCGGCGTTGCGAAATCCCATCCCGCATTTCGAGTATGAGTGGCATTCTGTAAAACCGAACCTGAGACGAGCAAAATCCCCGCCTGGGCTAAAGCCTAAGCGGGGTGCCAGCGTCCGATGTTTTAGGGGAGGCCGTCTATTTCCCATCGGATCGCTGATCCTTTCTGTCTTACTGCCCTTCGCAGGTTACGTTGTTGTTCCAGTCCACGTAGGCGCCGTTGGGATTGTCTCTCCATGCCCACACGTGAAGTTCGAAGAACGACGGGATGCCGAAGCGGTTTGGTGCATCCACAAACTGGAAATCCTGCCCTTCGAGTTGGGGCGGCGCATTGTCGTGCGCGTTCAGCCACGTGACTGAGTCGACGATGTACTCCACGCCTACGAGCCGCCGCGCGTTTCCCACCGGTTCGTAGATCAGGGCCTCCGGATAACGCGCGTCCAGCATGCCGTCACCGACAAGGCCAAGATTGAGGTAGTGAATGCCCATTGCTCCATGGTCGGGACCGCTCACACAACCAAACAGTGGTGCATATCCGGTTCCTTTCAGGCTGTTTACATTAATGAACTGCGCGGTGTACTCGCGCACGGTCTGCACGAGCTTTGATGGCACATTGTGTCCGTTATGGTCGAAATCGGTGGCCGATGCCAAGATTGGCGCTGCCATCACCAATGTGCTCAGTAAAGCCAAATGCAGAAGACCTGCGGCTGACTTTAAAAAAGTTAAATTTCGTGTGGTCATCTCTCTCTCCTTTTGGTTTGTAGTTAAACCTGTTTTGTCCCTGATGCGAACTTTGATTGCCTTACTTGCGTTGTGTTGTCACCGTGATAGGCACGCCGTTGGTGAGTGAATCGAACACCGGCGAATGTGCAGAACCCAACTTCACCATCTGTTCGAGCTGCTCATCCGGCGCGTCAGCTTTGATTTTGAAATTCACGCGGATCCCCTGATATCCATTGCGCACGCGCTTATCGAGTTCGAGAAATCCATGAAGGTCGATGTCACCTTCCAACGTGGACTCGACTTCCTCAATATGAATGCCTCGCGCGGCCGCGTGATAGACCATGGACGTCGTCAGGCACGATGCCAGTGCATGCAGCAGGTGTTCGACTGGATTGGCGGCCGTGTCTTTGCCGAGCAGGATCCCAGGCTCGTCCGCTTCCATCACTAACGGTGTGGGGTGTGATAAATCCTGCGTGGCGCCATAAAACTTGTCGGCCGTGGATTTATTCCGGCTGCCATTTTCCCACTGATTGCGAATGCGGAAGTTAAACTTCGCAATCGCAGGCGTTGCCTTTATGGCGTCAACGGTGGCAAAGAGATCATCCACCATCACGCCATTAATTACTGTCGAAAACTGTTTTGCGGTTGCCATCCTTGTCCCCCTTATTTGTTTGCTTTTTTCTTTGCTTGCGATGATCAGAAAATAAATCCAGAATCCACTTGCAACAAGATGGCAGATTTGCCATCCTAGATAGGTATTTACGCCAATGGCGAATAAGCCATAGCAGATGGGTGATTACGCCAACGGCGTTTTGAGGTGCAGCGATGGGGTTTCAACAATGGATGGAATTTGAACAATGAGGCTTGAACAATGAAAGAAATCACAGTCCTTCTTCTTGACCAGATGTTTTCGTCAACTGCCATTGGCCCGATGGAAGTTTTCCGGCACGCCGGCTCGTTGTGGAACATACTGACCGGTTCGCAGATGGCTCCCAGTTTTCGCGTAAATACCGCCTCGGCAGATGGTGGCCCGGTAAATTGCGACGGCGGAATCAAGATCCAACCGAACGTCGCATTGAAAGACGTGGGCAAGACCGACTTGATCTTCGTTCCCACCACCGGATTGAGCGTGGATGATGTAGTAGAACGAAACGCAGCGATTGTTCCCTGGCTGAAGCGGCGAAGCACGCATGGCGTGCCGATCGCCAGTGTTTGCTCAGGAGTAGGACTCGTTGCGGCTGCCGGATTGCTCGACGGCAAACGCGCCACTACGCACTGGGGACTGGCGGAACGATTTCGCGAAAAATACCCCCTTGTGAAGTGGATGCCCGAATTGATGGTGACCGAAGACCATGGTTTCTACTGCGGGGGTGGTGTAAATGCTTCGCTCGACCTCAGCATTTATTTGGTGGAACGCTTCTGCGGCCACGATATCGCCATGCAGATTGCAAAAGCGTTGCTTATTGAAACTCCGCGCGCCTGGCAATTGGGTTTTGCCATTGTTCCTCTGAAAACCGATCACACTGACGACACCATCTCCAGCGCGCAGGAATGGATGCACAAAAATTTCTCCAAAACGTTTCCGCTGGAAGATCCGGCACGGCGTGTGGGCATGAGTGTTCGCAACTTCGTACGGCGCTTTAAAGGTGCGACCGGCGATAGTCCGCTGATTTATCTGCAAAAACTGCGCATTGCGGCCGCAAAACGCATGCTGGAGAACAATCACAAATCCATGCAGGAGATCTGCGACGCAGTCGGATATCAGGACGTCGCCTTCTTCCGCTCGCTCTTTCAACGCCACACGGGAGTTTCACCAAGCGCGTACCGCGGAAGATTCGGGGTATAACAAGCTTAATTTGGTGAAACTACCAAAACATGAAAGCTGTCCGGAACGATTCTCGGGCGCGGATGAGGATTGTCGGCCGTTGGCGCTGGGGGTAGGCCCAGCTGCGCGGCTGAAAGATAAATGTTGTGGGTTTTCGTATCCAAAGCCATAGTCCGGGCGCTTATTTCTGTTGGAACTGTGGCAACGAATTTATATTGATCAGCAGAATTCTGTTGGATGATCGTTAATGTTCCATCTCTGCCATTGGAGGAAAACACCAACTTTTTTGCGGCATCATAAATTGTGGCATCGGGCCCTTTGCCAATCGGCAATGTTGCTATGACCTTTCCGGATTCAGCGTTCATAACCGCCATGACCTGATTGGAACACACCGCAAATAATCTTCGGTTGGATACGTCTAGCGCCAGACCAGATGGTCCTTCGCACGGCGAAAGCGACCATCGGTTTTCAACCTTAAGAGTTGAGGGGTTAATTTGAACGATTTCACTCTTGTCTACAATATTTGCATAAATCTTTCCATTGCCATCACTCACCGCGAACTCAGGCCGGCCGCTTAAATCAGCTGTGCCAATCACATCACCGGTGAGGGCATCAATGGCGGTCACGTTCCCACTTCCGCCGTTGAAAGCAAATACGCGATTAGTGGCAGAATCGAAAATAATGCTGTCAGGATCGGCGCCGGCTTTCACTGTGCGTAGTACAGCGTGAGACTTCAGGTCAAACATTACAACGACGTTGTCCACACCATTGCTGATAAATCCGTGGTTCAGATCATCCGCCACAGCAACGCCGTGAATACGGTTCGTGCCGGCAATCTTTGCAATTAGTTTTTGAGAATCTAAATCGATGACTTCGAGGTCATTGCCATGAGAAACATACAATTGCCGATTCGCAGAGTCCGCAAACAAATAATCCCATCCTGCATTTCCTGCAAATGGGATGCGACTGGATATTTTGTAAGACTGTGCATTAAGAGCGACAGACAATCCTATAATCCAAAGACACAATAATATTCGTGAATTCCGCACGTAAAACCTTCCTCTCTGGTACGGCAATATTTAGAGCGAAATATTTCGATTCGATTTTCGCAATTCTTATTCTAATGAAGAAACACGCTAAAATTAAATTTGTAAGATTTTGGAGAAACTATGGATATCCGCTCGATTCAGAAACCGTTGAAAGAACAGTACCGCCGCGAACCGAACAGCTCGCGCATTACCCTGAGTGCGAAGGGCGGAGAAACCGATACACCTCTTTCGTGTTCCGTGGACATCGGCCGCATTCTGTATCAGGCGGAAGCGCATAAAGGCGTCGGAGGCGCAGGTACAGCGGCGTGCTCGGGCGATCTTCTTCTTGGCGCGCTGGCGGCTTGCGCACAGCTTACCTGCCAGCTTGTGGCAACCGCGATGAATATTCCCGTCAACAAAATCCAGGTGACGGTCGATGGCGACATGGATTTATCGGGAACGCTGGGAATTTCAAAAGAAGTGCCCGTGGGATTCGGCGACATCCGCATGAAGTTCGACATCGATGCGCCGCAAGCAACGCCGGAGCAATTGAAATCGCTCCAGGAAAAAACCGAACAGTATTGCGTAGTGCTGCAGACCATGCTGCATCCGCCAAAAATTGCGAGTGAGTGGAACGGCGGGAATTAATTTTCGATAAAACCGTCAGCGAAACATGGCTGATAATATGTCGGCAGCTCCTTGATATGAAGACAGAAGATCACGATCAAAGATCACGATCAAAGATCGCGATTAAAGATCGCGGTCACATCATGAAAAACCCTTTTGATCCGAAACCCCTTGCGGCGAAATTGACTCGCCGCCAACTTCTGCGCGGCGCGGGACGCTTTGCCGCTGCCGCCGCCGCGGCGAGCCTCATGCCCCCGAATGTGCAGCGCATGTTGGCGCAAGGGCCCCCGGGAAAAAGTTCGCTGTGCGACATTGAGCATGTCGTCATGCTGATGCAGGAAAACCGCTCATTGGATCACTACTTTGGGACCATGGCCGGGGTGCGCGGGTTTGACGATCCCGGCGCGTTGCAGCTGGCAACCGGCAAATCCGTTTTCTACCAGCCGGACGAAATAAATCCCAAGGGATATCTGCTTCCCTTCCATCTCAATACGCGCGCCACGAGCGCGCAGAAAATTCCTTCCACCAGCCACGCGTGGTCGGTGCAGCATGAAGCGTGGAATCGCGGAAAGATGGACCGCTGGCTTCCCGCGCATCGCAAGGCCGACGGCGCTCATGGGCCCTACTGCATGGGCTACTACACCCGCGAGGACATTCCATTTCAGTTCGCGCTCGCCGAAGCGTTCACGTTGTGCGATTCCTATCACTCTTCCGTTATGGGCCCGACCTGGCCGAACCGTATGTACTGGATGACGGGCATGATCGATCCGCGAGGAGAGCACGGCGGCCCGATCATCAGAAACACCGCGCCTGACGCAGGCTACACGTGGACGACTTACGCCGAGCGGCTGGAAAAAGCGGGCGTGAGTTGGAAGGTCTACCAGCAGGATGACAATTACGGATGCAATCTGCTGGAAACCTTCCGGACTTTTCGCGACGCGAAACCGGGATCTCCTCTTTATGACAAAGGAATGCTGCGCGGGCCTGAAGGACAGTTCGAGTACGACGCGGTCAATGACAAACTGCCTGCGGTTTCCTGGATCATCACAACCAGCTACCAGTCGGAGCATCCGGATTTCATGCCGGCGGATGGCGCGGCGTTTGTCGCCAGCAAGATCGATGCGATCGCGGCAAATCCTGAGGTGTGGGCGAAGACTGTGTTCATTCTGAATTACGACGAGAACGACGGCATTTTTGATCACGTCGTTCCTCCCGTGCCTCCTGCAGGAACTGCGGATGAATTTATTCATGGACTGCCCATCGGCGGCGGCTTCCGCGTGCCCTGCATTCTTGTGTCGCCCTGGACGACAGGCGGATGGGTGTGCAGCCAGCCTTTTGATCACACTTCTGTTCTGCAATTTGTGGAGGAATTCACCGGAGTGCGCGAGGAAAACATCACCGACTGGCGGCGGCAAACGTTTGGGTCATTGAGCGCTGCGTTGCGAATGGGAAATGCCGGAGCCACGCCGCCAATGTTGCCGGACACCAGCGGCCCATTGCGTCTCGCGAAGTATGAAGCTTCGAAGCTGCCCGCTCCGGTTTTCCCGGGAGAAGAGCAACAGCTTCCACAGCAGGAAAAGAAGAAAAAAACGGGTGAGGCGAAAGGCTAAAATTCAAATAAAAGCCATTCGTAGCGCAAGCAGCAAGGAACGATTGCGGAGAAGATATCGTCCCGAACGAGTAAAGCTACTTTTTATCGGAGAAGCTCCGCCAGCTTCGGGACACTTCTTTTATCAGGCGGACTCCGGTCTGTATCGTGCTGTTCGGAGCACTTTTATCGCAGTCTTTCCAAAACTTACGAATGAAGACTTCCTCAAGTCATTCCGTACTTTCGGTTGTTATCTAGTGGACTTGTGCGGAACACCTGTAGATCGGCTTAACAAATCCCAACGCAGGAAGGTTTGCAAAGATGGGGAAGCACGCTTAAGCAGAACCATCCAGAATCTTAGACCGAAAATCGTAATTACTATTGTTCGATCAATTGAAAATAATGTTGCGCGAGCAATGATCAGAGCAAGACGAAACGAGTCCTCTCTAAATCTTCCTTATCCTGGAAGATGGAAAAAACATCGAATGGAATTCGAGAAAATACTCGCGCCTGTGTTGCGCAAAGAACTGAAACTTCCTATTTAGCGGCCGGTGACTCTCTCCGCGTGCAGCTGCTGCAACACGTACACATTTACTTCTCCGCGTTGTAGAGCGGAAATGCCTTCGGCGGCGGCGCGAGCAGCGGAGAGTGTCGTAATGGTTGGAATGCGGGCGGTGACGGCAGCGCGGCGGATGGCTTTTTCGTCGAAGAATGGGTCCGGCCCCTGCGGCGTATTCACGATCAGCTGAATGCGGTCGCCCTTAATGAGGTCGACCACGTGCGGGCGTCCTTCTTTGACTTTGAAAACACGGTCGCAGGCCATGCCTGCCGCTTCGATCACATCGGCAGTGCCAGCAGTAGCCACGAGTTTGAATCCCATATCCATAAACTTGCGGGCGACCTCGGCGACATTTGGCTTGTCGTGATCGGTAACGCTGATGAAGACTGTTCCCTGCGTAGGCAGTTTTTGTCCGGCTGCGAGTTGCGCTTTAGCGAAAGCTTCGCCGAAGGTGTCAGCCACGCCCATTACTTCACCGGTCGATTTCATCTCCGGGCCAAGGACAGTATCCACGCCCGGGAATTTGTTCCACGGGAACACCGGCGACTTTACGTAATAAGAAGATCCAGT
>DASXCC010000181.1:0-6006 GCA_036491415.1 Terriglobales bacterium | reverse complement strand
CGCCGCGTCATTTTACCTTCGATCCTTCCGGGAAATGGCTGCTTGTCGCGAACCAGGATTCCGATAACATTGTCATCTTTCGTGTAGATCCGCAGACCGGTCGACTGAATCCCAGCGGACAATCCGTGACGCTTTCATCGCCGGTTTGCATAAAATTTCCGTAGGATCTTAAAGTGATTTCGAAATCGCGCCGCTTATTTAAATCCCTCGTTCTTTCGTTGATTTTTCCGGCTTTCGTTTTGTCCTGTGCTGCGCAACAGGCAAAGCCGAAACCCAATCCTGATTTTCAAGCCTATGAGGTCGTCCACGTTATCCCCACGATCCGGATGCTTATACGCAAGGACTCGTTTATTTCGATGGAGCTTTGTATGAAAGCACTGGTCGGGATGGAAAATCTTCTATCCGGAAAGTCGACCTGCAAACCGGTAAAGTTCTTCAGCGTTACGATCTGCCCACGGAATATTTCGGCGAAGGCCTCACCGATTGGAAAAACAATCTTTTGCAGCTTACGTGGCAGTCTGGCAAGTGTTTCGTGTATGACCGCTCAAGTTTTCGCCTGGTGCAGACATTTCTCTACCCAGGCGAAGGCTGGGGGCTGACCCATGATAACAAGCAGCTGATCATGAGCGACGGTACCTCCGTATTACGTTTTCTCGATCCGGCGTCTTTCAAAGAACTCAGGCATATGACCGTCACATATAAAGGAAGGCCGGTCGATAATCTGAATGAACTGGAATTTATCCACGGAGAAATCTTCGCCAATGTTTGGATGATGGACCGGATCGCCATCATTTCTCCTGAAAATGGCAACGTGCGCAAGTGGATTGACTTAAGCCATCTCTTTCCCGATCGCGATTCGCGAGACATAAATGCCGTGCTGAATGGCATTGCTTACGACGAAAAGAGCGACAGGATTTTTATTACAGGGAAGTTGTGGCCGAAGCTGTTTGAAATTCGTCTTGGGCCCTAGCGCGACATCTTTCCGGTAATCACTATCCATTCGCGTTTGTGATACTCTCCCGTGGCAAGCCATACTCCTAAAGGAATCAACGACCCGGATGAAATATCCAGCTCTGCTCGCAGCGGCGGCTTTATTGCTGGCGGTTTACGCAACAAATGGGAAAGCGCAAAATAATAATTCTTCGGCGGCACAAGAAAACTGGGCTGCGTACGGCGGAGTCTCCCAGAATACGCACTATTCTTCTTTGCACGAAATTAATCGCGAGAACGTAAAAGACCTTCAGGTCGCGTGGACTTACGACACCGGCGAGAAAGGCGGATTCGAGAGTAGTCCGCTTATTGTGGACGGTGTGCTGTACGGAATCAGTCCGTCCCAAAAAATCTTTGCGCTCGATGCCGCGACAGGAAAAGAGTTGTGGAAGTTTGATTCAGGAGCCGTGGGCGGCCAGCCGAATCGCGGACTTTCTTATTGGGCCAGTGGAGATGATAAGCGCGTCTTCGCCGGCATTACGAATTTTGTGTATGCGCTCAATGCGCGCACGGGAAAAACAATTCCTACGTTTGGCGAAAACGGGCGCATCGATCTTCGCAAGGATCTCGGCCGCGACTACACGACGCAATCTGTCGTCTCCACAAGTCCGGGAATTGTTTACAAGGACTTGATCATTCTCGGCGATCGCGAGCCCGAAGTTTTGCCTGCGCCCCCCGGAGATATTCGCGCTTACGATGTGCGAACCGGAAAATTACGTTGGTCGTTTCACACAATCCCTCATCCCGGTGAATTCGGTTACGACTCATGGCCGAAAGATGCTTGGACCTATACTGGCGGCGCGAACAACTGGACAGGGATGGCTCTGGATGAGCAGCGGGGAATCGTCTATGTTCCGACCGGGTCAGCGGCGGCTGATTTTTACGGCGCCGACCGTCTGGGAAACGATCTGTTTACTGATTCCTTAATTGCGCTCGACGCCTCGACCGGCAAACGCATCTGGCATTTTCAGGAAGTGAAGCACGATATTTGGGACCGCGATTTCCCTTCGCCTCCAACATTGGTCACGGTCACGAAAGATGGCCGCAAGATTGACGCCGTCGCGCAAACCACAAAAAGCGGATACGTATTTCTTTTCGACCGCAGCAACGGAGAGCCATTATTTCCGCTGCAATCTAAAAAATATCCACCCAGCAATGTTCCCAGTGAAGTTGCATCAGACGAGCAAATGCTTCCCACAAAGCCCGCTCCGTTCGCGCGGCAGCTTCTGACGGAAGACATGCTGACAACGCGCACGCCTGAAGCGCATGCGTGGGCGGTCGAACAGTTCCATACGTTCCGCAGCGAAGGTCAGTTCATACCTTTCAGCGTCGGGAAGAAAACAATTATTTTCCCGGGCTTCGATGGCGGCGCGGAATGGGGCGGTTCAGCGCTTGATCCGGAAAATGCTGTGCTCTACGTCAATGCCAACGATCTTCCCTGGATGGGCACCCTGGCGGAAAGCGACAACAGCCATCAGATGACCGGACGTTCCCTTTATCAGAGCCAATGCTCAGTGTGTCATGGCGAGAACCGTGCCGGTTCGCCTCCGCAATTTCCGTCGCTGATCGGCGTTGAAAAACGCCACGGCAAAGATGAAATTGCCATGATGATTCAAAAAGGCAAAGGCCGTATGCCGGCATTCGCGGCTTTTACCGGCGATCAAATTTCTGCCTTGATTGATTTCATCTCCACGGGGCAAGACAAAGAATTGATGCCTTCCGCCGCAGGGGTTGCCGCACAGGCGGTCACACAGCAGCCGAAATATCACTTCGGCGGCTACGATAAGTTTCTTGATCCTGACGGCTATCCCGCAGTGGTTCCACCGTGGGGCACGCTAAGTGCGATTGACCTGAATACGGGAGAGTATGTCTGGAGAATTCCCTTCGGAGAATACCCCGAACTTCTTGCCAAAGGAATGAAGGACACAGGAAGTGAAAATTATGGTGGGCCGGTTGTGACCGCCGGGGGCTTGGTATTCATCGCGGCCACGAATTTCGATAAGAAGATGCATGCCTTCGATAAAAATACTGGAAAACTATTGTGGGAGAGCGAGCTCCCATTTGCCGGCAATGCCACGCCAGCGACCTACGAAGTGAATGGACACCAGTTTGTCGTCATTGCGGCCGGTGGAGGCAAAGCATTGAATCTGCCTACCGGCGGAGTCTACGTGGCGTTCGCGCTGCTGAAGAAGATGTCTCCGTAATCCTGTCACCATAATCTTGTTACGTGACCATGTCACGACAGGGGTTACGAGCCGGTATTCGCACCGGTGTTCGCAAATGTGAGCTACAAATATAAAGGCGCGGATTTTCTCCGCGCCTTTTTGAATTTTTCGCTATTGATTGTTGTTACTGCCGCCCAGTTGCGGTCGGTTGCTGTTCGGACCCTTGCTCGTCACAGTCAACGTAACCGGCGCTTGCAGTGTGAAGTTCAATATGGTTTCAGAGGCCAGAGTAATCTGCTGGCTTTTGCTGGCTGCTTGCACGCCGCCGCCCGCACCGCCTCCAGCTGCTGCGCCGATGGCAGCGCCTTTGCCGCCACCGAAGATGCCGCCGAGGATCGCTCCCACCGCTGCGCCGCCGCCGACCTTCTCGGCTGTGTTCTTACCCCGGGAGGATGTTTCTTTGTGGTATTGATCGGTTTGAATATTGTAGTGCTTGTCGCCCACGAGAATGCGGTCTAGTTGCAACGTGAGCAGCGATTGTCCCGCAAACTTGCCTGCGCTCTGCGTTGCCACAATGTGGCCTTCGACGTCATAGCCCGCGGGAACTACGACTTCTCCATCCACGGAGAGTGGAGAATTTAAAGTCGCGCGGAAAGTCTGACCCTGTTGCGCCGTCGTTGTGTTGATTTCATCTACTAACCGCACCGAGATCGCTGCCCCGCTGGGCACCGTTGCCTTTTGTGGCGGAGGCGGTGGAGGCGGAGCTGCTGCTTCCGGTGCAGGAGTGGAAACGGGTGCGCTCTGTGTGTTCTGGTTCGTCGCGGGAGCATTCTGCTGGGCCTGAGGCTGCGGATTTTCCGCCATCATGCTGTTCGAACTGTTCGAGTCATCGGTCTTTTTCGTCTTGTGCGTGCTGGGCGATGGCTTGCTTTTATCCTTTGTTTGAACAGGCGGCGGAGGAGCAGCCTGCATCATCATCTGGTCGGATGAAGGCTGATTCGCCGCTTCCTGCACCTGAATGTTGTTGACGACCTGTTTAACCCCGGCCTCGGACGATGCATAGCGCGCCGCTGCATCCCGTTGCGCCTGATTGTCCACCACCCCTGTAAGCGTGATGGTGCCTTTGTCCGCCTGTACTCCGAGCTGTTTTCCTTGCAGCCCTGAGTCTGTATTTAACTTGTTTTGAATGTCACTGCCCATCTGCGCATCTGTTGGCGCTTTGCTGCAACCGACTGTAAACCCGAGCAATGAGAACAACGCAAACGTCGCCGCGAAGAGCGAGAGTCTCGTCTTCATAGAACACCCCTGTTGATCTTGAATGTATAGATATTTTAGATGCAGAATGGAGGCCTGCTGGCGAAAAATGCGCACAGGAGTGCACCGGGCGCCAGTATAGGCAAACCTGTATTTCTCAGGATCAATTCGGGCTTAGTTAGTGTGCAGGAACTTATAATCCAGGATCGTAGCGGCAAGTCCCAGCACATTTTCGTTGTTCTGGGTTTCTTTGCTGCGAATGACGCGTGCCTGGCATAAAACGTTGCTGTTTTTCTGTCCGGAAATTTCTTCGGGCATCTCGAACACCATTTCGATCAACGTATTTGCGGGCAACGCATGCGGTCCGTTGAAAAGGACGCCGGACTGGCTCAGGTTCTCGACTACGCCTTCGTACCACGTGCCTAAATTCTTCACCCGATAGCGCAATTGGGAGTCCAGCTTAATGCGGCGCGCGCGCGGAACCCATGTCGGCTTCTTGGCGTGGGTCGTGCGCGTACGGCGAGCGGTGCTCTCCGCCGTTCCGGCTTTTTGCACGCGTTCGGTACGGCGCATGGTCTTCCAGTCGTACTGGTATTCAACTGCGCACAATAGGCAGACCTGGTAATAATTGCCGTCGTTGGCGCGACGTGGCCATGAGAACTCGTGGGAGCAACGGCCTAACATGAGAACATCCAATAGCTTTTGAGCCATATAGGGTTTACCCGGCTGGGAACACCGGGATGCAACCATCATCCAATCGAATACGAACTTTGGGAAGGTTACTTTCGTGTGACTCGGGAATACATTTATAGTGCAGGGGAAGGTGCGGTACCTAAAGAACCTTCTTTTCTAAAGCACGTAACAACTACAATTAATGGAGCTTATGCCCGGGAAAACCGACACCGTACCATATATCGATTTTCAGCACGTTTCCAAGGCTTTTGGAGAGAAACATGTGCTGTTCGATGTCAGCTTCAACGTCATGCCGGAAGAGACTTTGTGCATTCTGGGGCGAAGCGGTGTAGGGAAGTCGGTGTCCCTGCAAACCATCATGGGATTTCTCAAACCGGACTCTGGCCGCGTGTTCGTGGCGCACGAAGACATTACCGACTATACCGACGCGCAAATGGAGCACATCCGCAAGAAAGTCACCATGGTTTTTCAGAACGGTGCGCTGTTTGATTCGCTCACGGTAGGAGAAAACGTCGCGTTCCCTTTGCGTGAAAGAAAAGATTTGGATGAACAACACATCCTTCATATTGTGGATGGACTTTTGAAGATGGTCGGCGTGAAGGAGATGCGCGACTTATTGCCATCGGATCTGTCTACGGGGATGAAACGTTCTGTAGCGATTGCGCGGGCTTTGGCGGCGCAGCCCGAATGCGTGCTCTATGACGAACCTACGACCATGGTTGATCCGCTTATGGCGCACCTGCTCGGAGATTTGATTCAACGATTAAAAGCCCATCTGCATTTGACGAGCATCGTGGTCACGCACGACATGCGGCTTGCAAAGAAACTCGCCGACCGCATTGTTTTCCTGCATGAAGGGAAAGTTCTTTTCTTTGGGACTTACACTGAGATGGAAAAGTGTGAA
>DASXCC010000180.1:0-19093 GCA_036491415.1 Terriglobales bacterium | reverse complement strand
TCTCAATGCGTCAAAGGCGACAGCGAGTTTGAGCATCTTCGCTCCCATGACCACGACATCGGAAGACAGCGTAGCCACATGGGGAGGATTTTGCGAGATCTCTCTCTCTAATTGCTCCCCAATCATCCAGGCAACCGCCTCGAGACGCGGAACACTCACTAAAAGATCGCGCGCTGCCGCGGGATGTGCGTTAAAACGCGCCTGTTCTTCCGCCGACAAAGTTGTGCCTGCGTAGGCAGCCCGTAGGAGTTCGGAATCAAGTGTGATGCATCCCAACTGCGATAGCATAGCCGCTGCTTCTAACCGCCAGGGGGCCGGAAGATTTAGTTTTGAAATCAAGTGCCGGACATATTGAGTGATGCGAAGGGACCGCCCAAAGGCCTCCGGACTCACAGCGCCCAAAACATCCGTAAGAACTTTTATTCCCCCAACCAGCGTATTTTCCAAAATCTCTTTTTCAGCAGCAACTAACCGATAACGAACCAATGCCGCACCTAGCGACGATCGCAAGGACTCAAATTCGCAAGGTTTGGTCAGAAACCGGAAAATATGGTCTTGATTCACAGCTTCAATGGCGACATTTACGTCCGCGTGCCCGGTGAGCATGATTCGGACTGTATCTGGCGCGACAACGCGCGCTTTTGCTAAAAATTCTATTCCGCTCATGCCGGGCATGCGCATATCCGACACTACGATTGCATAGGGTCCGCGGGTGTCCATCGCCGCGAGTCCTTCTTGGCCCCCTACGGCAGTTTCGACTTTAAATTCCGATTCCAGTAGTTGCCGGTAATTTTCGAGTGTTTCTGCATCATCATCGACGAACAGGATTTTGTTTTCAGTCGCAAGCTCGCCCGTGCTCTCTCCAGCAGAATTCTCTTCCTCTACAAATGTCGCAGCGAGTTTTATGCCTGCGGCTTGGGCTGTTAAATTTTGGGGGACGTGATCGCCAATCAAGGCCAGTATTTCTTTACTGGCATGCATAATCCGGTCAACGCTTTTCTGTTGTTTTTCTGTAAGTGGTTCGGGGCCGCGCAGCAATTGCGCGCTGGTCATAACCACATTCAGCGCGTTGCGAATGTCGTGAATTGTTTGCGCGGAATTTACCGACGACATGGTGCATTCACTCCAGCGAGAACATTCCCATTAAATCCGTTTAATTTGACCACGGCTGCGTCCTTTCTCGGATACAAGTTGCGTGAATAGAGTTACTGCAGTCATAGGAAAATGTATGTATGTAAGGTTGCAATAACTCTCGAATTGTCCAATATCCATGCTGATTTTTGTCTAGATTCCAGACTTGCTCCTCATAAATCACCTCCCGGTTGCGCTTTGCCGTTCCCTGCTTGATTGTTTCGCTTCGACTGGCCGATAGAGGTCATTACGAGCTGTATTTGTCGGAGGAAGCATGGCTTCGCTGAAGTTGCTGGTGGTTGAAGACAACATTGCGAACCTTGAATTGATGACTGAAATTTTCACATCACTTGAAGCGCAAGTACGCGCGGTCAGTGATAGCGAAAAGGCCGCCTTCCTTGTGAGTCAGGAAAAATTTGATGGGATATTCCTGGATTTAGAGATGCCTCACTTAAACGGATTTGAGCTGTCCCAACTGATCCGTGAGTCCTCTTGGAACAAAGCAACTCCCATCGTAATTGTGACGGGCCGCGACGAGCGCGACACCATGAAAAGGGCTTTCTCCACCGGAGCAACGTTTTATCTTCAGAAACCGATTGACCGCCAGAAGCTCAACACTCTGTTCCGCACGGTCCGCGGCAGTTTTCTGGAGAATCGCCGCCGATCTGCACGCGTGCCTTTACAGACAGAAGTGAATTGCAGTGCGGGTGAAAGGAACCTTCACGGCAGGACGTGGAATTTAAGTCAGGGCGGAATGCAAGTGGAAGTCAACGGCCTGAAGCCAGGAGAAAGTGTGCGGCTGTCATTCCAACTTCCCAGTTCCAGAACAAATATTGAAGCTTCCGCAACGGTGGTCTGGGGCAATCAGGACAGACAAGGCATGCGATTTACGCAATTAACGTCACAGAATCAGGAATATCTTCGCCAATTCATTTCTCAAGTGGAGAGGTCGTAGGCAGATCAATCTAAAGCTGCCTAGCCTTCAGTAATGAGAAGAATTTAATCGAATTGGCCGATTAATTCCCAAGGAATCATGCGGGTGTTATTACGATCAAATTACGGCGCAAGTGGAACCATACTCGTGGCGGACGATCAGCTGCCCAATCGGGAATTGCTGAACGAACTTTTATCCGCGCAAGGATTCAAAGTTCTTATGGCGTCCGATGGAGCGGAAGCGCTCAACCAGATAGCTAAGGAATCCGTGGATCTGGTGCTTCTCGATGTAATGATGCCTCACCTGAATGGATTTGAAGTCTGCGAGAAAATCAAATCCAATCCTGATACCTATTTAATTCCGGTAATTTTGATTACCGCGCTTTCCGAAAAGCAGGACCGCATCGAAGGCATCAAGGCCGGTGCCGACGACTTTCTTACTCGACCAGTAGATCGTACCGAATTGCTGGCTCGTGTGCGGTCATTATTAAAACTCAAACAACGCACCGATGAACTTGAGCGCGCCGAGACCGTTCTATTTACCCTCGCGCGAAGCATTGAGGGAAAAGATCCTTATACTCACGGACATTGCGAACGTCTGGCCGATTACTCTTCCACCCTGGCAACCCACCTTAACTTGCCCGAGGAACAAATTGTCGCTTTACGGCGGGCCGGAGTGGTCCATGACATTGGGAAGATCGCAATACCAGATTCGATCCTGTTAAAACCCTCCAAACTTACACCCGAAGAATGGAAACTCATGCAGGAACATCCTCTCGTGGGAGAGCGCATTTGTGCTCCGTTGAAATCGTTCCGTTTGGTATTGCCCGTGATTCGTCATCATCATGAAAAATTCAACGGTTCGGGATATCCCGATGGCCTTGCCGGTGAAAACATTCCGATTACCGCAAGAGTGTTGCAGATCGTGGATGTATATGACGCCTTAACTACAGTCCGGCCTTACAAACCTGCATTTTCGTCTCGCGATGCATTGCAAACGATGAAAGAAGAAGTGGCTAAAGGATGGTGGGACCCCAATATTTTTGATCAATTCGAGCGGCTCGTGAAAGAGCACGAGACTAAATTTCTGTCGCGAAGCGCAGCCGCAGGTGCGGAAGGTTAACCACATGGAAATTCGTCCAAAACAAATATTCACGGCAAGCCTATTCATTTTGCTTACAGGATTTGCGATCCAAAGCTTCGGCGAATTACCTGCCGGCCAACAAGATGATGCGCTTCTAAAGTTAAGTCTGGCGGACCTCGGCAATGTGGAGGTCACGACAACTTCAAAAGAGCCGGAAGAGCTTTGGAAAACAGCCGCAGCCGTTTATGTACTGACGCAAGAAGATATTCGACGTTCTGGCGCCACTACCATTCCCGAAGTTCTACGCTCCGTGCCAGGAGTGCAAGTCAGCCGAATTGATCAAGACCATTGGGCAGTAGGGATCCGCGGGTTTGCCGATCAATTCTCGAAATCCATGTTGGTTCTGGTAGATGGCCGGAGTCTTTATACGCCACTTTTTGCCGGCGTGTCCTGGGGCCTGCAAGACGGAATACTTCTCCAGGATGTCGAACGAATTGAAATCATCCGTGGACCCGGCGCGACAATCTGGGGAGCAAATGCGGTAAATGGCGTAATCAACATCATTACAAAGAATGCAAAAAACACTCACGGATCGTTCGCATCCGTGGGCGGCGGCAATATCGACCAGGGCATTGGCCAGTTTCGCTACGGAAACGGCAACGGTAAAAATTTTGACTACCGCATGTACGGGAAAGCTTATAGCCAAGGCGGCGAATATCATTCCGACGAAATTCCTTACGATGAATCACGCTTCGGCCAAATAGGATTTCGGACGGATTGGAGCCCCAGTGATCGCGACGAACTGACCATACAAGGGGACACATACAAAGGCGGCCTCGGAGGCACTGTGCAGTTCGGATCATTTGCACCGCCTTCGCAAATCACCTCGGACCAAGCGGCCGCTGTGTCTGGCGGTAATTTGATGGCCCATTGGCACCGTCAATTGCGGGAAGGTTCCGATGTTCAAGTCCAGGCCTACTACGATAGGACCTATGCTCAAGCGTCCAATTATCGGGAAACCCGCAATACCTTCGACATTGACTTCATTCATCACTTACCGCTTCCGTGGCGGGAGGATTTTATTTGGGGATTGGGAGCGCGTTTAAGTCCGGGCACGTTCACCCAGGTTGTTCCTACAGTCGACGTTCTTCCTAATAGCCAGGCGGATAATGTCTACAGCGGATTTCTGCAGGATGAAATCGCGATTGTGCCCAACAAGTTTTCTCTCACCTTGGGTTCAAAACTTGAACACAACAATTTCACAGGTTTCGAGATCCAACCCAGCATTCGCGGCTTGTGGACGATCAGTCCTCATCAAGCATTTTGGGCATCGGTTTCACGCGCGGTACGTACGCCATCGCGCATCGAGGAAGATTTTCAGATTACCGATTTCCTGATTGCCAACCCTTTAATTTACTTAACAATCGATGGCAATAAGCAGCTGACGTCCGAGAAATTATTGGCTTATGAGGCTGGTTATCGGAGATTAATTAATCACAAACTCTATTTAGATATTTCTATCTTCCACAATAACTACAAGGATCTCGTGGCCCTTGGCGCAGAAACTGTCTCCGTTGATTTAACTCCCGGCCCCCCACATTTTACCGCCCATCTACCGTGGGTGAATGGAGCCGAAGGCAACACAGAGGGCTTTGAAATTGCGCCCGATTGGCAGCCAGTTAGCTGGTGGCAATTGCGTACGTCTTACTCGTACTTAAATCTGGATTTAAAAGACATGCCGGGTAACACGAATACCAGTTCCGTTACCAATGACGAAGGATTCAGTCCCCACAACCAGATTTCTGTTGAGTCCCGGTTCAATCTCCCAAAGAGATTTGAGTTTGACCCAACCTATCGTCACGTCAGCGCGCTTTCCGCTCAACTGGTGAACGGATACACAACGGCAGACGCTCATCTGTCGTGGCATGCAACCAAAGAATTCGAGTTTTCTGTCGTTGGGGAGAATTTGCTCCAACCCCAACACTATGAGTTCACCAGTTCGCCCAGCCCTTTCGTGGGAATCAAAAGAAGTGTATACGCGCAAATAACCTGGAAACATGGCGAGAACTAATTGCATGAAAAGAGCAGCTACATTGGGATTTTCACGCCAGGTTTCACGAATCAGCAAAGCCCCCCATCGTCTTTGGATTGTCGTGCTGGCG
Source organism: Terriglobales bacterium (assembly GCA_036491415.1). Lineage (GTDB taxonomy): Bacteria > Acidobacteriota > Terriglobia > Terriglobales > Acidobacteriaceae > JAICKN01. The sequence goes on along the minus strand of DASXCC010000180.1, from coordinate 13,783 downwards.
ACAGTATGGATGATTGCTGTGCCGGGCATGCAAGCGCAGAGTTCCAAAGTCAGCGACTATGACGTAAAAGCTGCCTACCTTTTTAATTTCGGCAGGTTCGTTGAATGGCCAGCGGATGCCGCGACGGACAAACGAAGCGCATTTACCTTTTGCATTCTTGGACCCGATCCTTTCGGTCCGAACCTGGATCGTCTTCTCGCCGGAGAAACAATCAGCGGGAAGAGCCTGGCTGTAAAGCGAATATCCAATGCGCAAGATTCCGCAGGCTGTCAGATTCTTTTCATGAGTAAAGAAGAAGAAGGGCGGCTCTCCAAAATCATGGAAACCTTGAATAAGGAATCCGTGCTTACGGTTAGCGATATTCCTGAATTTTCGAAACATGGCGGCATGATTCAGTTTGTTGTGGAAGAGAACCGGGTCCGTTTTGAAGTAAATCTGGACGCCACTCAACGGGCCGGCCTGACTCTCAGCTCTGATTTGCTGAAAGTAGCGACAGCGGTAAAGAGAAGTCACGGAGACTGAGATGCCGCAGATTCGCCACTATCCGATCACCAAGAAGCTAACCCGCATGAACATGCTCGTCAGTGGCATTGCATTATTGCTGGCATGTGGGACGTTCGTTGGCTACGACATAATCAGCTTTCGTGAGGCGAGGGCCCATAACATCTCTGTGCAGGCCCAAATTATTGGATCGAATTCTGTTTCAGCGCTGTTGTTTAGCGATCCCAAAACAGCCGAGAGCGATTTATCGGCATTGAAAGCCGCTCCAAACATTTTATGGGCCGGCATATATAAGGTGGATGGCACGCCATTCGCAATGTATTGGCGCGATCAAAAAGGACAACCTCCTTCTTTGCCGCAAATCGGTCCCTCCGCGAACGAAGCGCACTGGTTCAGAAACGGCGAGCTGGTGGTAGTCCGAAAGATTATTTTTCAGGGGCAGCCTACCGGCATCGTTGTCATTCGTTCTGACTTACAGGAAATTGACCGTCGTTTAAAGCGCTACGCCTGCATCGCGGTCCTTGTTCTGTTCGCGTCTCTTATTGCCGCGCTTCTTGTAGGTTCGGTATTTCAACGGGCCGTGGCAGAACCGATTGTGCATTTGGCGAAGATTTCTCGGATTGTCTCGCGTGATAAAAATTATTCAATCCGCGCCACGCCAACCGGCAACGGCGACGAACCGGACCTGCTCATCGAGTCGTTTAATGCGATGCTGGAACAGATTCAGCACCGCAACGAGGCCTTGAAAGAAGCACAATACGAATTGGAACAACGAGTGGAAGCCCGCACCGCGCAGCTTGCTGAAGCGAATCGAAAATTACAGATACAAAATCAGGAAGTAGAAAGAGCCACCAAATTAAAGAGTCAATTCTTGGCCAGCATGAGTCACGAATTGCGAACACCATTAAATGCAATCATTGGATTTTCGGACCTCATGGCGGAAAAAACTGCCGGCCCTCTGACCGACAAACAAGCACGATTTATTGGACATGTTCGTGATGGTGCCCGTCATTTGTTGCAGCTAATCAACGACGTACTGGATCTTTCCAAGATTGAGGCCGGGCAACTTGAATTTCGCTGTGAGGACTTTGGCATTAACGAAGCTTTGCCGGAGGTGCTCTCTACCATTCGCCCCCTGGCAATGAACAAAAATATTACGGTGGAGCAGAAGTTAGAAACAAATCTTCCCGTCTATGCGGATCGCGTCCGCTTCAAGCAAATCCTTTATAACCTGGTCAGCAACGCGGTCAAGTTCACACCCAAAGGCGGGAGGATTGAAATCGATTGTTACCAATCCCGCGATTTCGTTTCGATATCTGTAATTGACACCGGTATCGGGATCAAGCCGGAAGACCAGAAAATTGTCTTTGAAGAATTCCGGCAAGTCGAAGGGGCGACTGGAACGCAGGAAGGTACGGGCCTCGGTCTCGCCATCACAAAAAGACTCGTGCAACAACAGGGCGGACAAATCTCATTAGAGAGCGAATTCGGCAAAGGGAGTCGTTTTACTTTCACGCTGCCCTCAGGCCAGAAGACATCCGCACATCCTGTTCAAGCGGATGAAGCAGCTATGCGGGAAAGCGTTGTAGATGGAAATCACGAGAAGCCTCTCATATTGGTCGTGGACAATGAGCCCTCAGCGCGGGAACTGCTAGCCAGTTATCTTGACCAGGACTATCGAATTGTCATGGCTGAGTCCGGCACTGAAGCTCTGGAAAAAGCGAATGAATTGCATCCGGATGCTATTACCCTCGACGTTTTGATGGCTAAGGGAAGCGGCTTTGAAACTCTAGTCGCACTTAGGAAAGCGCCGGAAACCGCCAATATTCCCGTCATCATTCTTTCTATCGTTGATCAGAAACATGTGGGGTTTGCATTGGGCGCCACCGATTATCTTGTGAAACCCATTCGTAAACCGGAGCTTTTGCAAACAATTCGCAAGCACGTAGCGCCCAACACCAAGGAACATTCTTCTATTCTGCTGGTGGATGACGATGATAAAACACTCGAACTACTGGAAGAGAGCCTTCGCGGCGCGGGTTACGACACGCAAAGCGTACATAATGGCGTTCATGCATTGGAAGTCATCGCCTCGCGCAATGTGTCTGCTGTTTTGCTCGATTTGTTAATGCCTGGCATGGATGGGTTTCAGGTGATTCAACACATACGGCAACAACAAGAGCTGAAAGCTCTACCGATTTTTGTCATGACGGCAAAGCATCTTACTTCCAATGAAATTGAACTTCTGGGCCGGGAAACACAAGCTCTCTTCCAAAAGGCAGGCTCCTGGCAGCAGCAACTGATTGCAGAAATCGGAAGAGTCATTAAGAGCGAAAAATTGGCAAAAGGCGTGGGAGCCCCATGAAAACTGTACTCATTGCCGAAGATAATCCTGTAAATCGCGAATTGCTCCGGGAATTGCTGGAAGCCCGCGGCTATGCTGTTTCCGAAGCCTGTAACGGACAAGAAGCGTTAGAAAAAATAGACGAAGTGAATCCGGACATCCTTCTTGTAGACATTGGAATGCCTGTTTTGGATGGATATGGATTTGTGCGCAAATTTCGTGAAAACCCAAAGTGGCGAGCGCTGCCAGTACTAGCGGTAACGGCGTACGCGATGCATGGCGACAAACAAAAAATCCTTGATGCCGGTTTTGATGGTTACTTATCTAAACCAATCGACTTAGCGCCGCTTGAAAAAGAACTCGCGCGTCTTTTGGCTTGATGAATGGTTGCAGAGTTGGCATCAACTTGGGTTCTACAACCCTCGTTCCGGGGTCGCCATTTTTTATTGCCAGGCATACTGCAGAAAGTTTGCTCCGCTCCGCTATCGGGTTGAATTAGTCTCAATCCAAGTATGAGACTTAGATTTTCCATGTTGCGTGCCCGCGCATAATGTTGCTACTATCCTTTTCCGCACATGAAGGGGTAGTCGATGGCGTGCCAAACTTCAATATCAGACTGGGCGGTTGCTGGCGGGACGATTGCCCTTGCAGTTGTTGCAGTATTTCAACAATGGCTTCAACGACTATTTGTGCGGCCCAAATTGGAATTGGCTGCGAATGTAAGGCGGCCTGATGCTGAGAAAACGACTGTGACGCTCTATTCCGATGAAGTCCCCACTTTGCGGTCAGCAGCGACCCCGCATATTATTTCCGCCTTGCAGTTCGGAATATAGGGAACGCGCCCGCTCACGATGTTCAAGTTTACTTGGAGTTGGTTGAGCGCCAACGCATTGATGGTAGCTACGAGCCTGTCGAGCATTTTAATACGATGAATTTAGTGTGGACGCACCTTGGTAAACCAACCAGAAATATTCTCTTGCCAAAAATGCCTCCCGTCTTTTGCGAGATGGTGCATGTTATGCTCCCCAATACGGGTGAAGCGCCTGTACTCACCCTAGACCTTGAAGTCCCACCCGCTTCTGGTGGCCATATACTTCAATCTTGGCCGCGCCCCTATAGGTTCCACTTAATACTCGCTGCGTCAGATTGCGATCCTATTAAATATCCATTGGAGGTTAATTTTCCCGGTCAATGGTTCGATGATCAAGACCAAATGTTTCGCGAAGGGTTCGGAATGCACCTACTTTGAAAAATACAAAGAGGGATATGGAGGGTACATTCTTGTTTTTCAATCCTTCTATTCGTTTAACTGTGTTTATGCGGGTAGAAAACTGGCGGAGAGAGTGGGATTCGAACCCACGTTAGAGTTTCCCCTAAACACGCTTTCCAAGCGTGCGCCTTCAGCCACTCGGCCATCTCTCCGTTTACAGGCGTTTGCTGTGAGAAGATCAGCGGAAAAGACTTCGCAGTTACCACTATGGGAGTGGTAGTAAATCAATTCCCTACTGATTTTATGGGCGAGCATGAAATCTAGCAAATCGCGGCAGGCAAGGACCATTGATTTCGTCCGATTTCATCTGATTTCATCCGAAAACTTCCCAGACCAACTTCGACAATTCAAACCACGAAATGCGCCGTTTAAGCCTCCCACCCGTCGCTCCGCTGCCCCATTTCCCCATTAACCTTTATATATGCGCCCGTAACCTTATTAGCATTGCGCCCACTAACCCAATTTTGGTAACTTTTTACAAGCCTAAAATATTCATTTCATGGGTAATTGTGTTCTAGTCCTGCCGCCTGGATCTCAACGTCCCACTTTGAAGGAGCAGCTCTGTGCCATCTAAAAACCGTACCCTCTTTACGTCAGAATCGGTGACCGAGGGCCACCCCGATAAAATCGCGGATCAGATTTCTGACGCCATCCTCGATGCCTGTTTAGCCGAAGATCAATTCAGCCGCGTTGCCTGTGAAACTCTCACCGCAACCGGTCTTGTCGTCATCGCTGGCGAAATCACCACAAAAGCTTATGTGGATTTCCAGAGTCTGGTGCGCGGCACCATTTCTTCGATCGGCTACAACAACGCGCTCTATGGATTCGACTCTAACACCTGCGCCGTGATCTCCAGCATTAACAAGCAATCCGGCGATATTGCGATGGGCGTGGACACCGGCGGCGCCGGCGATCAGGGAATGATGTTCGGCTATGCATGCAACGAGAATGCCGAATTGATGCCGACTCCAATTTCTTTGGCACACAAGCTCACTTGGCGTTTGTCGGAAGTGCGTAAGAGCGGCAAGATGTCTTACCTGCGACCCGATGGAAAATCGCAGGTCACAGTTGAATACGACGCTAAAGGCAAGCCGGTCCGCATTGATGCAGTCGTCATCTCCACCCAACATGCCGAGACTGTAAGCAACGAGGAACTCCGCGGCGACATTCTCAAGCACGTTATTCAAGCTACGCTTCCCGCCGAACTTCTCGACGAAGACACCAAATATCACATCAATCCCACCGGCCGTTTCGTAATCGGCGGTCCCATGGGCGATACGGGACTTACTGGACGCAAAATTATCGTTGATACCTACGGCGGCATGGGACGTCACGGTGGCGGCGCTTTCAGCGGAAAAGATCCGACCAAGGTGGACCGCTCGGCGGCTTACATGGCGCGGCACATTGCTAAAAACATTGTCGCGGCAGGCTTGGCCGACAAGTGCGAAGTCCAGCTTGCTTACGCCATCGGCGTAGCTGAGCCGGTCAGTGTGCTCGTCGATACATTCGGCACCGCGAAAGTTGATCCGGCGATCATTCCTGACCTAGTGCGGGCAAGCTTCAAACTCACGCCGAAAGGAATTATTGAATCGCTGAACTTGCGCCGTCCTATTTATTGCAAGACTGCGGCCTATGGACACTTTGGCCGCAACGATAAAGACTTCACCTGGGAAGCAACCGACAAAGCGGCGAAACTGGCCAGCGACGCGGGTTTGAAAGAGCCTGCCGTAACACGAAAGTAAGAAAATTTTCACCGCAGAGAACGCAGAGAAACACCGTGGTTTCTCTTTTGGGATATTTCTGTGTGCTCGGTGCGACAACAACAAAAATGTTTCTTGCAAATTTCTCAGCGTACTCCGCGATCTCTGCGGTTTAGAATTGACTAAGTAAAGCGCCACAGGAGAGTTATGGCAACTACACCAATGCAATTGCGTTCAGACATTAAAGGAATTGAATTTGCCGACCTCGGCAAGAAGCGCATCGACTGGGCCAACCAGTCCATGAAGGTCCTGCAAATCATCCGCAAAGAATTTATTAAGAATCAGCCATTGCAGGGATTACGTGTCGCCGCCTGCCTGCACGTCACAGCGGAAACTGCAAACCTCGCCATCTGCCTGCGTGACGGTGGCGCGGATGTCGTGCTTTGCGCCTCCAATCCGCTTTCCACGCAGGACGACGTCGCCGCCAGCCTGGTGCGCGATCACAATATTTCAGTGTTCGCCATCAAGGGCGAGGACAACGACACTTATTACAATCACATTCTCGCGGCCATTGACCACAAACCACATATCACCATGGACGACGGCGCGGACCTCGTAAGCATCCTGCACACCAAACGTCAGGACGCGTTGACCAATGTGATCGGTGGAACCGAAGAAACCACCACGGGCGTGATCCGTCTGCGGGCCATGGCCAAAGAAGGCATTCTTCGTTATCCCATCATCGCCGTGAACGACGCCGACACCAAGCACCTGTTCGACAATCGCTACGGCACCGGGCAGTCCACGCTTGACGGCATCATTCGCGCTACCAACTTCCTGCTTGCCGGATCAAAGTTCGTCGTTGCCGGCTACGGATGGTGCGGACGCGGGCTTGCCAGCCGCGCGCGCGGCGCTGGCGCCGAAGTCATCGTCACCGAAGTGGACCCAACCAAGGCGCTCGAAGCTGTGATGGATGGCTTCCGTGTCATGTCCATGACCGAAGCCGCGAAGCTTGGCGACGTGTTCTGTACCGTCACCGGCAACAAGAGCGTGCTTACCAAAGAACATTTCGAGCTGATGAAGGATGGCGCGATCATTTCGAACTCCGGCCACTTCAATGTCGAAATCGACATTCCTGCGCTGGAGAAGATGTCTTCCTCCAAGCGCACCACGCGCAACTACGTGGAGGAATATTCCTTGCGGGATGGGCGAAAGATCAACCTTCTGGGCGAAGGCCGCCTCATCAACCTGGCTTCGGCAGAAGGACATCCGCCGTCGGTCATGGATATGAGCTTTGCCGATCAGGCGCTCTCCGCCGAGTTCATGGCAAAGAACTATAAAACCATGGAAAAGACGGTTTACAAAGTTCCCGATGAACTCGACAAGCGCGTGGCCAAGCTCAAGCTGGAGTCCATGAGCATTAAAATCGATAAGCTCACACCGGAACAGGAAGAATATCTGGCCGGCTGGAACGAAGGAACATAGTTTGTGTAGACACGGGCGTCCTCGCCCGTACAAACTTCAAGGGCGGCGCAAGCCGCCCTTTTCATTTGCCTCAAATTTTTCGTTTAGCATTTCGATGGAGGCGTGGGCGTTTGGCCGTACGCTGGAAGACGATTGGAATCCACCACATGCCTTTAGTTCTTCTACCTATAAAGTCCCGGCCCGTTTCGGCCGATATATTGTCGTAAGGAAACCTATGAATATTCTCCTGGTGGACGACAGCCGTTTTATGCGCATGACCAACGAACGCGCTCTGCAAAGGGCCGGTTACACGGTCGTTGGCGCGGCCGACGGCGAAGAGGCATTGAAATTTGCCCGCGAAAAAGTTCCCGACCTGATTGTTCTGGACATGATGCTGCCGAAACTCTCGGGACCCGAAGTTCTGAAAGTTCTCAGGGCTGAGGCTCCCACGGCGAAAGTTCCAGTGATGGTGTTGACCAGCCTGCCGCAATCGAACGAAGGAAAATTAAAGCAGGAAGGCGCTACCGAATATTTCCAGAAATCAACGCTCGCGCTCGATAAAAGTCCGGATCGCCTGGTGCTGGCTGTTCAAAAGCTGCTTACGAAATCGATGGCCGCCGCGAAGTAAGATTTAATTTAAAAATCTTTACTTCAAAAACCTCATATTTGAATCGAGCTCTATCTGCGCCTCATAGTTGTGTTAGATTAATTTTTCGGCCATGAAAGATATTGCTAGCTGGGCACTGAATACTGCATCTTTACGCGGCGCCACTTACGCTGATGCCCGCATTGTGGACGATCGTAGTCGCGCCCTCACCACAAAAAATGGAAAAGTTGGCAGCGCTTCTGATTCCGAATCGCTGGGCATGGGAATTCGCGTCATTGTCGACGGGGCCTGGGGTTTTGCCGCCACGGAGAATCTGACTCGCGCTGCCGTGGAAGCTACGACCGCCCAGGCGGTCGAAATCGCCAAGGCTTCCGCGCGGGTGAAACAACAAGACATTCGCCTCGCTCCAGAAAAAGCAGCAACCGCCGAATGGAAGTCTCAATGCAAAATTGATCCCTTCACAATTTCGGTGGAACAGAACATAGACCTGCTGCTGAAAGTTGACGCGGAACTACGCTCTGTTCCCGGCGTCACATTGGCTGAAACCAACATGAACTTCCGCCGCGAGGAGCAATGGTTTTTCTCTTCCGAAGGCGCAAATATTCATCAAACTAAATACGTCACCGGCGCAGGTTATTGCGCGCATGCTTTCGCCGGAAATGAAATTCAAAAGCGGTCGTATCCGAATTCTTTTGGCGGCCAGTGGCAAAATAAGGGTTACGAGCTAATCGAAGAATTGAAAATGATTGAAAACGCCCGTCGCATCGGCGAAGAAGTTGTTGCCTTACACAGCGCCGACCAATGCCCCGCCGGGACGTTCGACATTATCCTCGACAGTTCGCAGCTTGGCTTGCAGATTCACGAGTCTATCGGCCATCCCATTGAACTCGACCGTGTGCTGGGCATGGAAGCGAACTTTGCCGGCACTTCATTTCTTACTCTGGAAAAGCTCCGCACGCTGCGTTACGGAACGGATCTCGTCAACGTCGTTGCTGACGCGCGCGACGAGCATGGGCCCGGCCTGGGCACCTTCGGATACGACGATGAAGGCGTTGCCGCGCAGTGCACTCCGATCATCACGAATGGTTTATTTACTGGATATCTCAGTTCCCGCGAAACCGCCCACACCATTGGATTGAATCGCTCGGGCGGGACGTTGCGATCGGAACATTGGAACCGCTTACCAATTATCCGCATGACTAACATCAGCATTCTTCCGGGCGAAAAACCTTTGACGCTGGAACAGCTGATCGCCTCGACTGATTACGGAATTCTCATGCAGACGAACCGATCGTGGTCCATCGACGACAAGCGTTACAACTTTCAGTTCGGCACCGAACTTGGATGGGAAATCAAGAACGGCAAACGCGCGCGCATGCTGAAGAACCCCTCCTACAGCGGTATTACCACAGATTTCTGGAATTCGATGGACGCCATCTGCTCGCGTGATGAATGGACACTGTGGGGAACGCCGAATTGCGGCAAGGGCCAACCGCAGCAGGTAATGGGTACAGGGCACGGCGCAAGCCCGGCGCGTTTTAGAAACATCAAAGTTGGATCGGCGTACAAAGGAAACTAACTCATCAAGATGCTCACGAAAGATCAAGCCGCGGACATTTATAAAAAGCTGAAAAGCTATTCTTCCGCCGATGAGTTGGAGCTTTTCTTCTATGGCGGCAAGACGGCGCTCACGCGTTTTGCCAATAATGTCATCCATCAGAATGTTGCGGAAGAAAATTATGGCGTCTCGGTTCGTACGGTTTTCAACGGACGCACCGCCCGTGCCAGCACCAACAAGTTGGACGATGAAAGCCTGAAGCGAGTCGTGGAGGCTTCGGAGAATCTGGCCAAAGTACAGCATCCCGATTCTGAGTTATTGCCGGTAAACGACGGTGCCGGGCAGCAGGTGCCATCTTCCCTGCCGAACAGACATTTTGCGCAGACGGCCGCACTCACGCCGCAAGACCGGGCCGAAGGCGTTAAAAAAATTGTTGGCGTCGCCGCGAAGCACAAGTTGACTACAGCGGGCATTTTTTCCAGCGCTGATAGCGTGGAAGGGACTTTCAACTCGCGGGGATTGAATCGCTGGCACACGCAAACGTCTTCGGAAATTTCTATCACCATGCTGGCGGATAAATCTTCGGGCTGGCAAAAAGCCAACTCCCCGAATGTGGCGGTTTTAGACCCGCAAGATCTTGCAGAAATCGCCGCCGAGAAAGCCGTGAAGTCCGCAGACCCTCAAGAATTGCCAGCAGGAAAATACACAGTCATTTTGGAGCCCGCAGCGGTGCTCGATATGGCAGGCTTCATGTTCTGGGATTTCGCGGGACTTGCGATTCTCGATCAGCGATCGTTTCTAACTAATCGCGTGGGAACAAAACTTTTCGGCGACAACATTAATATTTGGGATGACTCTACTCATCCGCTGCAATCGGGCTCTCCCTACGACGGTGAAGGAGTCTCGCGCCAGCGAATGCAGCTCGTCGAAAATGGGGTTGTGAAAAGGTTGGTCTATGCTCGCGCCACGGCGGCAAAAATGAAAAGCTCCGAGCATAAAGATCAAGTCGGACCTATCGAACCGACCGGTCATGGATTTCTGTTGCCGAATGAAGTCGGTGAGGCGCCCATGAACATTGTTTTCGGCGCTCCCACGCAGCCGAAAACGGTGGACGAGATGATCGCTTCGACTGAACGCGGCATCCTGGTAACGCGACTCTGGTACATCCGGGAAGTGGACCCGTACGAGAAGATACTTACCGGCATGACGCGGGACGGCACATTTTATGTTGAGAACGGAAAAGTGAAATACGGAATTCTTAACTTCCGTTTCAATGAAAGTCTTCTCCATATGTTTTCCAACGTGGAAGAGATGGGAGTGCCCGTGCGCGCCAGCGGCGAAGAATCGTTCGACATGGTGGTTCCCACAATGAAGGTGAAGGAATTTAACTTCACCGATGTCACGAAGTTCTAAAAGAAGCTTTCAGCATTTAGCATTTGCCATGAGGACTTTCACTTGAAGTAGTTGTTGGAAGCACACCCACGCAGGCATATATGATGCGTTTTCGTTTTCAAAGCGTTCCTGAGTGTTTTTCCTTGCAACTTCCCCGAAAATTGGTGGCCAAGTGCTGAATACCAATCGCTCATAACCGCACTTCTGCGCAATAGGCCTTTCACTTCCGCGTAAAAACACCTGCAACTAACTCACTTCTAAGCACTTACGTCCAATGTTCTCCATGACTTCCGTAACTTTCCTATGCTGGTTCACGGGTGTAATCTGCGGACGTAATGTCGAACCAAAGTCCGACTTCGCAAGGTAGCGCCGCGGCCCCAGCTTTACAGAAAGAGGGCCTGGCCTCCGTGTCTAACGAAATGGCCGCGCCGATGATGGAAGCCAAGAAGATTGGAAACCGCTATGCAGAAGTGCAGAGCGCGGTGCGTTTCCCGATCCGCTTGCCAGCCACGGTGAAATTGGGGTCTGGACAAAAGATTGTCGAGACGGCCAACATTTCGGCGAATGGTGTTCTGCTGGAAATGGACGCGGAAATTCCCATTGGTACGGCGGTTGATTTTACGATTTCGCTTCCGCATGACGTTGTGGGAACGGAAAGTAATGTAGTCATTGATTGCCGCGGACGCGTTGTACGGCACTGTGACGAAGATGGCCTGCGCGGGGTTGGCGTGGTCATCGATGAGTATCGTTTTGAGCGCAGATAGCGCAAAGGAAAAAATGGCGAGTCCTCAAGTCAGCCTTGAAGAACCAGTTTCGCTGCTGCAGGAAGGCGAAGGCACACAGTTCATCCGTGTGATTGTTGCCGACACGCAGGCCATTTTCCGCGCTGGGTTGCGCAAGATTTTCGCGTTGGAAGACGACATTCGCGTCGTCGGCCAGGCTGAAACATTCCAGCAGTCGATTACAGCTGCCAAAAAGTTTACTGCCGATATTCTGATCTTCGAAGCGGCGCTGGCTGAGAATCCCATTGAAGCCGTCAATGAATTGTTACGGCAGTCGACAGCGTTAAAGATCGTAGTCATTACCGCGCAGCCGGAAGAAGATCTGACTTTGGAATTGTTCCGCCGCGGCGCGCACTCGGTTGTTTCGCGCGAAGTAGAACCAGAACTTCTTGTAGATTGCCTGCGCAAAGTTTCCGAAGGCAAGCCCTGGCTGGATGCGCGAGGTGTGGAGTGGGTGCTGCAAGCCTATCGAACGCAGAACTCGCGTTCGTCTTCGGGACGGGCTAAAGTCCAGCTGACGCCGAAAGAATCACTCATTGTTTCCTGCGTAACGCAGGGCATGAAGAACAAAGAAATCGCAGTAAAGGTTGGCACCACCGAACAGGTTGTCAAAAACTACCTGCGTAAGGTGTACGACAAACTTGGCGTAGCCGACCGTCTGGAACTGGCGCTTTTCTGCCTGAATAATCGCGTTTCTGACCGAAACGGGAATACACCTGCAACGCTTCCTGCCAAGCCCTCGGGCGAGACGGAAGCCGCTCCTGCAGTGGCCGAATCGGCCCATTCCGAGCCGATTTCCTAAGTCTGCAAGAATGCCTGCAATCCTCGCAATGCCCTACAGATACGTGGCTTGGGGGGTTCTAGTTACCAAGGTTGATTGCTGGGTATTGCAATCGCCGAATATAATTTGGTCATTCCTACCACTTGAGGTTGGTGTTTGATGTCCATGGCCACAGGCGCCCAACGTAACCGCCAGCTTCAAGAGCTCAGCATCTTTCAGGATGTGGCCAAAGCTCTTACCTCATTTCTTGATCTTGATTCCATCCTGCAAACCATCATGGAAAAGATGGCGGAATATTTCCGTCCCGACACATGGTCGTTGTTGATGGTGGATGAGCAGAAACAGGACCTCTATTTTGCCATTGCGGTTGGCCCCGCTTCAGAAGCATTGAAAGATGTCCGGTTAAAAATCGGAGAAGGAATCGCCGGATGGGTTGCGCAACACGGCGAGCGGCAGATTGTTCCTGATGTTATGGCTGATCCGCGATTTGCCAAGCGCGTGGATGATCAAACAAAATCGGAAACGCGTTCGGTGATCTGCATTCCGATGCGCTCCAAACATCGCGTGCTGGGCGTCATTCAGTTGGTGAACGTCACCATGGAGCACTTCAACGAACAGGAAGTATTTTTCCTGCAATCGTTATGCGACTACGCAGCCATCGCAATTGAAAATGCACGCGCGGTTGAGAAGATTCAAGAACTGACCATCACTGACGATTGCACGGGCCTATATAACGCCCGCCATTTGTATAAGACGCTGGAATCGGAAGTTTACCGGTCGTCGCGTTTCGGCTATGAATTTTCTGTTCTGTTCATTGACCTCGATCACTTCAAGCAGGTCAACGACACCCACGGACATCTGATAGGTAGCAAGCTGCTCGCGGAAATTGGATACCTGATCAAAGCGCAGCTGCGATTGATTGACTACGCCTTCCGTTACGGTGGCGATGAGTTTGTTGTGTTGTTGCCGCAGACGGGAAAAGATGCAGCTTTGTATGTCGCAAAACGTTTGCGCGACAGCCTTCGCGCCAGCTGTTTCTGCAAAGAAGAAGGATTAAACCTGAACGTGCGCGCTTCAATGGGAATGGCAACTTATCCGCACGATGCGCAGACTCCGCACGACATCATCCGCCAGGCTGATGAAATGATGTATCTCGTGAAGAACACTACCCGCGACAATATTGGAATCGCCCAGCGCGGAGTGATGAAGTAGAAAGTTCTCTGGATAAAAGGAATTTCCTTAATCAAGTGTTTGATTACGCCGAAACTGCTGACTGATATTCCTCGTATGCGCCTTTGAAGTCTGTGATCTTATGATCGGTCTCGAAGTGCCAGATGCGCGTGGCAACTTCATCAATCAAGTCATGATCGTGAGTGACCAGAAG
>DASXCC010000179.1:0-10855 GCA_036491415.1 Terriglobales bacterium | reverse complement strand
CATATTGAACGCCTTCAATACCTTCTCGTTTAAACTCCGGATCGCCTGCTCGTCAGAATGATGGTTTGCGGATGCGGTAGTCTGCGCAGAAGCGAACACTGCGGAAATCGAAAGAATAAATAGAAACGCAATTGCCCGTTTCATAACAGGCCTCCTGGTAAATGCGGCAAAGCATATCATAAGTTCTTGAACCCCGGTCGCGAAGAGCGCCTGAAGCCATGATGTATCCTCATGTCAGCGGCGGCAATCCAATCGGAGCTGGTAATGAAAAGTTTATTTCAGGATGAAGCAGCCGCTGACGTCTTATCCCGTATTGAAAAGTTAACGCCTACGACGCAACGGCAATGGGGAAAAATGAATGTTGCGCACATGATGGCGCACTGCTCGACCATCCTCGATGTCGCGTGCGGCAACCGCGCGATCCCCCGCATGTTTCTTGGTAGATTGCTCGGGCGATTCTTCCTCTCACAGCTTACGAACGACAAGCCCATGCCGAAAAATGGTCCCACCGCCAAGCATTTTCTGGTCGCGGATGAAAAAGATTTTGCCCGCGAGAAAAAACAGCTGTTAGGCCTCGTGCGGCAGTTTCATGATGGGGGCGAAGAAAAATGTACGAAACATCCACATCCTTTCTTTGGCCCGATGAAAGCGCACGAGTGGGGGTACGAAATGTACAAACACATTGATCATCATTTAAAGCAGTTCGGAGTGTGAGGCAGTTTGGGATGAAGAAGTAAGAAGAATGACTGCGTTGGTTAAAGGTTGGTTCCCCGCGCCGCGGCCAGAACGTTAGAGTCGGACGGATCAGGTTCCGGACATCCGAAGAGGCGGCGGCTTTTCACCATCTGCGCAACTTCCGAAGGCACCATGACTTCCCACGAGTGATCATTCTGTTTAATGCGCTTCAACACATCGCGCGAGAAGATGTGCAGAACGCTTTCATCAAAGTTATCAAGCGCTTTGATTCTGCCGCGTTCGACAAGATAGCGGAAAAGATGTTGCAAACCAGCAGGAATTTCAAGGTTGTCCACGGTTTTCAGCAGGCCCGTCGCAGCGTCTTTCAGCGGATATGCATAGATCCGCAGGTCTTTCGTGAACAAGCGGCCGAAGGCTTCTAGAATTCCGCCTTCCAGTTCTTTGTAATACTGTTCGTTGAACAGTTCCATCAGACTGGCCACGCCCATGGTGACGGCGATCGGTTCTTCGGTATAGCGGTTCAGATAGGCAGCCAGGCGGTAGTATTCGAAGTAGTCAGAGATCAGAACAGTTTTCCCGACGGCGCCGAGGGCATCCGCGCGCGCCAGAAAATCTCCAAGATCAATTTGTCCCGACGCGAGAAGATTGCGCATGGTAATTTCCATGAGCTCGACGACTTCTTCAGTTTTTACTTCTGGCTCACCGGCAAATCGCTCATGTGCGCAGCGCACCATGTCCATGTTGACCTTGGTTACGGGACGGAAGCTTCCACGTTCTACAAGGATTGGCCGCTTTCGCAACAGTTCGGAAGGTTGCAGCACCTCGCCGTTGGGGCCGAACATGGCTGCTCCGCTCAGTCCCAGCTGCACCAGGCGGAGACTCATGACGCGGTTATCCACGTGGCGGAATTCGATGCCGGAAAATTCGACCATATCGATTTCCAGCCGCTTGGTGGTCAGGTTGTCGAGTAGCGACTCGAGCATTTGTTCCGGTTTGTGATGTAGAAAGAACGCGGCGTACAAAAGGTTCACGCCAACAATGCCCAACGCTTCCTGCTGCGCGCTGTTTTCTTTGTCGCGCATGCGCACGTGGATCACGATCTGACTGTCTTCATCGCGAGGGTGCGCCTGAAACTTGATGCCCATCCAGCCATGGCATTCGTTTGTGCCCTGAAAATTGAGGGCGGCTACGGTGTCGGCAAAAGCAAAGAAAGCGGTTTTGTCTCCGCGGGCCACACGCAGCCGTTCGAGGTTCAAGTGATGCTCATGGTCGAGCATGCTTTGTAACCGCTCGCGCGAAACGTAGCGCTTGCAGCGTCCGTAAATCGCGTCGCTCACGGCCATGTCGTAAGCAGAAATAGATTTGGAAATGGTTCCCGCGGCCGCGCCCACTTTGAAGAACCAGCGAGCGACTTCCTGCCCCGCGCCTATTTCGGCGAACGTGCCATAACGCAGCGGATCTAAATTGATCTTGAGCGCCTTCTGATTGGTGGTCAGTCTGGGGCGTTCGTCGTCGAATGGGTTCTCGGGTCGCATGGTGTTCGAGTGTTTTACGGAATCAGAGTATCAGGATACTTCCTTAGCGTTAAAAAAGGATTAATTCGGCACTTCGGGCGGGAAACTTTAGTGCGGGGGAGGCGGGAGCCCGTACTTAATCTAGATTTGTGCCTTTTGCAGATTGGCCGCGCAGAAGGAACGTTTTGGGATACTTTCCATCGCCGCAAATTTTGAACGATCCAAAATCTTTGTACCAAAGGCCGTCTGGCGCATCGGGCTCAGATTCGCGCCAGAGTTTTAGTTGATACAAATCTTCTGTAGTAATTTTTCGCTCACGCAGCCGCTCAAAAAGATGATCGCGAATGGCTGGCGGCAAGGCAATCCATTGGATTTTGGGCATTTATTCACCGAAGGTCATGCGAGCGAGTTCTTCCTTAATGCGGCGCTGCTCGGAGGCATCTCCGGATGTTTGCAACTGATCGGCGAGTTCAAAGAATTTGCGCCGCTCAGCTTCTTTAGATTCCAATCCCGCTTTGATAAGTTCTACCAACACGCGGTTTGCGCTTACACGCTGGCGTTTGGCGATCGTTTTCACCTGTTTCGCTATCTGATTCGGGATCGAAATACTTTGGCGGATAGATTTGTCCGTGGTGGGCATAGGTGTAGTTTACACCAGATTGCACCATAAAGAACCATTATTATCATGACAGTTTGGGTTGAACTCAAGGGATAGTTACTATATATCGTGCCATTCACCATTTATTTTGACGATAGCGGCACTGACCCTAACCAAAAAGTTGCCAACGCAACTGGACTAATCATTCCAGCAGGGCGCATTTTGCAGATGGAAAAAGAGTGGGAAAATCTCAAACAAAAAGAGGAATTCTCTGACTTTCATACTTCCGAATTTGTTTTTAAAAACGCTGACTCCGAGTTCGCCAACTGGAAAGATTCAAAGCACACAAGGGTTTTCAATCGAGTAATCCAAATAACATGTAAATATGGAGTCCAAGTGTTTTCTTTTTCAGTGAATAAAGATGACTACAATGAGCTAGTTCTGCCAGAAATTAGACAATATGCGGGCAGGCACCACTATTCATGGGCCATTCGGCAAGTGAGTATGTTTGCGCAAACCTGGAAACAGGATAAGAAAGTTAGCGATCCTTATGAATGGCTATTTGATTCCATAAAAAAGAGTGATCCTGTACGCAAAGAAATCGAGTCAATGTTCGCACAGCTTGAATTTCTTACACAACGTCACAATGGTATTGAGCACGATTACGAGTACATAGATTTTAGGCCGCGTACCTCGCTTGCTGCTTTGCAATGCGTGGACTTATTGGCATGGACTAATTACAACGTTAGCCTTCACAAATGGAAATACCGTGATAAATTGCATCCATTCGCAAAAGAGGCATGGGATTGTTTCGCTTCAATGCCCAAGAGCTCTTGCCCGAGAATCATGGAACTATTTCCAGAAAACAATGGTTCACTTGATTGGAATAACCCTATATTCCTTACTCGCGCTCAAATTGAGCAATGGATTAAAAAGGAACAGTCAGAGAATATTTCATTGCCATACATGAAGGAATGGGAAGAATATCGAAAGGGCGTATAATTCGCGGCTCCCATGAAATACCTAAAGGATCGCATAGGCGAAGAGATACGAGCCTTCACTCCAATCATTGATAAGCAAATCTTCCAAGTATTAGTTTTACATGGAGTTGAAGAAGGTGGGATATGGGTGGAATCTGAAACCCTTACTCAGCTGATGTTAGCTATTTGAAGCAGGTCGCTTCTTCCAAAACTCCGATATTCTTTTTGCCATTTCATCAGATCGGGTTTTTATTCGATTCCACCACAAAGGTTTCTCTCTCGAATAAAGCATTCGGCTTGTAAGTTCCCGATTTTTCTCATTTTACAAAATTTCAGCTATTTCACTTTCCACAATTTCTCCTTTCCCATGTTTTCAATGGGGGTCTACTCGCACTTGTTCCGGCGGGATAATTACTCTAATCCCTTGACTTCGCCTTCCATTCGCCTATAATTCTCGCATGGCGATCACTAAGCGGCAACGGCAAATCTACGACTTCATTTCGGAGTTCTGGCAGAAGAACCAATACGCTCCTTCGTTTGACGAGATTCGCGTGGGAATGAAGCTGAATTCGCTGGCTACGGTGCACAAGCACATCACCAATCTGGAAAAGAAGGGGCTGCTGACGCGCGATTACAATCGCAGCCGGTCGATTGACCTGCTGCCTCCGAAAGGACGCCTGAAGCAGTCCATGGCCGTAAATACGACGATGGTGTTGCCGCTGCTGGGGCGCATCGCTGCTGGTCAGCCGATCGAAGCGGTGCAGAATCCGGAGACGATTTCGCTCGCGGACTTTGTTCGCTCCAAAGAAGTATTCGTACTCGAAGTGCGTGGCGACTCCATGCAGGATGAGGCCATCCTCGACGGCGACTATGTGCTGGTGGAAAAAGCAAAGACTGCGCACAACGGAGATATAGTAGTCGCGCTGGTCGATGGCACCGATGCTACGCTGAAGCGCTTTTATCGCGAGGGAGACAAGATTCGCCTGCAACCTTCGAACATCAATATGAAGCCGATCATGGTTCCGGCCGCGAGTGTCGATATTCAGGGAAGAGTGATTGGGGTGTTGAGGAAGTACTAGAAACTCAGTTTGTCGGTTGCCAGTTCTTGATTTGCAGAAAAAGAAAACGCCCGGAAAGCAATCCGGGCGTTTCGTGTCACTAAAAAGTTGTTTGGCTTAAATGCCAAATGCTTATCCAACGTGCTTATCAATGGCCTGTTGGATCTTTTCCTTGGGAACATAACCTACGATCTGTTCCTTTACCTGGCCGCCCTTGAATACCAGAAGGGTAGGAATGCCGCGTACGCCGTAGCGCATCGGAGTGGAGCTATTGTGGTCCACATCCATTTTGCCGATTTTGACCTTGCCGCTATATTCCTGGGCCAGTTCGTCAACGATAGGGGCGAGAGCGCGACAAGGACCGCACCATTTCGCCCAGAAATCCACTAACACGGGCTGCTCCGATTTCAATACGTCCTGATCGAAGTTGGCATCAGTTACCTCGATGATTCCATTGCCTGCCATTCATTCCTCCTGTCGCATGAACCCAGAATCGGGATGCGATTAAATTAAATGTCTAAAATACGCTACAAAGTTTTCAATAGTAGCAGTTCTATTGGATGCGTGGGAATGATGAAAGTCGCATTGCGGGCTGGGGACGGGATTTAAAGCGGTTAGAACGGTTCCAGACCGGTTTTGGGAACCGGCGAATTTTGCATCCAAAAATTAAAAAGCGCCCAGAACTTTTCAGTTCAGGACGCCTCGGCAGCCCTCCCCCAGAACTGCCAAACCACGAAATGGATACTACGGTCAGCCCCATATTCTGTAAATGTCACTTAAGTAACACAACAGAAGGGCATGGTGCTTAATGTTGATTACTGTGCAGAAAAGCCTGTAAATACAAGGGCTTTATGAGGGCGCCTATTTTTTGTTCCAGGTCTGACCGCCGTCGGCTGTGGTCCACACCGCTTGTGCGTCCGTGAGGATTGAGCCTTGTTGTGGGGAGACAAATTTGATGCTAATTACGTCGTCGGACAAAGGCTTGCCGTTATATGTCAGGGAGATCGGAAGCCAGTGCCCACCCGCATCGAAAGAGTGGTAAACCGTGCCTTCGCTGCCGCCTACCCAGACGTCCGCGCCGACCGTTGCGATCGTACGCAACGTCGCCAAATTGCCCGGGATCATGATTTTCTTCCAGGAAGTGCCTGTATCCACGGAGCGCAGCAGCGTGCCATCGGAATTTAAGGTCCATCGTGGAGAACGATCGTCGAGTTTCAGGTTGGTAATCATGCCCTTGGTTGAGGCCGTGTCCGCGAACGACTCTTTAAGGGAAACTGGGCCGCCTTGCGGGGCTGACTGGGCGCTTGCGGCTTGCGGGGCGGCAACCGCGGGTGCGATGGAAATTCGTGCCTCCGTCGTTTGTGGCAAGTTTGCCGACGATCGTGGTTCTAATACGTCCGACGATCGTGGTTCCAATACGTCTAATGACTTGCTTACTTCCGCTGACGGCGATTGGGGCGCAGTTGTCGGAGCCGATCCCAAAGCCGCTCCCGAAACGCGAGAAGAACTCATCGCATTGGAAGAATCTTTATCGGCGCCCTTTGCCGGCATCGCCACAATCGTCGCGGCCTTCGCTGTTTCCTTCTTAAGAGATTGATTTGTTAGAGATTGATTTGTTTCTGCTGCACTTGGCTGTGCCGGTTCCGGACTGATGACTTTCTGCATGACCATGGCTGGCGCTGCTTGCTTCAAATACACCGCCACGTCTTTATTTTGATTTTCATGCTTCATCAATGCCACGCTACCGACGATCAGCGCACATGCCACTACTCCGCTCCAGGCGAAGACGGGCCTCCAGGAAAATACCTTGCGAATTGGAACCGCCTGCGCTTCCTGAACTTCCTGTCGAGGGGCCGATAAGAAAACGACGTCGCGGCATTCCGAACATTGGGAAAGATGCATGAGCACGATGGCGCGCTCAGACTCCGCCAACATCTTTTCCGAGAAGGCAGCTAAAAGCTCGGCGTCGGGATGCTGCTCAACCGACACACGAAGGTCCTTTTTAAGCTGCGACTCTACGATTTTGGGAAGCGATTCCATTTGGATGATCGTTAAAGTTTTCTACTTAAATCTTCCTTCGCATTACCTAAGCCGGACCTTCACTGGTGCGCGTGGCCGCCTCTTTTTCAGAGAACGCCTGACGCGGGCTTTCTTGCGTTCGCGCCGATGACAAATGCTCGCGCAGATTCAAGGTAAGGTCGCGAACATCTACTTCCAGCGCTTCTTTTGCTTGTTGGCGGCTCATGCCACGACGCGCCATTTCGGCAAGCAGCTGCTTGCGCAATGATTTCATGAGCTTATCGAGCTTGCGGCTAATAGTGGATTCATGCACGCCCAGCATTCTGGCGATTTCCGCGAGCGTTCGCTCATCTAAATAATAGGAAGCGAGCACAAAGCGGTCTTCCGGAGCCAAAGCATCCAGGACCACACCAACCGCATTTTCCAGCCGGGAATCGGCTGCTGGTGATTGTTCCGCCTCAATTGCGGCATGCTGAATTCCTTCTTCATTTTCTTCGTCCAGGCTGATCAGTCTGCGCTGTTTGCGATAGCGGTTTACAAATTCCTGTGCGACGACGGTGCGCAGCCAGCCTTCGAGCGATCCGCGTCCGGTGTAAGAGGCAAGTTTGCAGACGCGCTGTCCATCCCGCATGGTCATACCGTAGAGATCGGCGTAAACGCTGTCCGCTAGATCGCGCGCCGCCGAGCTTTCTTTAGCGATGTGCAGGGCGATGTCGTAGAGCTTTTCCCGGAAACGAGTTAGAAAGACTTCCCAAGCCCGCTCATTCCCGGCGGCGCATGCGCGGGCCAAAGCAAGCTCCTCGACGCGCAAGGTTTTGTAGAAGCTGCTTACATCAGAGGCTTTGTAATCCGCGGGCAGGTATTTGATGGCAATCTTCCGCAAGATTTCGGAGAAACCGTCCAAGCCCAGCCCATATTTTTCTCCTCCGCTGGCGTTATGCAGTTCACGGGCAAGCGGCGCAAGGCCGTGAAACAGGTCGGGCGTGGAGCTATTCTTCACTCGGAAGTCTCATGTGGATGCTACAACTTTTTAGACGCAAGTCGCGGGAATTTTGTCGTTCATTCCATAGAAGATATTAGGAAGTAGTGTGTTTTCAGTCCTGCCGCCTGAGCAAGTTGAAAAGGTGGCCGGAACGCCGTATTGTGGGGTGTCGCCCGAATTCAATTTGCGCGACAGGGCCCAAGCATTGAATTTCCCCGGCAACGGGGAAGCTGTTATTCAAACTTAGGAGAAGATCGGCGATGGACAATAAGCCGGCACAGAGCATTCAAGACACCTTCCTTAACACCGCGCGTAAAGAGAAGATGGGTATCACGATTTATCTTCTCAGCGGTGTGAAGTTGACGGGCCGCATCCGGTCATTCGATAAATATTCCGTTGTCTTGGAAACGAATAATCAGGAACAGCTCATCTTTAAGCATGCAATTTCAACGGTTGCCATGGGACGAACCCCACATGGACACGGAGACAGACCAGTGCCGGTGCACTCTGTGTCTTCCGAGCATCCAGCCTCGAACTCTTCCGGCACTGAAGGATAGGACACTCGCGGTTGCGCAGTTCTGACTCCAAAAGCTCCTTCCTGAAGGCAGCAGAACGTTCCTCTCAAAAAGCGAACAGCACCGGTGTGTCCAAAGAGAGGGCGTTTCTGGTCGGCGTTGAATACCGCGTGCGCTCCCGCACGCCAAAAAAAACGTTGACCAGTTCCGCGCAAGCCGCGCATGACGCTGCTGCACAAACCAACTTTTCCAAAGCCACCCCGGTCCCGCAGTTCAGCGCAGAAGAATCCCTGGAAGAGCTGCGCACTCTTGCGTTAAGCGCTGGAGCGGAAATCGCCGGAGATTTTTTGCAGCGCCGCGATAAGCCTGATGCGGCGACGCTTATTGGCAAAGGAAAGCTGGAAGAGATTGCGGGAGCGGCCGCCTCGGTTTCTGCCAACCTTCTTCTGTTTGATCACGATCTGACTGCCTCGCAGCAGCGAAATATCGAGAAAATTGTGGATGTGCGCGTGATCGACCGCACGCAGTTGATCCTCGATATTTTTGCGAAGCATGCGCGCACCCGTGAAGGTCAGTTACAGGTGGAACTAGCGCAGCTGGAATATTTGCTGCCGCGCTTGGCCGGCAGGGGAATTGAGATGTCCCAGCTCGGCGGCGGAATTGGCACGCGCGGTCCGGGTGAAACGCAACTGGAGACCGACCGCCGTAAAATTCATCGCCGCATTCGCCATGTAAAGGATCAGATTGAGAATGTCCGCCGGGTTCGCGCTCAACAGCGGCAGCGGCGGGAATCTGTGCCCGTTGCGACTGTCGCGTTAGTTGGATATACGAACGCTGGAAAATCTACTTTGTTTAACGCATTAACGAATGCGGGAGTGCTGTCATCCGCGCGCATGTTTGCCACGCTGGATCCGACGATCCGCGCGGTGGCTTTGCCTTCGAAGCGGAAAATTTTGATGTCTGACACCGTCGGATTCATTCGCAACTTGCCGCACACGCTGGTCAGCGCGTTCCGCGCGACTTTGGAAGAAGTGCAGCGGGCCGCGCTGGTTCTGCATGTTTCCGATGGCAGTAGTCCGCTTTCTGCTGAGCAAGATGTTCAGGTAGAGAAAGTCTTAAAAGAGCTTGAAGCCGACACTAAACCCCGGCTGCGCGTAATGAATAAAGTGGACCTGCTGCCTCCGGTACAACGGGATAGCCTGCGCGATGACGCGCAAACGGTGCACGTCTCAGCGGCGAAAGGGATTGGGATTGGCACATTGCTCGAGCGCATTGATGAAGTCCTTACTGAAGACGCCGTCAGCCGCGTACGCCTGCGCATTCCGCAAAAAGAAGGAAAGATGCTGGCGCTGCTGGAGGCAAAGGCGCGGATTTATTCGCGCGAATATCAGGATGGAGCGGTGGAGCTCGAAGTGGAAGCTGCGGAATCAGTGTTAAGAAAAGTTGGTCAATGGGTGATGGAGTGAATGATTCGTAAGCTATACGCGTAATCCACGAATCTTTCGATATGAAAACCCGATCGCATCAATTCCAAGTATCGTCAGCAAAACTAACCAACCGATAAGGGCTGCCACACCTGACAAAAGAGCGACTTCTTCGTGCCAATCGGCATACACGAATTGAGCAGATGCCATAAGAATCGCTGCGACCGTCATCCACAATGAAGGAATAATCCAGCGACGCACTGTGTTGGATTGTTCGCGGGATTTATCAATCCGATAGCCGATCAACCACCATTGTCCCAATATTCCGAAGGTAAGAAGGAGATCCAAAATAATGCGCGCTACTTTTGGTGGCGTATGCGCCTTTCGTAAAAGAGGCATAACAACATTGGGATGGCATTCGTTTAGTTTTGGATTCGACCCAAACAAAATGCCTGTTGGCATCTCAGCGATAAAGAAATATCGTTCTTCATCCCGCATGTGAAATTCGTAGCAAGGGACCCACATAATTACGTGGTTGTTGTCATACATAACTGCTTGTGAACCTGCAGGATTCGGTAGTTGTTGTGGGAGCGACTGCCAGACCCGTACGTCTTGACGACAAATCATTATTACCGCTAGTAGCGTATGAATAATCGGCAGTAACAAAACGTAACGGACATTTTTCATCTAAACAAGTTGGACACCATGAAATTTCATTTAGAAGCAAGAATAATAGGTGTCCAACAATCCCGGTGTCGAAGCGGAAGCACCAGAGTCATTACTGCGCCGTGTGCAGAAGTTTGTGGTGGAATTATGAGGAATGGCCACAGTTGGGACCAGCGTAGATGTCGCAGCAAATCTTGAAATCTACAGCGCGCGGCAAGTAGCGTCGCATTATGCATCGCTCAATTATCTTTCCCCTTGCGAACGGTTAATTTTTGATGCGCATCTCCGCCCTGAAATAGATATTTTGGATTTGGGGGTCGGCGGCGGCAGAACGACTCCGTATCTTTCTAAAATCGCTTCTCGTTATGTAGGAGCAGATTATTCTGAGGCAATGATTCGCGCT
>DASXCC010000178.1:0-3519 GCA_036491415.1 Terriglobales bacterium | reverse complement strand
TACAACATCGAATCAGTGCAGGGCCGTTGGATGATGCCCGACCCAGCGGGGATGGCGGCAACTGATCCCACGAATCCGCAAAGCTGGAACCGGTATGCGTATGTATTGAATAATCCTTTAAGTAATTTTGATCCGCTTGGCCTGCAAGTTACTTGCGATTTCATATTTACGCGCAAAACAACAAGTTCAAATATTTTTGGGACGCAACAGAGTACTGTCACACAGGGCTATAGCTTAGCTGGATGTAGCGCTATTTGCCCAGTGTCCGATGGTTGGGGAATTGTCGGTGGCATGCTGGCGTGCGGGCCGGAGGCTCAGGTAGCGTCAGCAATTAATTCTTACAGTGCGTCTCAGGCGCGAGACAACGGAGGAAGCAGCGGCCCTGCGATCCCCACACCCAAACCGCTGAAAATACATGGAAATTGGTGTGGGCCTGATTGGACGGGTGGCAGAGCCGGTCAGTATGATCCTTCGATTGATGAAAATGGAGGATACCTAGACCCTCAAGACGGGTTAGATACCGCGTGCATGCATCACGACATGTGTTATTACCGATGCCGTCAAGCAGACCCTTGTGATCGTAGTGGACGATCAACCTGTTTTGCGGCTTGTGACAGAAGTTTGGCTCACGTTACCGGCAATATGAATCCGACCGTCAACCCGATCAGCAGTACTGCTATAGATCTTTTGATGAATTTTAGGGGTACCGACACGTGGCCATTCCGGCCCAATCCGTATCCAAACCCAACAAGCTGTGCGTCGAATCCTTAAGCAGGAGGTTTTATGCATGGAGCCCGTAATTTCTCCCGTTTGATCTGGTTTCCCGTGGTGCACGCAATACTATTCGCGTTCACATGGACGATAGCTTTCACCCAGATGCAACCCCTGCTGGACGGTCCCGCTCGTTGGGGCTTTGCGATTTTGTTCATTGCCGATTTTCCAATATCGCTAGTTGCCTTTTCAGCTATGTGGGATGAAAGATTAATTTTGGGACTTTCTCTTTGGGGAGCTCTCGGAACAGCTTGGTGGTGCGTTCTCGGATGGTGGCTCGACAAACGGCGCACGCCAGCCATTTCTCATTGAAGATCCTACTAACCGCTCGCGAAATCATCAATGTTCCGCTACAAGCGAGCTTCGGTGTCAACTGTTTCTGACAACAGACCTCCCGTTCGAGTGGCCCGAACCGAAAATCAGTCTGCTTTCCGGTATTTTGAATCTGTTCTCGTTTGGTTCAATGGCGCGACGAAGCGAGAAGCGACTTCGAGAACTCGGAGAAGTGGATTACTGGCCGTTCATTCGGAAATCTGACTATATGAATGCGCTGACGCAGGGTCGTAGCTGTTAAAGAGGTCCGATCCCAGGATCGGAGTTACAGTTTTTCGTGCCATTCCAAGCTTTGGGGCAGCTCGGTTGCTGCAAACTCAAGGTGAATCACGCGGCCATAGACAAGCAAGGTAGCGCCATGGCTAAGATGAACCTTAAAGAGTTGGGCGCTGGCGCAGGTATCGGCTGCGCGGTCGGGTTTCTGGGTACAGAGGAGCTGTTTCCGGTAGTAGGGACTCCTCTGGCAGTCGGCGACTGCGCAGTTGGAGCGATCGGAGGAACATTGACGGCGGAAGGAGTCTTTGTTGTCGCCAACTTCGGGGATATCGTGTCTGGAACCACTTCTGAGGCGAAGGCAGTTGCGCAAGTTGTACAAGCCTGTTTTTAGCTGAAGGATTCGGAGGAAAACCAGCAATGGACAGTTTCTTGCGCACAATGGACCGATTCAAGGTGGTGGAGGCGATTATCCTGATCATCGCAGTCTTGATGTATAGGAAATTCAAAAACAATTATTCAAAAAGTATCTGTGTTAGCACGGGTGTCTAGTCCGTTGTGAGACCTTCTCAGAGAACCGACCCTGACACGATTACACCATTGCTGACGAGAAGCTTTAGTCAAAAGCAAGAATTTATAGATGGATTCCGGAAAATCGCTACGTGACCGGACCAGCAGAGGGGTTGGCCTTTGCTATCTAACAGCGGATCCACGCCGAATGTGATTCTTGCATATTCGGCCCATCGCATGGGTTGAGGACGAGACCGTTGTTTTTGCCCCGTGATTGGGAACAACTGCGCGCGATTTATCATTTCACCGCTTACATAGCCTCAGGATTTGAATTGTCAGCAATTCCCGTTGCCGCCGAAAAAAGGCCGGATAAATCATGACTACCGTGTAAATGAAGGTTCCAATCCCGTCAGACTCTCTAGTCAGAGTTCGACGGGGCACTTATGCGTTCACAATATTGAGTCGCAAATGAGCGGGTGAGAAATTCATAGTTCAATTGCTCAACCCACATGGCGCCGTGCAAACTAATAGTGTGTCGTGCAAAATTCTTTTCATCCTGATTTCCGGGCCAAATCATTGGAACTTCGATGGAACGTGTACCACGCGATATAGAAATTCTTTGGCTGGACACAGGAACGCTGCTATTAACCGATCTTCCAGCTCCAGAAATACAAGAATCGTAATTGGGAAATTCGTCAAGTGTTAGGAGCAAAGATGCCGAATCATAAGAATTCAGACTATATTGCAATCTCACAAGAAAGCGCCCAGGTTTATTAGCAAGCAGTTTTGTGCCATCTAGCGGAGTTACCGCGATCAACGAGATCGAATCACTCAATGGTAAAACACCGGAACAGCCTCGAAGAGGAGCATGGTAGCAGGAAGTCGAAATGAGCATAACAAAAAAGACGAAAATAAGTTTTACAAACAGTTTGCGAGATTGAGTTTTCATTAAGAAATTATATGCTGCACTTTTCGCGAGTTCACGTTTCGGATAATATGTCTAGCATTGGTCTTGGGTCCATGACGCCGCTTATGAAATAGTATATACAGAATTCTACAGTGACTCGACGAATAGGATCACGATTGCAGATTTAATGCATAGGAAAATCAAAGTATCGTTTGGCGAGCCGCTGGCGATACTTTTGTGGACCGGAAACGTTGCGCGTGCGAGATGAAAATCGGTTTCCGACTGCCTGGATTGTTCTGGATTTCAGTTATTGGGCGAAGAAGCAATCCGACGCGTCCACTTCATCTTGTTGCCTTGCTGATCTAGAAGAGGATCCCATCCGAAGTCGCGCTTGATTGAAATATTCCACGGCAGAGGTTTCGGTCGCGGTCTTCTAGGATGTTGATTTGGAATTACGAGCAAGTAATTCGGGGTAGCACCAAGCGTACGGGGCGAAAACAATCCGAATGCTCGGATCGCATGTTCATAGCGATCTGGTATGTGTTGCATCCATGCGGAAATGAACTTTTTCGGTGTGAGTTCGATCATCACAAATCGGCCTGATTTTTTATCTTTGGCACAGAATTTAATTATTTTCTGACTGATGTAAGTAATGCGGCGTTGAGCAATCGGTGGACGTGTGGCATAGCGTCCGCCATATCGAAGAAAGTGCTCTTTAGATCCAAGGGATTGCAGCTTAACGCTCCACCAACGATTCTCCTGAGCAACCAGTAGTTCTTCTATAT
>DASXCC010000177.1:0-7680 GCA_036491415.1 Terriglobales bacterium | reverse complement strand
GAAAGAAGAAGACTCAAATCCCACCAGTTCGCCGGACAAGTCGAAGAAGCAGCGGACCAACGACTTTCAGTTGCCAGCTCCGTTTACTACCGTATGGCATTACAAAATTGTTCCGCCTGCCGGTTTTCAGCCCAAGCCTTTGCCGAAAGACACAAAAATAACTCTGGGCCCCGCCGTTCTCACCGAGGAATATTCCGCCGATAAAGACGGAGTCGTCCATGCCAACTTCCGTTTCGATACGGTAAAAGGTCGCTACACCGTAGCGGAAGCCGAAGAGCTCCGTTCAAAAGTCGTGGAAATGCGCAACGGCGAAGCCATCGCCGTTTACTTCGAGCCCGTCGCGCAAGCTCTTCTGAACCAGGGAAAGTATTCCGACGCGTTCCATGAATATCGCAGTCTGATTGCGCTTCACCCCAAAGAGGCCGTGCATCATCTGCAAATTGCCCAGGCCTTGTTGATGGCCGGCATGGGAGAGACCGCGCGGGAAGAAGCGCAGCTTGCCGTAAAACTTGAGCCAACATCTGCGTTGGCGGAAAAAACTTTGGGAGAAATTCTGGAATTCGACGTGGTCGGACGCAAATTCCGTCCGGGCAGCGATTACGTCGGAGCGGAAGCTGCATTCCGCGCTGCCATCAAACTTGATTCCGACGATAAAACCACTGTAGGAGAACTAGCTTTACTTCTCGAATACAACCACGATGGCGATCGTTACGGGCCGGGCGCTAATTTAAAAGAGGCTGTTGCCACCTACGAAAGCCTTACGCCGGAAAAACTGGCGAGCATTGGCCTGCAAAATAACCTTCCCTTTGCGCTGATGTACGCAGGCGATTTTGCGGAAGCAAAGAAAAAAGCTTCCATTCTGAATCCGCAGCCTGCTGCTTTGATGATTGCTTGTGAAGCCGCGCTCGATGGATCGCAAGCGGGCATCACGGAAGCTCACAAGCGCTCCGGTACGGACGACGAATTCAAACAGAATGCAAATGTAGCCGGACAAATTCTGCTGAACCTGCGTAAATATGCGGAAGCCGCCGATCTGGTCGAAGCCGGAGCTTCGGGAGACGATTCCGCGCGCGTGGTATCGCTTGCGTCCATGCTCCGCAAAGCGCAGTTGCACGAAAGCGTCACATTCAAAAATACTCCAGCTGATGTGGAAATTCAGTCTTTCCTCACCTCTGCCAGTCCCGACATCACGCTTGAAAAAATTAAGGCTCTGAGCAGCCGTAATGCCGTGGCGGTTTTGGACAAAACGGATCCCGACGAAATTCAAAACATGCTGAAGGCCGGCAAACAGATGCGCACCATGTTCTCTCGCTCCGGTTCGAATCCTGACGTCACGCTCGACCTCATGATGCAAGCTTTTCAGCCCAAGGTGGACGGCAATGATGCGAATGGCTATCGCGTCATCATGCAGATCGTCGGTTCTCCGAAGGCAACCGCCTTTGTCGTGAAAGAAGATGGCAAATACAAACAGCTGGGTTCGACGATGGAGCCAAGCGCCGTAGGGCTGGAAATTTTGGACCGCGTAGCCGCAAACAATCTGGATGGTGCGCGCG
This sequence comes from Terriglobales bacterium, assembly GCA_036491415.1. Lineage (GTDB taxonomy): Bacteria > Acidobacteriota > Terriglobia > Terriglobales > Acidobacteriaceae > JAICKN01. The sequence goes on along the minus strand of DASXCC010000177.1, from coordinate 6,127 downwards.
TACTGCTCGATTGGTTGCGCGAAGAGCAACACTTGCAGGGCGGCGACGATTCATTAGCTGGCGCGCCATTCCCACGCTTCTGGACAAAAGGACAGGAAGCTACCGCCGACCAGATAAAACTGGCCGCAGCAGCCATTCTTGTGGAAAGCAAAGCGACGGCTGCGCAAGGCGTCGCGATTCTTGAGCCGGCCTTGACCGCTGCAAAGTCGGATACCGATAAGACGAACATCCAGCTCGCGCTTCTCAATGGTTACGGCGATCTCGAAGACGACGCGAAAGCCTTGGCTGTTTGCCAGGAGTTGGCCAAGCAGCATCCCGAATCCAAGCGAATTTTTTTCGCGGAAGAATTTGCTTTAGGCGCTTTAGGAAAATTTGATGAAGCTGATGCGCTGGCAAAAGATCGCCTCAAGCGTATGCCCGACGATCTTGATCCTTTCCGAACGGAATCTCTCACTGCGCTCTTCCGGGGCGACTTTACCGCTGCGCATCAGTTGGCCGACAAAGTCGTGGATTCCGGCAATGCGGAAGCCGACGACCTCAACCAAGCCGCCTGGTACGCTCTCTTTGATTCAAAAGTTGGCGACAGCGATGTAGAACATGCTCTCCGAGGAGCACAGATGTCGCAGAACAATCCGCACATCCTGCACACGCTCGCTTGTCTCTATGCCGCGACCGGAAAAACAAAAGAAGCGCGGGAACTTTTCATCCAGGCCATGGACCGTGAAAACCTGGACGAGCCCGACTCCGATTACTGGTTTGGCTTTGGTCGCATCGCTGAGCAATACGGTGAATCGCAAACAGCCATCGCCGATTACGATCGCGTCACTAAGCCGAAGAAAGCTGTTTCGCTCCCGGGATCTACCTATCAGCTGGCGCAGGACCGGTTGAAAATGCTGCGATCGGAAAAAAGTCGCGAGCAAAGTCGCGATCAAGAATTAACTTCAGCGAACTAGCTTCGGGAAATTAGCTTCGAGAAATTAACCTCTCCGGGAATTAACGTTTCCGAAATTAACGTCGGGAAATTAACTCTTGCGGCTGCGGGAAATGGCTTCGCGGGCTTCTTGGTCTGCGGTACGACGCCGCTCGGTTTCCCGTTTGTCCCATAGCTGCTTGCCTTTGGCCAGGGCAATCTCAACTTTCACCCTCCCATTTTTGAAATAAAGGCGCAAAGGAATCAGCGTCAGGCCTTTTTGCTGGGTCATGCCAATCAGTTTTTTGATTTCTTCCTTATGTACCAGCAATTTACGCGTTCGTACCGCTTCATGATTCGCGTAGCTTCCATGGTCATAGGGGCTGATGTGGGCGTTTAACAGCCAGAGCTCGCCATTCTTCACAAGTCCATAAGAATCTTTAAGATTGGCGTGGCCCCCCCGAATCGATTTGACCTCGGTCCCAGTCAAAGAAATCCCGGTTTCAAATTTTTCCAGCAAGAAGTAGTTATGTGCCGCGATCCTATTAACAGCGGCATCTTTTTGTCCGGCTGCGGTTGGTTCGCGTTTGGGATTTTTCTCGGGAGACGCTTTCGTCTGATGTAGTTGTTGCCGTGGCATGCATTTATAGGTTACCGCACTTGTTCCAAATCGGCTTTGCAGGCGGTACTGAGAGCCGGGTTTCGCGAAAATTCTTGGAATAACAAGCAGCGAAAAAGGACATACTTTTTACATAATTTTTTACACTACAGGTTTAGTACTAAAGACTGTAAATCTAAGCGGTACAATGGCTTTGAAGCATGTTTACCGATGCTATAATCACCGGGTTCCTATCTTCTTTAAGAGTTCGGAATGCCACGTACCCGTGGCCCACTCTTAGGAAAAAACTGTCTGTGAGGACTTACTGATGACACGCCTGATCCGTCCAGCCGCATTTTTTTTACTCCTCGTGGCTGTGACCCTCCCCGCTTTAGCTGATAAGGCCGGTACGTTTTACACCAAAGGTAAAGACGCTGAGGCGCGTGAAAATTACGAAGAAGCCTATGACCTGTACAAGCAGGCCTTTGACCTCAATCCAAAGGATCTGAAATATAAGTCGGCGTATGAACGGTTGCGCTTCCTGGCCGGCGCTTCCCACGTGCATCGCGGTCAGTTGCTGCAGGACACGGGTAAGCTGGACGAAGCTTTGGCGGAATTCCAGAAGGCGGCTGAAGTTGATCCCTCAAGCCCCATTGCGGTCCAGGAAATCAAACATACGCAACGGATGATCGAAGAGGCCAAGTTTCCCAAGCCGCAGTCTTCGGTCCGACCCAATTCACTCGACCGCCGTTTGGCGCAGGCGCAAGGGCCGGTGCAGCTTGCGAATATTTCCAACGTTCCCATTACCTTGAAGCTGGCCCCCGAAGATACCAAGATGATTTACGAAACCATTGGGAAGCTGGCGGGCATCAATGTACTGTTTGATCCGGAATACACGTCGCGAAGTATCAAGATTGAACTGAACGGTGTGACCCTTCAGGAAGCGCTGAGAATCGTCGCGCTCGAATCCAAGACATTTTGGCGTCCAGTTACGCCCAATACGATATTTGTTGCCGCTGATAATCCTGCCAAGCGCAAAGAACTCGAACAGAGCGTCATTAAAACTTTTTACATGGCAAATATGTCGCAGCCGACGGAATTGCAGGACGTCGTGAATGCTATGCGGCAGATTTTAGAAATTACACGCATTCAGCCGCTGCCTTCGCAGGATGCCATTGTTATTCGCGGCACGCCGGATCAGATTACTTTGGCCCAGAAATTGGTCGATGATCTCGACAAGGCGAAGCCGGAAGTGGTTGTTGATATCGCCATCATGCAGGTGAGCCGCGACAAGGTCCGCAATCTCGGCATCAACCCGCCGACCAGCGCAACCGTTGCGTTGCAGAACAATATCAACACCACGTCAACGACAGGAACTACAACGACGACCGGCACGACAGACACATCCAGTTCGACGGGAACTCCAAACCAGGTCAATTTAAACCGCATCGGCAATTTGAATGCGACCGACTTTACGGTCACGATCCCTTCCGCAACAGCCACCGCCATGTTCAGCGACAGCACGGTGCGGTTGTTGCAGAATCCGCAAATACGTTCTGTGAACGGACAAAAAGCCTCGCTGAAAATCGGCGAGAAGTTGCCGGTGGCAACAGGATCGTTCCAACCAGGTATCGGCGGCGTGGGAATCAATCCTCTGGTGAACACGCAATTCACTTATCTTGATGTCGGTGTGAATATCGACATCACGCCAACCATTCATGCGAACCGTGAAGTTACATTGAAAGTTTCTTTAGATGTTTCTTCCCAGACTTCGACGGTCAACATTGGCGGTATTACCCAGCCCGTGATTGGACAGCGCAAAATCGAGCATGAAATCCGTTTGAAAGAAGGCGAAGCCAGCTTGCTCGGTGGAATGCTCGAAGACCAGAACACCCGCTCCTTGAGCGGCATCCCAGGGTTGGCGCAGATTCCGATCTTGAAATATCTGTTCTCGCAAACCAACACTGAGCACAGCGAAAATGAAGTTGTGTTCGTGCTGATCCCGCACATTGTGCGTGCCGTGGATCTCGATGACATCAACGATAAGGCCATCGACGTGGGCACTGCGACATCGATCCAGTTGAATCCTGTGAGCGAATCGAATGTTCCGGCGCAGCCTGCGACAACGCAATCTGGTGGAGTAGGCGCCGCTCCGGCTCCGGTACAGACGCCGGCGCCTGCGACGGAAAATCCGTCAGCGCAGCCCGCGAATGCAGCGTTTGCGTTTGATCCGCCTACAGTGAACGCCACAAAGGGATCTACATTTGCCATAAACGTGATGCTCAATGGCGCGCAGAATGTCTATGCCGTTCCATTGCAGGTGAGTTACGATCCGAAACTTCTGCAAATTGTGAATGTTTCCAATGGCGGCTTTCTCTCACAGGATGGTCAGGCTGTCGCGCTCATGCATCGTGGAGAAGATGATGGCAACGGTGTTTTGCAAATCAATGCTTCTCGTCCGCCGGGGGCCTCGGGGCTTTCCGGACAAGGCTCAGTGGTGACGCTTACTTTCATGGCGAAAGGTAGCGGACAAGCTCCGCTGACAATTTCCAAGGGCGGCGCACGCGATCCTGCCATGCAAGCCATTCCGGTTGCAGGGGCCGTGGCCACAGTAAATGTTCAGTAAGTAAGGTTCTGGTATGCCTGCAAAAATTTTCCAGCGGCGCGTGAAGCCCGAAGGCGGATTTACGCTTATCGAGCTGATCGTCGCTACGGCGATTTTGGTCATTCTTACGGGGATGGTCGTGCCGATGGTGCGCATCACCATCAAGCGCGAAAGAGAGCGGGAACTGCGCGCCGATTTATGGGAGATGCGTGACGCCATTGACCGTTATAAATTTGCCTCTGACCGAGGAGCTTTTCAGATCAAACTTGGATCGGAAGGCTATCCTCCGGACTTGCAAACGCTGGTAGATGGCGTGGATGTGGGGGGAAAGAAATTAAAGTTCTTGCGAAGAATCCCGATAGATCCGATGACGGGCAATAACGATTGGGGTTTGCATTCCATGCAGGACGATCCTGATTCCACTTCCTGGGACGGGAACAACGTTTTCGATGTATACACGAAATCCGAGGGCACCGGGCTCGACGGAACGAAATATAAGGATTGGTAGATGGCGGGACGAAACAAACAACGCGGTTTTACCCTCATCGAGATGGTCATTGTGATCGCGATTATGCTGATCCTCATCTCGGTCGCGGTACCTGCCTACAATCGTTCCATCATTCACGCGCGAGAGTCCGTGCTAAAACAAGACCTGTTTCAATTGCGTTCGTTGATTTCGCAGTACACGCTCGATAAACAAAAAGCCCCGCAATCACTCGACGACCTTGTTTCCGCGGGATATCTGAAACAGATCCCCAAAGATCCCTTCACCGACTCCGCCGATTGGACCACCGAGCAGGAAGATGACACGATCATGGATCCCAGCCAAACCGAATCTGGCATCGATGACGTGCACAGCGCCTCCGAGCAATCTTCCAGCGACGGTACGGCCTACAGCACCTGGTAATCTTGCCCCAGACAGCCGTTGTCACATGATTTGAAGTTGCCTTCCTAAAAGCACTACTATCTGGGTTATGCCTGCTGGAACTGACATTCCTTCCGCCGCTTACACACCCATCCACGCGCCTCGCGGCAATCAGCTGACTTGCAAAGGCTGGCAGCAGGAAGCTGCCATGCGCATGCTGATGAATAATCTTGACGAGGAAGTCGCCGAGCGCCCGCGCGACCTCGTAGTCTATGGAGGCACCGGCCGCGCGGCCAGAAGCTGGGACGCATATCACGCCATCATCCGCACGCTGAAAAATCTTGAAAACGATGAAACTCTGCTCGTGCAATCGGGCAAACCCGTTGGCGTTTTCAAAACACACGATTATGCGCCGCGCGTGCTGATTGCAAATTCCAACCTGGTCGGGCATTGGTCAAACTGGGAGAAGTTCAACGAACTCGAACGCGCTGGACTGATGATGTATGGCCAGATGACTGCTGGCTCGTGGATCTATATCGGCTCGCAGGGCATCGTGCAGGGAACCTTTGAAACTTTTTCCGCTGCCGGCGAAAAGCATTTTGGCGGCGATCTTTCCGGGAAGCTGATTGTGAGTGGAGGCATGGGTGGCATGGGTGGCGCGCAGCCGCTGGCTGCGACCATGACCGGCGCGGCATTTCTCGGCATCGATGTGGATCCTGAACGCATCCAAAAGCGCCTGAAGACTGGATACTGCGATCACATGGCGACGTCGCTTGACGAAGCGCTGAGCATTCTAAAAGATGCAGTCGCCAGGAAGAAAAATATTTCTGTTGGTCTGGTGGGGAATTGCGCCGATGTAATTCCCGAACTTGCTGACCGCGGAGTTGTCCCCGACATACTTACCGACCAGACTTCCTCGCACGATCCGCTCAATGGATATATTCCACGCGGAATGTCGGTTGCCGATGCGCTCGATCTTCGCATGCGCGATCCCCGTGAATACGAGGAGCGCTCGCTCGATTCCATCGCTCGGCATGTAGAAGGAATGCTCAAGCTACAAAAGATGGGCGCGGTCACGTTCGATTACGGAAACAACATCCGCACGTTTGCTTTTCAACGCGGCGTGAAGAATGCTTATGATTTTCCGGG
>DASXCC010000176.1:0-12525 GCA_036491415.1 Terriglobales bacterium | reverse complement strand
GCAACCAACAAGTTGACGTTGAACATGGGCTTGCGCTATGAAGCGCGCACTCCATGGGTCGAAAAGGATAATCGTCAGGTCTCAGTGAACATGCAGACCGGAGCGCTTGAATATCCGGGCAATCAAACTGTTGTGGGCGTTGGAACCAACGGCTTTAGCGATGGACTCTACAAGAGCGTTTACGGATTGCCGGCTTTCCAGCCTCGCTTCGGTTTCTCCTGGACGCCGCTCGGCGAAAATACGGTCATCCGCGGCGCGTTCACGATGTCTTCTTATCTTGAAGGCACGGGAACAAACCTGCGCTTGACTCAAAACCCGCCGTTCACTCCGCCTCAGGTGGAAGCTTCGAACGTTGCTACCGGATCAACGGCGTTTACCACGGAAAGCGGCTTCAGCGCGGCAACGCCTCCAAGTGGAAATCCCTTCATCGGCGCGACTTTGCTGACCTGGGATCCTACAGTTCAACCAGCGATTGCGGAACAATGGAACTTCTCAGTGCAGCAGCAGGTTGCCAGTAACACAACCTTCCAGATCGGATACGTCGGGCAGCACACAACGCACTTGATGGTTCCGGAATGGTTGAAACAGGGTGATTTGCAGTCCAACGGGACAATCACTTATCCGTTTGTTGGTGGGCAAAACGCGCCGGGAGTTGCTGGTTCAACCGTCGCTTCGCCAACATTTGGTCCGAATGGATTCGGTAACGTGAAAGATACTGCATCCGACGGCAACATGAACTACAACGCCCTGCAAGTTGTATTGCAGAAGCGTTTCAGCCAGGGACTGGAAGCGCAGGTTTCCTACACTTATCAAAAGTGTATGACCAACAATGACGGCTATTACGGCACGTGGGGATCAACCACTCAAGCCGCTCCCGCCGCCAACTACTGGCAGAATCTCTACGATCCCAACAGCGATTATGCGCGCTGTTACTGGGATACAACTCACGTGATCAGCGCATACGCTGTATACGAACTACCGTTCGGACATGGCAAGCGCTTTGGTCATGACATGCCAACCGCGGTTGACGCTGTGGCTGGCGGATGGTCCATTAATCCAATCGTTTCATGGCACACGGGCTTCCCCATCGCTCTTTACGGCCCGGATGACTCCGGAACCGGATCGCCTTCGCCGCGCCCTGATTGCATCGGGGCGGTGCACTATCCAAAAACAGTGAGTGCCGCAGGTATGCTGTGGTTTGATCCCAGCGCCTTCGCCGCTCCAGCAGCGGGTACGTTTGGTAATTGCCCGGCACAGGGCCCGGTTGTTGGCCCAGGATATATGGATGCAGATGTCAGCTTGCAAAAGAACTTCCAGCTCCGCGAGAGCATGAAGCTTCAATTTAGGGCTGACTTCCTGAATGCATTCAACAATGTGAACCTGGCCGCACCTGCACACAGTCTTGGTACTGGTATGGGATTTTCAACCGCCTCACAGGATGCGCGCGAAATGCAGTTCGCTTTGAAATTGTACTTCTGAGCGAAATCTTGGTCGAAATGTGGCAGACGCCATCTGGCGCCTGCCACTTTCCATTTATGATGATCTTCATGGGTTCACTGCGATACTTCTTCGGCTTGGCTGTAGTTCTCGCACTTGCAGTTTCGTGTTCTGCGCAAGCCGTAAAAACCGCTCCAGCAGCGGCGATTTCTGCGAATCGTGCAGCGGATTTAGCTGAGAGCGGAAAGTGCGGCGGAGCTTTTCCCGTGCTGAAGAAATCTCTTCACCAGGTCACCGAAAAAGATTTGAAAAAGAGAATTGGGCTTGATGGTGTGCATTGCGCCATGACGCTCAATCAATTCGATCAGGCGCAGGATTTTCTGCAGATGCTGAATCGCGATTTTCCACGTGATCCAACCGTCCTTTATGTTTCCATCCATGCATTCTCGGACATAGCGACTCGCAAATCTCAAGAGTTGGCGCGATACGCACCAAAGTCCGCCGAAGCCCATGAATTGAACGCGGAAGCCTATGAGATGCAAGGGAAGTGGGACAACGCGGAAAAAGAATATCGCGGAATTTTGCAGCAGGATCCAAAGATGGCTGGAATTCATTTCCGTTTGGGAAGATTGCTGCTGTCGAAGCCAAATCCTTCCCCCGAAGTTGCAGACGAAGCGAAACAAGAATTCGAGCAAGAGCTGCAAATTGATCCCAATAACGCCGGAGCGGAATATGTGCTCGGCGAATTAGCGCGGCAATCGCAATCCTGGGACGAAGCGGCCATACACTTTCACCGTGCCACAAAACTGGACCCCGGATTTGGGGATGCATTCCTTGGCTTAGGCGAATCGCTGGTTTCTGCCAAGAAGTTTTCGGAAGCTGTTGAGCCATTACAGATGGCGGTAAAGCTTGAGCCGATGAATCCGGCGACTCATTACAATCTAGCGTTGGCGTACAGCCGAACGGGCCGCAAAGAAGATGCGGAACAACAATTCGCTATCCATCGTCAGATGACGCAGGGAAGCGGCGATGCAGCAACGCCAGCCTCGCAGAATTAGCGCGTTCGTTCTATCGGATATTCAGAGTGAACAGATCACTACATCGGCATCTTCATTTCTCGCGCCGTCAATTTTTATGGACTCTGGCATCTGGAGCCGCTGCCTACGTTGTTCCTCGCTTTGCTTTTGGATCGCCGGATAATACTAATGTTTATCCCCATCCGTATCCGTTTGAAGAAGTTCCTGCTTCGCAAAGCGGAATTACCTGGACACACACCGCGGGAAAATCTCCGCATAAATATCTGCCGGAAACAACCGGGGCCGGCTGCGCATTTCTCGACTACGACAACGATGGTTGGATGGACATTTATCTGGTCAACAGCGGCAAGTGTGATTTCTTCAATCCTGAAAAGCCGTTGCGCAATGCGCTTTATAAAAATAATCGGGATGGCAGCTTCACCGATGTCACCGAAAAAGCTGGTGTGCCGGGCGGCGGCTACGGACAGGGCGTAGCTGTTGGCGACTACGATGGCGATGGCTTTCCTGACATTTACGTCACGCAATACGGACGCAGCATTCTCTATCACAACAATGGCGACGGCACATTTACCGATGTGACCGAAAAAGCCGGCGTATCTGCGCCCGGATGGTCTTCGAGCGCTGTTTGGTTCGACTACGATAATGACGGACGCCTGGATCTCTTTGTTTGCCGCTTCGTGGATTTTTCCAAAGAGAAGAACAAAGACTGTCGCACGGCGGTAGAAGGCAAGCATGGCTATTGCATTCCGCATGTCTATGCGCCGATGGCGAGCTGGCTTTTTCACAACAACGGAGACGGAACTTTTACCGACGTCAGCAAAAACTCCGGTATTGCTGAGCACCTGGGAAAAGCCTGGGGCGTTGTGGCCGCCGACATAAATAATGACGGCTGGATGGATCTTTTCATTGGCAACGATACCGTGGCCAACTTCCTTTTCGCGAATCGCAAAGGGAAGTTCGAAGAAATAGCTGAACCTGCTGGGGTTGCCTATAGCGCGGAAGGCCGTCCGCGCTCGGGTATGGGCGTGGACGCCGCCGATTTTAATCAGGACGGCAAGACTGATCTCTTCGTAGCCAACATTGATCATGAAATGTATTCGCTCTACAGAAACAATGGCGACGAAACTTTCGATGATCTTGCGCTGCCGAGTGGCATCGGGCGCGCTACACGATTGATGAGCGGGTGGGGCGTCAAATTTTTCGACTATGACAACGACGGGAACCTCGATCTGTTCATCGCCAATGGCAATCCGGATGATTTAATTGAGTCACTGCATGCGGATGTGAAATATCAGGAACAGCTTTTGTTGTTCCGGGATACCGGCAAGGTCTTCCAAAACGTGAGCGAACAAAGTGGACCGCTATTCAATCAATTCTTCTCCGCCCGCGGCATGGCGATTGGGGATTTTAATAACGATGGCGCCGTCGATGTTCTCGTTTCCGTCAACGATGGCGCTCCGTTGCTTTTGCAAAATAAGGCCGGTAATAAAAATCATTGGCTGGGAATCCAGTTGATAGGAACCAAATGCAATCGCGACGCAGTTGGCGCGCAGATCACGTATCAGGCTGGCGATCTTAAGCGCTCTTACCAAAAAGTCGGCGGAGGAAGTTTCCTTTCCGCTCATGATCCGCGAATGGTTTTGGGTTTGGGCGATAAAACAAAGGTTGATTCTCTGGAAATCAAATGGCCGCAGCCCAGCGGAGCGGTTGAACGATTCACCAATTTGCCGATGGATCGCTATATCAAGATTCGAGAGGGAAGCGGCAAGTGGGAATGATCTGAAGGCGTTATAGAGTGAGACAAAAAAGTCCGCCGGATGGCGAACTTTTTTATTGCCACAAATATGAAATTAGAGCTTCGATGCAATCACATCGATCTGCTCGATTGCCGGCGGCTTTGCCAGCAAATCGGGGGCCTTCGCCATCAATGCTTCCGCTACTTTTCCTGACAGATGCGCCTGCCGTCCGTGGTCATCGGCGAAGGTATCGAAAATTCCAAATGTAGATTGATTCATCCTGATCGCGAACCAGGACATCGTTTCTGGTTCCTGCTGCACCAATGCTTCGCCGCTCTTCAAAAAGCTTTCAACTTCCGCTTCCTTGCCCGGTTTCGCTTCTAGACGCACCCACAGTGCCACTTTTGCCTTTGCCATACGACGCTCCTTAAAAAGATATATATAAGATGCAGCATACGTTCCAAGGAGCCAAATGTCGCGGTCAAGACAAATTTTTTACAGATATTTAATGATTTCTCATCACAGAAGATCAAATTCAAGATCAAATTGGATGCGCCAAGTCTCGCCGTTTTTGCGAGTCATGGGATCCCAACTCCTACTTCACATCCGCGTCACGATCTCCCTCGTAATGCATGATGTGGTAATAAGCCTCCCATCCGTCCCAAACTACCGGAGGTTCCATGTGCGTGAGCGGATCGTTCAGGAAATTCGCGAAGGTCTGCACGATCTCGCGTGTGCGGTATACGCCGGTCAGCCAATCTCCGCGATACCAATTCTTCCATTTGCCGTACTCCGCCGTAGCTTGCGCTTTCTGAATGTTGTCTAACGCGATCAGCGCCTGCTCAGCTTGTGCGTGCGCTTCGGCAGTCTTTCCGTTCTGCGCGTTTTGGATCGCTTCGGAGACGAGATAAAGCATGTGATTGCTTTCGCGATTGATCGTGATCATCGTCATCACGCTTGAGCGATAGAACAATTGCCGCGAAGGCGCTACCAAAGGTTCATCCGCGACGGCATCTTTCCAAACTGCATCCCAACGAGCCTGGGCATCTCCGCATTGCTTGATTTCCCGTGCCGTCGCTTCATTCAACCAATCTTTGCCAAAAAACTTTTGCGCATTTGGAATTCCGGTTCCCAAAATTCGCACCGGCTGCCACTTTGTGGACTGGCTGGGAATCCCATACAGCGGCCAGTCCGTCATGTAGGTCAACATCATGCGCCGCGCTTCGCTGTGGTAAAGCTGATCTCCATATTCGTGCCTGGGTTCTTGCGGAAGTTGCGCTGGCGCGCTGAAATAATCCTTGTAGAGCTGCTCAATTTTCGGAGCGGCTTTGTCTCCAAATTCCTCCGACGCCCATTGCTGGTAGAAATCGTCCTGCGATGAGGCTGTTTTATCCGGCAATCCTTTCCAGGCTGCGTCCATCACCGCGCGTATTGACATGGTCACCGGACGAATGTCGCTGGTGTTCACCATGAAATATTCGGTTGCGCCGACTTTCATGTATCGCTGCAACTCAGAAAAGCTGCGTTCGATGGGGACCATCTCCGTGAGCTGGTTCGCGCGGCCGTTCATCATGGCCACGTGATCGTATGTCCCTTGGCCGTGAGCGACTTCGCCTTTGTCCTGAATGTATCCATAGCCATCGTCCGCCCAAACAGTAGAAACTTCCGGCGGGATTTTCAGATAGCCTTGCTGCACCAGCCTCGCGCCCTCCTGCCACAAACTGGTGATGAACTTCGCATCCGGATGAACCGCGCGAATGATGCTCATCTGGTCGGCAATTGCTTTGGTGATCAACGCGCCGAGGGCCTCATCGTTATTCCGCACACTCTCGTCGCGCGAGGCGTAGCTCGCGTCGGACAAGCCACGCAGCCCGACCGTCCACAAAACTTCCTGGTTCGGCATGTAGGAATTCACTGCGTTCTTCCACGCACGTTCCAGAATTTCTGGATGTGTTGTGTAGTTGTAGTCCACGTTCTCAGGCCAACGCGCAACGTTCAACCCCAAAGGGATTGCGTGGTGCTGGCTGATGATGAGCCCGCGAGTGGCTGCGAGTTTCACTTGCGGATCGTCGGGGAAGATCCATGTGCCCGGTGCGACAATATTTCCTTTCAGCCGCAAGGTGGTTTCGTAAATCTTGTCCCACGCGGCAAGGGAAATTCCGGTTTTGTCTTTCGCCTCGCCGGGAGCCCATCCGGTGAGCAGATCCTCGTCATTAATAAAGAAGCCGCGATACTTGAACACGGGAGCAGGGAACTGCTTGTTGAGTGACGCGGGGATTTCTATCGACGGCTTCTTCATCGGTTCATGGTCGGTCCAGTAATAAAGAGGATCGACGCCGAGAAATTCCTGGGAAAATTCATAGACCGCGTACATGGTCCCACGCATGTCCGCTCCGGTGAGCACAATTACTCTGTGCGGAGTCTTGTTCCATGTAACTGAGGTGGCAGAAATTGAAAACGACTCAGGATCTTTCAATTCCGCAACGTGCACGCCTTCGGGAAGCTTCGATCGTTCAGCGATCAAAATTGTGATGGCGCCAGCTTGTTCCGGATTGGCAACAACTTTCGTTTTCTTCCCAAATACCTTGGCGAAGTCACTGGCTAAATCGTCGGCGGATTTTTTAATCGGCTCCGAAGCATCTGCACTTTCAAGAATCGTGACGGAGGAATTTAGATTGAGAATGATGGACTCGGCGGAATTATTTTCATGACTGCTTCTGGCGACTGTGGAGGGTTTCAACTGCGCCGAAGCATGTATGCCTGTTGCAACGAATAAAGCCGTAAATAAAAGAAGGAAAAAGGCGCCAGAAAAATTCTTATGAGATCGAATCGTTAGCTTTCGCATTGTTCTGCTCCGAGGAATTTGAAACCAGCATCGGACGGTTTTCAGTCGGCGGAAAGTATAACGCGAAGTTCCTTGAATAGTTCAATACTCAAACTAAACATTACTCAATCCAACACTCAGACATAATCAACATAACAGTAATGCAGTGTAAGATGTTATTTATCAATAATATGCAAATACAAGATTTAGTGGCATATCAGCATATACAAAATTCCATAAATCATATTAGTGATGATTTGCCTTTCATTCTTGGCCTGGCAAATCACGAACGAATATATTTCATAACAAACATATGTCTATAGCTTTCATGATTTTACAAATGTTATGAAGAAAATGTTGATCATTAGTTGTCCTTTGTGTAAACAAATGGAAAACAACCTGCACTTGTTTTGTAATCCCAGTATTCCGTTTTGTTTAAAAACCAGTCCTTTTTCGTTCAAGTCTAATTTGGAGGCGTGATGAGTAGGTTTCGACCTGTAGTTCTGGCTTTGGCTTTTACTCTGTTGGTATCACTTGCGGCATTTGCGCAGACCGGATCTATCCGCGGTACAGTTACCGATCAATCTGGCGCGATCGTGGTGGGAGCTGACGTTTCAGCCCGCAATGTTGCGAATGGCGCAGTTCGCGACACCACAACAAATGACAGCGGGGCATACAGCATTAACGAGTTGCAAGCTGGCGTTTACGAGTTGTCCATCAAAAAGGCGAATTTCAAGGCCTATCTTGTTTCCAAACTTGAACTTACTGTTGCCCAAGTTTTATCGGTGAATGCCACTCTCGATACAGGCGGAGAAGAGCAGACGATTGAGGTAAGGGGCGACAAAATTTCTGATATAGATCTGGAAACGTCGCAGGTGAGCAATCTTGTTGATCAACGGAAGATGATCGATCTTCCCCTCATCACGCGCGACCCATACAGCTTGGTCCTCCTATCTCCGGGCACGATGCAAACCAACACCAGCCTCGGCGGCTTCAGCGTGAATGGTTCACGCGAACGCAATAACAACTTCATGCTGGACGGAAGCGATAACAACGATACGTCAGTACCTGGTATTCCTGACGGCGTTTTGTCCGCGAATCCGGATTCAACCCAGGAATTTCGCGTCATTACAAATAATTTCGATGCCGAATATGGACGTAATACTGGAGCCATCATCGACGTAATCACTAAAAGTGGAACGAATATTTTCCATGGTTCTGCGTATGAATATGGACGTTGGAATGGTTTTGGTGGCGCACGCGATTGGTTCAACCCGGGAACTGGACCGAATGCTAGTCCCATGAATCCCTACGTTCGCAACCAGTTCGGATATTCAATCGGTGGCCCAATTAAAAAGGGCAAAACATTCTTCTTCTTTAACCAGGAAATCGATCGCTATCGTACGGCAACAACGGGAAGTGCGACTGTACCAACCGCAGCGTTCAAAACTGGAGTCTTTACATTTACGGGTTCCGCTGGTCCACAGGCTGTCGATTTAAGACCGTCGAATCCATCACAGAACCCAAATGGGGCTCCGTTGGATCCGACGATGCAGAGCGTTCTTGCTCTTTATCCAAATCCAACCGTTGATAATTCTGATGGATTCACGGGTAGCATATTTTTTCCCACGGGATCAAAAAGCAACATCTATAACCAGATCGTTAAACTGGATCACCACTTTACCGACAGCGAAACACTCAGTGTGTCGTATGGCTACGATCACAATGCCGATCCCGACCCGTTCCACGATGACATTCTTCCTGGAGGAGTGGGCGCTACAGCATTTAAGGGAATCAGTGAATCACTCTCAGCCAATTTGAATTCTGTGCTCACTCCGACATTGGTGAACGATTTCCGTTTCGGATGGAACCACATCTATGCGTCGTTCGCCTGCAACCATACGGAATTGGATAGCGTCAGTCCGCTCGACCAATTCGGTAAAGCGCGAGATTACATTCTGAATCCGTTCACAAGCTTCGGATGCTTGTCTCTGGCTGCGAATGGGCAGGACCGAAAAACCGGCACGGTGAGCTATGCAGAAGGTTTGAGCTGGGTCCACGGATCGCACACATTTAAATTCGGTGGCGACTTCCGTAACGTAGGCGAGAATGGTTCTGACAACTTCTTCTCCAGACGTCAGGTTTTGACGGACTCCGTTACGGTGGGCGGCCCGAGTTTTAGCCTGGTTGACAATATTCCGGGTGCTACCACGCAGCTCGAAGATGCGGCATCTGCTCTCTACGGTTTTGTGATCCAAGATCAAGAAGGAGAGTTTTTTGATAAATCGGGAACTCGGGTTGGATCAGACAACAAGTTTTTCCGTCAGCATGAATACGATGGATATTTTCAGGACGACTGGAAAATCCGTCACAATCTGACATTAAACCTGGGAATTCGTTATCAGTTCGACGGAGTTCCGTTTGAACAGAATGCAAACTTCTCTAACTTGTTGACCGATCCAGGCTCCTTCACCGCTGGGCAGGACGTTACGTTTTCGATTGTCGGGCCCGGAACTGGAAATAAACTTTATCAAAATGACTTTTCTGGTATCGAACCGCGGGTAGGCTTCTCGTGGGATCCGTGGGGAGACGGCAAAACCGCGGTTCGCGCGGGGTTTGGCATCTTCCACGACCGCGCTTTTGGCAACCTGTTTGGCAATGCTCGTGGCAACCCGCCTTTCGAGGACGATTACGTAAACTTCCCATTGGAAACAATTGGTGATGCATTCGGATCAGGGGAGTTTCCATCAATTGCTCCTACGACAATTCCGTCAGCTATCGTTCCCGATGGTTCCTTAATTTCCCCGGTAATCTTCGATCCTCATTTCCGCAACCCCGTGAGCAACAATTGGAATCTTGATATCCAGCGAACGGTTGCGGCAGGCACGACTCTTGATGTTGCTTACATTGGATCAAAAGGAACACACATCTACCGCGAAATGGATGGCAATCCCCCGGATCCGAATCTCATAAATCAATTATTGGCTATTTGTGTGCCTGGTAATCCACAAAACACAACCGGTTGCACGGCCGATGATGTGACGAAGGGCAACCTTTTCGAAGGTACCTTATTCGGAACGTTACCGATGAATGCGGTTGCAAATACTGCCTTGTTGCAACCGTTCTACATTCGCTCAGTAGGCAATTCCAATTACAACTCATTGCAGGTGAAAGCTACCCGCCAAATGAGCCATGGTTTGGAAGTTCAAGGGTCTTATACCTGGGCTCATTCGATTGATGATTCCGGCGATCCGATTGTCCCGGGCGCTGGGAACCGTGGCTTCCCGCGTAACTCGCGCGATTTGTCTGAAGAACGCGGTAACTCTGATGATGATATCCGCAACGTTGCGGTCATCAATTACATCTGGCAAGTGCCTCTGGGTAAAGGGCGCGCTTACTTGAGCCACGGCGTAATGGGACGAGTGTTCGAAGGTTTCCAGTTCTCCGGAATTACTTCGATGCAATCCGGGATTCCGTTCGATGTTTACAGCACGACAGACATGGAACGCACCGGTTTGAGCGGGCGTGCCGATCTTGTGGGCGATCCTTTTGCAGCTGGCACGAACCCCAATGCGAGTCAGGGTAAGGTCTTCTTTACGAATGTGGATGCCTTCTCTGGTCGCGCAGATGCTGGCGGTGGTCCGTTGTTCGAAGGTCCTGGAACGGTTGGACGTAATCACTTCCATGGTCCGAGCTATGTAAACTTTAACCTGTCACTTGCCAAACAAATGGCGTTAACGGAACGGATAGGGATGGAATTGCGATGCGAAGCATATAACATCTTTAACCATCCGGAATTCACGAATCCGGGTGCTGATCCTGGAGCGCTTGGAAATCAGCTGAACTCGCCGCTCTTTGGCGTGATCACTTCAACGCGTAGCCAGCCGGACGGAACTACTTCCGCACGGCAGCTTCAGGTTGCATTACGCTTAACTTTCTAAGCTGAAAGTTTGCTTAAAGGCCTGCAGATTTCCGCAGGCCTTTTTCTTTTGCAGTCTCTTCGAAACTACTCATAATGATGCCGCATAAATCAGGGACCGCGATTTGCAGAATTTCTTGACATTACCCCGCGACAAGCGTAAACCTTCCCGAGCATTCAATAAGGTCTAATCAAATTTGATTTATTGCGGGTTATTGGGGGATGTTTTATGGCAGAGGATCAGCTGGCAAATCCGGCGCCGTTGGGTCTAGCCGGATTCGGACTTACCACCATTGTTCTTAGCTGTATGAATGCAGGATTTTTTCCGCCAGAAGCCGCCAGCGTCGTAGTACCGCTTGCTTTCTGTTATGGAGGGCTCGCGCAGATTATTGCAGGCGTCCTCGAATACAAAAAAGGAAATACCTTTGGCATGGTGGCCTTCGTTTCCTACGGCACATTCTGGTGGTGGTACGCATTGCTGCTGTGGACCATCGGCGCCGGGTGGCTCAAGCCTCCGGCTGCATCGGGTATTGGCATCACGCTTCTTATGTGGGGCGTGTTTACTTTCTATTTGTGGATTGCAACATTCCGCCTGAATCGCACCCTGTGGTTGATCTTTTTGACCCTATGGATCGCATTCTTTTTGCTCGCCGGCGGCGATCTTGGAATGGGACCCACATGGCACAAGCTTGGCGGATGGGATGGTCTGGTGTGCGGAACGCTAGCGCTGTATTTATCTTTCGCGGAAGTCACGAATGCCACATGGGGAAGGCCTGCGATTCCCATTGGTGGGCCGATCATGAAGTAAGTGGCAGGTAAAATCCACTCTGTCAGTTTTTTGAATGTCTTACTGACGCCGTGGCTTCCTTAATCGGGCGCGACGGTATGTTCTTCTTCTTACAACCACACAAAATATGGAAGGGAATTATGTTCCGCATTGTCTCAGCCCTGTTTGTTCTCTGCATTGCTTCTTCACTCGTCGCGCAAACTTCACCATCCGCGAAGGAGCAGGCGGCGCAGGTTGAATCAGTGCGAACGATGGCTTTGCATGCGGTGAACTTCAAAGAAGGAAATCTCGCGAGCCTGAACGCTTCGCAAGCAAATTTCACTCCTGATGGCTGGAGAGAATTCCTGAACCACATGAGCGGATTTCTTGACGACGATGGCGCTCCCACATTTACATCGAGTTTCACGCCCGCCGGAAAGGCAATCGTCTTAAAAAAAGAAAGTGACACAATCCACATCAGAATTCCCGGTGCTCTTGCCCAGACTCATGGCCAGTCCACAACGAACTATCGTCATGCTGCGCTCGATGTCACTGCGGGAGGAGATCCGCTCAAGATTCAGCATCTCCAGCAGGTCTTCATGTTGCAACCGCCCCGTTCATAACCTAAATTCGCCTGCTTATTTTCTTATTTCTAATCGCTTTGCGGTTCCGGAATGTTTGAGCTCGCATAATATCCCTTACGCGAATAAACATGTAGTTTGTGGCCGGATTTTTGTACTGTGATGTCGATCGCCCGATATTTGCCGTCATGTTGGAACAAAACCGGCCGGTAAGAAATTAAATAG
>DASXCC010000175.1:0-11254 GCA_036491415.1 Terriglobales bacterium | reverse complement strand
CTGGTTGTAAACGCTTCTCATGAAATTTGAACTCTTCATCGCTTCTCGATATCTGCGGGCCAAGAGACGCCAGGCCATGATCGGCGTAATTACGACAATTTCCATTATTGGTGTCGCTGCTGGAGTCGCATCCTTGATCGTCGCGCTGGCCATTAATAATGGATTCCGCCAGGACTTGCAGAATCGTTTATTAGGCTCGAGCTCGCATGTAAATCTGCTGCGTGTTGAAAGCGATGGCATCCAGGACTGGCTACCGTTGATGGAAAAGCTCTCCAAGCAGCCTCATGTACTTTCAGCGGCTCCGGCGATGTATGAGCAGGTACTCATCTCACGCGGACCGCGCGCAAGCGGAGCAGTTCTGAAAGGAATTATTCCTGCAGACGAGCGCAAAGTCAGTGATCTATTGGACTCGGTGAAAAACGGATCTGCCAACGCGCTGGATGAAGCGCCGCCGTCTTCAACCCACGCTACGAATAACAACAGCGCAACAGTAAATTCTCCGGATTCCATGGCAGGCCTTCAGCAACGCGTCGCTGCCATGCCGC
Source organism: Terriglobales bacterium (assembly GCA_036491415.1). Classification (GTDB taxonomy): domain Bacteria; phylum Acidobacteriota; class Terriglobia; order Terriglobales; family Acidobacteriaceae; genus JAICKN01. The sequence goes on along the minus strand of DASXCC010000175.1, from coordinate 10,709 downwards.
CGATCCTGATTGGCAAGGACATGGCCGATCAGATGGGCGCGATTGTGGGATCGATCGTCTTGGTGACGAGCCCCCAAGGAGAATTGACGCCCTTTGGCGTCGTCCCCAAATACACGCGTTTCCGCGTTAGCGGGATTTTTGATTCCGGCTTCTATGACTACGATAATTCCTGGGCCTTCGCCCGCCTCTCCGATGTACAGCAACTTTCTTCCGTGGGAAATGTTGTCACGGTGCTGGAGTTTAAGATTGACGACATCTACAAAGCCCCGCAAGTCGCCAAGGAACTCGAGCAAGCTGCTGGCAGCGGCTTCATGACCAGCAATTGGATGGAGCAAAACAAAGCCCTGTTTCACGCTTTGAGCCTGGAGCGGCTTGTAACATTTATAACTATCGGGCTGATCGTGTTCGTCGCCGCGCTGAACATCCTCATTTCGCTCATTATGATGGTGATGGAAAAGACTCGTGACATTGCAGTGCTTATGTCGATGGGCACGCGGCAATCGCAGGTTCGCCGCATATTCATTGGCCAGGGCATGCTGATCGGCACGATCGGTACGGGCATTGGATTAGCCCTTGGCTATGCTCTCGCCTGGGCGGGAGGACACTATCATTTCTTATCGCTGTCGCCGGAGGTTTACTCCATTGATTATGTTCCATTCGCTCCGCGATTGATCGACGGAATCTGGGTGGCAGGCGTCGCGATTGGCGTCTCTTTCATCGCGACGCTCTACCCTTCCTGGTCCGCGGCAAGAATTCTTCCCGCGGAAGCCCTGCGCTACGAATAGCAATTCGTAAGCCGCTTATCGATTCATCGTCATCGGTGGAACGGGCCGCACCTCGATAGAGCCGTAGCGCACCCCGGGAATTCGCTCCGCCAATTCGATAGCTTCTTCTGGATCTTTTGCCTCTACAAGGAAGTATCCGCCAAGCTGCTCTTTGGTTTCGGCAAAAGGACCGTCAAGGACCATTCGCTTGCCGTTACGAACACGTACAGTTTTGGCTTTCGCGGTAACGTCCAAACGATTGCCGCCTTTGTAGTGTCCGCTATCTACAATGCTCTTGTTATATGCCATGTATTCGCCAAATATTTTGTTCAATTCAGCTTCGCTCAGTTTGTTCCATTCAGCTTCACTACTATAGATAAGCAGCAGATATTGCATGTTCGTTCAGGCCTCCTTAGCCTTTTCTGCTCATGAATCGAACAGACTGTTCGGCTTTCGACAATTTCACAATATTTTTCTCCGATCGATTGTCCGCCAAAAGTATTAGGGAGATGGACCCGGCTCGCGCTAATATTTACCCCTCGTATCTGATTCAAAGATTACTACCTTACGGGATTTCAGGATTCATGGCGATTACCCGACGATCCATGCTGCAATCTTCTTTAGCCGGCGCCGCTGCCGCTAGCCTTATCTCGCCGCTCGAAGCAGCGGATAGCCCTATGACGAAGCGCAAAGGCCGCATCAAGCAGTCCGTTTCGCGCTGGTGCTACAAAGACATTCCTCTCGATGATCTCTGCGTGTACTCAGCAAAAATCGGAATCAAAGCCATTGATCTTCTCGAACCTGATGAATACGAGGTTCCGCTTCGCCACGGATTGATCTGCGCCATGGCTTATGCAGGCGGCGGGACCATTCCTGACGCTATGAATCGCACGGAAAATCACGACGCCATCGAGCAGGGCTTCCGCTTGAACATTCCGAAAGCCTCGAAAGCTTCCATCCCGAACGTCATCACTTTTTCAGGAAACCGCCGCGGTATGCCGGACGAAGAAGGCGCGCGCAATACAATTCTCGGACTCAACCGCGTCAAAAAGATCGCTGAAGACAACGGCGTCACCATCTGTATAGAGCTGCTCAACAGCAAGGTGAATCATCCCGACTACATGTGCGATCACACCGCATGGGGAGTGCAGGTGATGCAGGAAGTAAACTCACCCAACGTCAAATTGCTCTACGACATCTACCACATGCAGATTATGGAAGGCGACCTCATCGCGACGATCCAGAAAAATATTCAATGGATCGCTCACTTCCACACGGGAGGAGTTCCCGGCCGCCATGAGCTTAATAACACGCAGGAAGTGCAATGGGATGGCGTCATGCGCGGAATCGCAGAGGCAAAGTTCCAAGGCTATGTAGCGCACGAGTTTGTCCCCACTGGCGATCCGTTTACCTCCCTGCGCGAAGCGGTTGACCTCTGCGACGTATAACCTCGAAGCGCGACCCTGAAGCCCCTGACCTTTTCACTTTGTTAGGTCGCGCATTGTGACTAGGGTTACATTGCAATTGTTTTTTGCAGGGATACAGTTGGCAAATAGATGCCTAAGATCAACGTCTTAGTGCACGCATTCGTAGTTTCCGTTTAGACTGCTACGAAAGCCTGTTAAGCGCTTGCTTTTGCGTGCTTGAAACGAGGAGCCTACTAAGTGCATCTAATAGCTCAGGCCGCTTTAAAGGCTGAGGGGTTGAAGAAAAGCTTCCGCTCCGGTAGTTCAGATTTAGTGCTCTTTGAAAATCTTTCGTTCCAGGCAAATAGAGGCGAGATGGTGGCGCTGGTGGGCGAGTCGGGTGCGGGAAAGAGTACCCTTCTTCACATCCTCGGCGCTCTTGATCGTGCTTCTGCGGGTAACGTATACTTCGCCCACTTGCAATTGAATGCGCTTTCCCGGGACGAAGCTGCTGATTTCCGTAATCGTGAAATCGGCTTCGTCTGGCAGTTCCACTATCTGTTACCGGAATTTACGGCGCAGGAAAATGTGGCCATGCCGCTCCTGTTGCGAGGCGACTCGCGGCGCGAGTCCGAAAAGGAAGCTTTCCGATGGCTGCGCGAGGTGGGATTGGGGGAACGTGCACATCATCGCTCCGGAGAACTTTCCGGAGGTGAGCAGCAACGTGTGGCTCTTGCACGTGCTCTCATTACCAAGCCGAAGATGTTGCTTGCGGATGAGCCTACTGGAGATCTCGATGGCCGCACGGCCGACGCGATTTTTGAATTGATCTCCCGGCTCCATCACGACTACCAGTTGACCTCCCTGATTGCCACGCACAATTTTGCGTTTGCGAAACGTTGTAGCCGCGTATTGCGGTTGCAAAGAGGATGTATAGAAGAGGTAGCGCCAGAATCGCTGACGGCATAACTAGACATAACAAAAAGATGCACACGGGAATGCCGCGGATTGGCGAAGTTGAAGATGTACCACAATGGAACGAGATGGGTAACCGGTCAATGTAAGCTCTAAGTGAGGCAAGCAGTGACCGTCAACAGAAACCCAGGTGTCTAAGGTAATAGAGGTCCAGGTTCCGTTTAGTCGGGGTTAGGCTTGGATTTAATGGCACCGCAATTGCACAATAAGAAGTTAGAGCCATGGGGTGGGTAGCTTAAGCAGACCCGGAAGTCCCTGGAGAACCCAAGGGGAAGGGTGAATATGTTTGAACGCTATACCGAAAAAGCAAGGCGAGTAATTTTCTTTGCGCGCTACGAAGCAAGCCAATTCGGCTCTCCATATATAGAGACGGAACATCTGCTGCTGGGATTGTTGCGTGAAGATAAAGCCTTGACCAACCGCTTCTTACGCTCACATGCGTCGGTGGAATCCATTCGCAAGCAGATTGAGGGACACACCACGATTCGGGAGAAAGTCTCCACTTCCGTGGATTTGCCCCTCAGCAATGAATGCAAACGAGTGCTGGCTTATGCGGCAGAAGAAGCCGAACGGCTCTCCCATAAGCATATTGGCACCGAACATTTGCTGCTTGGTTTATTAAGAGAAGAAAAATGTTTTGCCGCCGAAATCCTTCATGAACGGGGTCTGCGGCTTTCAACCATTAGAGAAGAATTAGCGCGCTCCAGCCAGGAAAAGGCTCAGCCGCAACGCCAGCGGGAATCTTCCCTGCTGAGCGAGTTCTCGCGCGACCTTACCCAGGCCGCCATGGATAACCAGCTTGATCCATTGGTTGGACGCGAAAGTGAAGTCGAGCGTGTGGTGCAGATTCTGTGCCGCAGAACAAAGAACAATCCTGTGCTGATTGGCGAACCAGGCGTTGGAAAAACAGCCATCGTCGAAGGTTTGGCGCAGCGCATTGCAGACGGCGAGGTTCCGTCGTTCTTGGCGGACAAGCGCGTCTTAGCTTTGGATCTATCCTTAATAGTTGCTGGCACTAAATATCGTGGTCAGTTCGAAGAGCGGTTGAAGACCATCATGAAGGAATTGATGGAGTCGCAAAATTCCATCATCTTTATTGATGAGTTGCATACGCTCGTTGGCGCTGGATCGGCCGAAGGCTCGCTGGATGCCGCGAACATTCTGAAGCCAGCGCTTTCTCGCGGAGAAATTCAATGCATCGGCGCAACCACGCCGGGCGAGTATCGCAAGTCCATCGAGAAAGATCGTTCACTGGAACGCCGCTTCCAGGCCGTAAAAGTTCCGCCTCCGAATGAAGCGGACGCTACAAAAATTCTCTTTGGGATCAAAGACCGGTACGAAAAGTTTCATGCAGTCACGTACACCGACGAAGCCATCAACTTCGCGGTGTCGCACTCAAACCGTTATATTCCCGATCGCTTCTTGCCAGATAAGGCCATTGATCTTGTGGACGAAGCCGGAGCCCGCGTAAAGCTGCGCCAGACTTCGCTTCCCGAAGAGCTTACTGAAGTCCAGAAGCGGATCAAGTTCATTGTCCATCGTATGGAGAATGCCATCGCAAACCACGAGTTCGAGAAGGCGCGCTTCTACTCGGACGAAGAACGCAAGGAACGCGAGAACCTGCGCATCCTTCGCGAAAAATATCATCTCGATGAATCCTCCACCGGCGTTGTTGGCCGCGAGGACATCGAGGATGTGGTCTCCCGCTGGACGGGCGTTCCCATCACTTCCATTAAAGAAGAAGAAACGCAGAAGCTGCTACGGATTGAAGAAGAGCTGCACAAGCGGATCATCTCGCAGGACAAGTCCATTGGGGCTTTGGCCCGCGCCATTCGCCGCTCCCGCGCTGGATTGAAGAGCCCGAACCGGCCCATTGGCTCATTCCTGTTCCTCGGTCCTACTGGCGTCGGCAAAACCGAAGTGGCCCGCACTCTCGCGCAGTTTATGTTCGGCAGCGAAAAGTCGCTTGTTCGCTTTGATATGTCGGAATTCATGGAGAAGCACTCGGTCTCGAAGTTGATCGGTTCGCCTCCGGGATATGTTGGCTACGAAGAGGGCGGTCAGCTTACGGAACGGGTAAAGCGTGCGCCTTATTCGGTTGTGCTGCTCGATGAAATCGAGAAGGCGCATCCGGATGTCTTCAATATCCTTTTACAGGTATTTGAAGATGGTCAGCTCACCGACGGTTTAGGCAATACGGTGGACTTTAAGAACACCATCATCATCATGACCTCGAACATCGGCGCGCGGCATTTGCAGAAGCGCGAAGGCCTGGGCTTCCAGTCGTCAAAGGAAGAGATGGTCTCCGAGAAGATCGAGGACCTGGTAAAGGGTGAAGTTAAACGCACATTTAATCCGGAGTTCCTGAATCGCCTGGACGAGATCATTCTCTTTATGGCATTGGGCGAATCTGATCTGATCCAGATTCTGGAGTTGATGGTCAATCAACTGAACCAGAACCTGGCGCAGAAATCCATCACAGTTACGGTGGCGGACGAAGCCAAAAAGTGGATCTTGAACCAAACGCTCACGGACCGCAGTTACGGTGCACGTCCGCTGCGTAGGGCATTGCAGAAATATATTGAAGATCCGCTTTCGGAAGCGCTGATTCAGGGCACGATTACTACGCGGCCTGCGTTTATCGAAGTATTCCTCGAGGACAACAAGCTGTTCTATCGTCCAGTGGATTCGGAGAAGGCCGAAGGCGTACTGCTCTACGAAAACTAACTAGGCGCGGACGTTTTGCCCGTGCAAAATCAAGCCGCCAGCGAAAGCTGGTGGCTTTTTACTTGGTCCAATCTTCTACCTGAAGGTCGGTGAGCCTTTTAAAAGCCCGATCGTGCGTCACAAGCCTCAGGTCTGAGGCTAAAGCTTGCGCCGCAATCATCATGTCCAGATTTCCCATGGGTTCGCCTTTTTTTTCGAGACTGGCGCGCAATATTGCATGTTGTTTTGCCGACTCGGAATTCCATGGCAACACTTCAAGGCGAATGATGAATTCTTCTACGGCGATTGCCAACCGTGAGTTCTGAGGCGTTCGCTCTGCGCCAAAACGCAATTCTGCTTCGGTAACCGATGAAATCCCAACCTCCGCGAGAGGCACTCGGCGCAGGCGCTCTCGCACATTCGGTATGTTGCCCTTAATGATGTAGCTGGCTGTGTTCGTATCAAGGAGATAGCGGAGGGCCATCAGAAGAGCTTCCGCTTTTGCGGAGGCGCATCATTTCTCTCGCTCAGGAAATCTTTAGGGACATCCACGGTCTTCATCAATTCAAAGAAGTCGTCCCAGGATTCTGGCTTTCGGGAAAGGATTACTTCTCCGGTAGAGGCGCGGCGAATATAAACCTCACTGCCTTCGAAGCGATATTCAACAGGAAGACGGACCGCTTGGCTGCGGCCATTCTGAAAGAGTTTGGCAATGCATGGCATATATCAAAGTATATCACGGATACATCTCATGATATATACCACGATTCATTTTCATCTAAAAACAGGCTGCTTTATGCTGTCGCCGAAACGGTGCTGGCCGCCGTCGAACCTGCCGAAGACATGTCCAGCGCGAACTGCGAGAAGTCCTGCTGCATGGAGCTGTAAGCCTGTTGCGCAGCGGAAACATTGCCGGACTGCAAGTCTTGTCCAAGCTCGCTGAATAACTGCGCCACGGGGTTCTGCTGCGTGCTATTTGTCGCTTCCCCGCTGCTTGGATGATGGTGGTGGCGCATATGCGAGCCTTGCGCCTGCATGTCCTGCTGGATCGAAGCGTAGGCCTGCTGTGCGGCCGACACATTGCCAGATTGCAGATCCTGCGAGAGTTGACCGAATGCCTGCGAAATCGGATTGCTGCTTTGTGATGTGCTGGAAGGCGCATTCTGTTGCAGGGTCGTAAAATCCGTCTGCGCCGCGGACACATTGCCCGATTGCAAGTCCTGGCCTAGCTGCTGAAATTCCTGCTGGAATTGCTGCGCCTGGGCCGGAATGTTGGTGTTCTGTATCTGACTGCCGAAATTAAGAAAGCTGCTGCTTAAAAGTCCAACAATGGACATAACTGCCTCCGCGTAAAACTACTGCAGAAACAAATGCAAGCTGACTTCCAAAAATCTCACGCCGACAGCCTGCGTAAATACAACATTCGACAAGAATTAATTCGCTAACCAAAAGGCCGCACTCGCACCCGGCAAGAATTGCCGAGTTCCCCGCTCTTCCCATCCGGCAAGACTTGCCTAGTTTCATGGCACATTAGTAATCGCGGCGATGAATCGCTTTCCTCAAAATCCCATCTAAGCGCTGGTAGACTATTCATTCTGTAGTACGCGTACGACTCATGGAACTACTCGTTTATTCAGCTTTCTGGTGCCCCGATTGCCGCGCAGCCAAGCGCTTCCTGCAACAGCACAACATCCCATTTACAGAAATTGATATTGAAAAGACGCCCGGCGCCGCCGACGAAGTCGTCAAGCACACAGGCAAACGCGCAATTCCACAGTTTGTGATCGATGGAGAATGGATCCAACCCTACCGCGTAGGAGAGGGTTTTCTCTACGACGAAATGTCGGAACGCTTAGGAATTAAAGAAGTTTAATATCCTCCGTACATCAACTTCCGTACCCTAGGCCATACGCCCGCTATACGAGAAGATAGTCCTTCACCACTCAACAGATCTGGGTCCCCACCCGAAAAGATTCTGCGAAATTTCAATTCTATGGCCGAGCTGTTTCCAGCATTGCAAGAGATCACTCCCGCGGAGTTAGACGCCGTCGCGCACACTGCCGAAGAAGCCGGTGGAGAAGACATTGTCTCCGCTTCATGGCAACGTTTTTTCCAGATGGCTCTGGGTGTTTTTGTCGTCTCCGGCGCGCTTTTCATGTCGCACTATTACGCGCCTCCGCCGACCAATGACTTACAGCAGAAAGTGCAGCAGCTCACCTCGCAGGTCCAATTACTCGAGCAGGAACAGACAATGCCTGCCGTCGTGCTTGACCGCTATCGCAATTCGATTTGCTACATCTTCGGGATTTACCACGTTGGCTTCCCGAACCAGGCGCCGGCTGTGCGCGTGCGGATTTCCGGCACCGGATTTCTGGTCGCCAGCGGATTGGTTGCAACCAATCGTCACGTCGCCCAACCCTGGTATGGAGATACGGAGTCAGAAGCTTTGATCCGTCGCGGTGCAGTTCCGGAACTTGAAAAGCTCGTCGCCTTTTTTCCCAATTCACCGACGCCGGTGAACATTACTCCGGTTGCTCTTTCAGAGAACGATGATCTGGCTGTGGTGAACATCCTAGATGCAGGTGGCTCCAAAGGTCTGCGTCCCTTGCCGCTGGCGAAGAATGATTCCAAGCCCGGCGAATTGGTTACGGTCCTTGGCTATCCCATGGGAGTTTTGGGGATGGTGGCAAAATCTCCAGCCGCGGTTTATGACCGCTTGGCGTATCGCCACGATGACATCAACGCTGCCAGCGAACTTGCCGCGCTATCGCTCATTCGTCCATCTGCTACTTGCGGACATCTTGGAGATGTCGTTGGAGAGAAATTGATCTACGACGCGCCCACCGCTCACGGCGGCAGCGGCGGACCGGTATTCGATGCGCAGGGAGAAGTGATCGGCGTCAACTCTGCTTATATCGACGGATTCTCAGGAGGCACGCTGGGAGTCTCGGTGAAAGTTCTGAAACCGTTGATTCAGTCTGCGGAAAAACAACGCCTTAGCCACTAATCTTTACTTTTATTTTTGTCTTTTATTTTTGGCTGGCGCCGGGTCCAGCCGGGCTCCCGCACATTCTCTTCCTCTAAACGTCACACGGGTTGCCGGCTATATGTTTTATTTGCCTGGCATGCGTTCGCTCATAAAACGCAGCATAGACGTACCTGAAATCCGGCTCGGCTCCTGGAGTTCCTGCATCAGTTCCCAGTTTTTCGTTTTGAGAATGTCGAAAGCCGTCAGCATTCCTGCAAGTTCACCGGAGGTGCTGTCGAGTACCAGGCAGTGCCCGTACGCGCCATCGAGAAAGCGCTTAGCCACCGCATGGACCACTTCATCCGTGTAAGCCACGGGAAAGTCCGGATGAGCGATGGAAATGGCGGTAGCTGTTTCTTCAGCAGCCAGTAAATCGCGACGGTACAAAATACCAATGACCTTTTCCTGCTCATCTACAACTGGCACACATTCATGGCCCACCATAGACACTAGAAAGTCTGAAACTTTGCGGTCAAAGCGGACGGTTTCCATTTCAGGGCTCATGACATCTCGCACCCGCAACATTTTCATGGGATCAATCTCGTACGCGTCCGGCACGAGATGTCCGCGACGGACGAGGCGTTCAGTGTTGATGGTAGTGCGCATGAAGTAGTGCACAGCGAGGTCGGCCACAACCGCGACCAGAAACACAGGAAGTATGGCGTTGTAGGCTCCGGTCACTTCCAGCATAAAGAGAATTGCGCTGGGAGTGGCCCGGTATAAACTGCCGAATAGCGCCGCTGTCGCCACCATGCCGTAGAGGCCGATGGTCGAGGAGTTCGGCAGAATTAAATGCACCACGGACCCGAATGCCGCGCCCAGGCTGCCGCCTATCATCAACGCGGGAGCAAAAGTTCCGCCGGAAGCCCCCGATCCTAAAGACGCGCCGAAAGAAACCAGCTTGGCCATGCCAATGCCAAACAACTCATGGATGGGATGCGCCCGGGCAAGGATATCGGCGATCACCGAGTATCCCGTGCCGAACACTTGAGGGTAAAACATCCCGATGATTCCGACGATCAATCCGCCGATTGCGGGGACTAGAGGAAACCAGATTTTCAGATGCTCAAAAAATTCTTCGCAAATGTACAGGGTGCGTGTCATGACCCATGCAAGCCCGGCGCATATCACTCCCAGCAGAACAAAGAATGGGAGTTCCGTTGCATGAAAGTGGTAATTCGTCACAACGGGGAATACCGGATCAGCTCCCCGGAATCCCATTGCAACCATTGTTCCCGTGGCCGATGCCAGTGCAATCGGCACAAAGGACCTCGCGCGGAATTCAAAGACAAGCAGTTCCACAGCGAGCATGACTCCGGCGAATGGCGTTTTAAACACGGCGGCAAGTCCAGCAGCCGCGCCGCATGCCAACAGGGTTCGCCGCTCAGCCGGGGATGATGGCATCAATTGGCTGATTAAAGAGCCGATGGCCGCGCCGGTTTGAATAATGGGGCCCTCAGCGCCGAACGGTCCGCCGGTGCCGACGCTGATGGCGGCGCTCAGAGGCTTGAATACGCTGACCCGCGCCTTCACAATGCTGCGATTATTCAGAGCAACCGACATGGCTTCGGGAATGCCGTCGCCTTTAATCTCCGGAGAGAAGTAATGGATGAGAATTCCGACGATGAGGCCGCCGGCTGCCGGCAAAAGCGGCGTCCACCAGTGATGAAGCGCAAGATTTGGCGGAAGGTTCGCCGAAGTAGCTCTGCCATAAAAGCAGAGATTGGAAATGAAGTTAATCGCACGCAATAAACCTTCAGCAATCAGACCGCCGGCGATGCCGACAACAATGCCCAACAGAGACAGTCGCAGCATTCGCGAGGATGCGTG
>DASXCC010000174.1:0-10296 GCA_036491415.1 Terriglobales bacterium | reverse complement strand
GCCGCAAATACATCATCACTTCGCGATCGCTCTCCAGATCATTATTTTCTTTTTCAATCTGGCCAAGGTCGGCGCGCGCAAGATAAAACGGGATTCCAATCACCGGCTCGCCCGAAGGGCATCCCCATTCATCGGTTAAGTAGACTCCTGGCCGGAATTTCGCGATCTTCTTTTGTTCCAGCTCCCGATAGAGCTGCTGCACAAATTTATCGACCTGTGAACCTTCAATTTTCACTCCCAGGTCGCAGATCCGTGTATCCAGCAAAGCCGGCGGATCGGGGCGAGGCTGTTCGGGCGAATCCATGTACCTCTCTCTGTACAGTGTATTAATAAGGTGGGCAGCGACAAAGGGAAGGGAACCCGTTTGCCACTAGCCGATGGCAAGTCGTCACGCCAATAGTTTGAGTGAAAGCGGCCACCGATTGACCAGGCAGTCGCCAAACGCCGAATGCAAGCCGGCATTTCTCAGCCGAATAATGGCGAGCAGAGTGAAGTCTCTACATTTCCCGACGAATTGCTTGAGAGGCTTAGCGATGAATAGTACTTGATTAATGCGCCCGGAATCCTATTTGGAGATCAAGGTCCGTCGCGAGTTCAGGAGTTGATAATTGTTAGTTCTACCGACTCTCACGTAATGCAAACAACTTACAGTTGTACGGTTCGGTCCGAAAGCCTAGTGATAAACTGATGCCAGTCCCGCCGGAGAGATGGCCGAGAGGCTGAAGGCGGCGGTTTGCTAAACCGTTATACGGGCTAACACCTGTATCGAGGGTTCGAATCCCTCTCTCTCCGCCAGTTTCTTCTCATCCGGGAGCATCCGGCAGGTATACCGTCAGCCTCGGCGTAACAACGTTGACCGTTGTCTCCATGCCCGCAGAACCCATTGCGGTTTCTTGCTCCTTTCACTCCTCGGACCCCGGCCCGACGGCGGGCCAAAGATTAAAGACCTTCGCGGATATAACGAGAAAATACCCCACCAATTCAGCCTGGGTATAGGATCAAAACCGTGTCAGATCCCGAAGAAGATTCACATTTTAAGTGCAACTTTCGCATTGCACCTCACATCTGCTCTAGATAAGCTTGAGCAACCTGTAGGGGCCCATCACTTGCTTCTGAATGAAAATCAAGTGCGCCGCGAGTGGCACATCAAGTCTCTGACATGGATGTGTGTACTGATTGTTGCGCTTGTTGGTTTCATCCAAGCTGTCCACGTCCACACGGACAATTCAAAACTTTCCAGCCACGATTGCACGATCTGTTCGGTAGCTCACTCAGGATTGATTTATCAGGCGATAGTCTCTCCGGTCCCGGTTTTTCACCGAACGGTTTCAGCACTGCTTTTGCCTGAGATTATTTCGCAGTCTTCCGGATTTGTTTTCTCTCTCCGCATTCGCCCACCTCCTGCTGTTTTAGGTCTTAAAGAACTTAATTTTTAAAAATTTCATATTGTTCTTTATTTCCCTAATTCCTTAGGAGGAATCATGCTGGCTTCATATACGAGGCCGCTTTATGCGGCTTTTGTAGTCATTTTCTTTTTTTCGCTGAATATCATCGCCAACGCGCAATCCGGCAGTTCAACCTCAGTAACCGGTACTGTATTGGATCCATCTGGAGCGGTAGTTCCGGATATTACTGTTGAAATTCATAATCCGGTCAGCGAGTTTGACCGAGTTGTGACCACGGACAATGCGGGAAAATTTATTATTCCCAATGTCCCATTCAATCCCTATCACATGACTGTTACTGGGCCCGGCTTTGCTCCTCACGCTCAGGACATTGAAGTGCGGTCCATCGTCCCATTAGAACTCCAAATCAATCTGAAAGTTTCGGGATCATCAGAAACCGTGACCGTGGAAAGCAGCAATGACCTTCTAGAAAACGATTCCACGTTCCATACCGATGTGGACCGTGGATTGTTTGACAAGCTGCCCCTGGAAAGTTCGTCATCTTCCGTAAGTTCGCTGGTTACGCTGGCTACGCCGGGAATCGCAGCGGACTCAAACGGCCTCTTCCATGGACTTGGCGATCACGCCGAAAATTCATTTTCGGTGGATGGCCAGCCGATCACCGACCAGCAGAGCAAAGTATTCTCCAACCAGATCCCGCTCGATTCAGTGGAATCCATGGAAGTCATCTCCGGCGCGCCCCCGGCGGAGTACGGAGACAAAACGAGTGTCGTCATTAATGTGACTACACGCTCCGGGCAGGGCATGACAACGCCGAAAGGAAGCGTGACGACTTCCTATGGCTCGTTCGGTTCGTCCAATCTCGATTTCAACCTGGGCTATGGAGGCGAGAAATGGGGGAACTTTATTTCGGCCAGCGGATTGAAGAGCGGCCGTTTTCTCGACCCACCCGAATTTGTTGCTTTGCATGACAAGGGCAATGAAGAAAATATCTTCGACCGAGTGGATTATCAATTTTCCAAGATTGATTCCCTCCATTTAAATCTGGGATTCACCCGCTCATGGTTTCAAACGCCGAATTCTTACGACTCGCAGTTCGCCACGCCGTGGAACGGAGTCATCGTCTCCAATGGAGGTCTTGGGCCTGACGGTCTTCCCGTTGGCCCCGCAGACCAGCGCTCCAAAATTCAAACGTTTAATATTGCGCCATCCTGGACGCGGTTGGTCAGCAACACCACGGTATTCACATTCGGCGCGTTTGTTCGGCACGATGCCTATAACTACTATCCAAGCGACAATCCCTTTGCCGACCTGGGAGCGCCGGGCCTGCAAAGCGAGACTGTCGGTCAAAACCGGACGCTTACGAATGCGGGTATGCGCTCAGACATTTCTTATGTGAAAGGCATTCACAACATTAAGGCAGGCGCGACTTACGAACAGACGTTTCTCTACGAGAATGATCGCGTCGGCATCGTCGATCCAACTTTTCTCCCTTCGTTGGCCGACGAAAATGGCAATCCTTGCTTTGTAAACGGTGTGGCCCTGGCTGCTCCTTGCACAACGCTGCTTCCCTACGATTTGACGCAACCGGGTGGAGGAAGTTTGTACAACTTCAACGGGCATACAGATGTGAAAGAGCTTGCCCTGTATGTTCAGGATGCGATTACGAAGGGTAATTGGTCCTTGAATCTCGGATTGCGGGGAGATTTTTATAACGGCCTTACACCGCGCAAGGAGGCTGAGCCGCGTTTGGGAATTGCTTACAACATCAAACCAAGCAACACAGTCCTGCGCGTTTCTTACGCGCGAACTTTAGAAACTCCGTTCAATGAAAATCTGGTGCTCTCCAGCACCGGATGCGGCAACGCCGTATTGAATCCATTGCTGCTCTGTTCTTCACCTGCGGCCAATCCATTTAGTCCCGGCTGGCGCAATGAATTTCACGCGGGAATTCAGCAGGCGTTCGGCAAGTATCTGGTTTTTTCCGGCGAATATATTTGGAAGTACACACACAACGCTTATGACTTCAGCGTGCTCGGCGCGACGCCGATTACATTCCCAATCGAGTGGAACAATTCGAAAATCCCAGGATATGCCGGACGCATAAGCGTTCCAAACTTCCACGGATTGTCAGCTCTTATGGTCTTCTCCAGCGTGGCGGCGCGCTTCTTTACGCCCCAGATTGGCGGGGCCGGGGCGGTTCCCTCCGCGATAGGACCTTTCCGCATTGATCATGACGAATTGTTCAATGAGACGGCTCACATGCAATACCAACCCTGGAAGCAGGGACCGTGGGTTGGCTTTAACTGGCGATACGACAGCGGCCTGGTTGCCGGGCCCGCACCGTGCGCGGGAGGCAACTGCGCAAATGGACCGGAGGGCGACGATACTACGGTGGATGTATCCGGACTCAGTCCGGATCAGCAGTTTGAGGCCGGGCTATTTTGCGGCTCCGTTCACGCCGCGCCGCCCAGCGCGACCAATCCCATTGGCACACCCATAAGCACTACGGGCGTGTGCCCAGCTTCGCAATATGGATCGTCGCTGATAACAGTTCCCGTCCCAGGAACAGAGGACGATGACCATAATCCGCCACGCATTGCGCCACGGAGCGTGTTCGACCTTGCGATTGGACACGACAACCTGCTTCACGGCGATAAGTACAAGTGGAACGCGCGTTTTACCGTCATCAATCTGACGAATAAATACGCACTCTACAACTTTTTATCCACGTTCAGCGGGACGCATTACTTAACGCCAAGGTCTTATACAGCTCAGTTGGGTTTCAATTTTTGAGCCTGTATCGATAGACGGAATCATGCTGCCGCCGGAGAGTCCGCTACGATTGGGCGGACTCTTCATACATCCGGAATGCGAGGCCGAGAATCTCGCGGGAAGGCGCATATGGAACGATAGCCGAAGAGAAAAACTGGGCGCAGAGTTCGTTCAATAACCTCTATGTAGGTTTCGTTGAATCGTCCGGTGCGATCTGCCGGGAAGAAAGCCTCCATCGGTGATAGGCTATGGCACGCCATTTCGGCGTATTAATTCGTTCCGTGATGCGAGGGGAAAATGCTACGTTTGCGTGTCCTTTTGTATACCGTGTTTTACTTCTGGGCGTTCGCGTTCACGGCATTATCGTGCTCGGCGACTGATAGCATTCTCTTTGCGCGGCTCGCTCCGCCTCAAGCTGAGCTGTTCATCTCCAATGCGGACGGCTCGATGGAGCAGGCTCTCACGCCGCCGGACTCGGTCGATTACAACCCGTCATGGTCATCCAAGGGCGATTGGATCGTGTTCACTTCGGAGCGGGCCGGTCCTGTTGATCTCTTTCGCGTTCATCCCGACGGAACGGGTCTTGAACGCCTCACTGACAATGCCGCATTTAATGACCAAGCGGCCTTTTCGCCCGACGGCGGCAAGATCGTCTTCGTCACGACACGTACAGCGGGCTTCGCCAACCTTTGGGTTCTCGATCTTGCTACTCACAGCGCCGCATCTCTCACGACTGGCTCGGGTGGAGACTTCCGTCCTGCATGGTCGCCGGACGGGAAGTGGATTGCCTTTTCTTCGGACCGCGGTAGCAGTCTTCCACTGGTGAAGGGCCGATGGGAACGTCTCCAACTAGTTGATATTTATCTCATTCGCCCTGATGGCTCCGGATTGAGACGGATTTCCGACCATGGCAACTTCTGTGGCGGCCCGAAGTGGACGAGCGATAGTAAGAATGTCATCGCGTATTGCATGTCCGCCGAAGAAACATGGAAGTACCGTGCCGATGTGCCGCAAGGGGATACGCGCCTCGTCAAAATAAACATTGCCACCGGCAAGGCAATGCCTATGCCTGCTGACACCGGAGTCAAAATATTTCCATCGGTATTGCCCTCGGGTGAAATCGCCTATGTTCGCCGCGACAAGCCACAGGGAGTCTTTTATACAAACGGTAAATCTGGGCCCACAGGTTCAGATCTGTATTCTCCCTCCTGGTCTCCCGATGGCAGTCATGTGGTCTACAGCAGATATAAACCTCTACGTGGCATTACAGCCTTAAAGCGCTGGAGCCCCAATCCGAACTATCAGTTATTCACCACTGCAATGTTGCCCTCATACGACCCAACAGGCCGGTCTTTCGCGGTGACTGTACCCACCTCGGACCAAACCATGGCCATGTTTCTCGTCGAGGATGGAAAGCCCCACCCAATCTTCGAACCAAAGTCATTGGTTTTGGGACCACAATGGTCGCCTGATGGCAAACAAATCGTTTTTGGAGTCGGCAGCTTTACATCGTTTCTCGACTTCGCTGCAGGGACAGAAAAGCCACTCGATCCAATAGATGGCGGAGCGCAAGTGGGCATGATCAATCGTGATGGATCGGGATTTCATCTTATTACTTCTGGACCGAACAACAACGCCTTCGCTTCTTTCGCACCGGACGGCAAGCGCATTGTCTACAGGACCAAAGGTCCGAATGGGGAAGGCCTCCGGATCATGAATCTAGCTGATGGCTCGATTACGGTGCTGACTAATGAGTACGATAACTTTCCTGCCTGGTCTCCGCGCGGCGATTCGATTGCCTTTGTTCGTAAGGTTGCCGACGATTTTGAGGTACTTACAATTCGTCCGGATGGTAAAGATGTGAACCAGTTAACCCATACTCATGGCAATGACGCTCATGTGTCATGGTCGCCCGATGGAGAACGGCTTGCGTTCTCCAGCAGCCGCATGGGATTTAAAGACGAGGCGCTTAATACGAACGCGCCACAGCCAAATGGCGACATCTTCGTCATGCGGTATGACGGGACACAGGTCGAGCAGCTCACAGATAATCAGTGGGAAGAAGGTGGAGCGACTTGGCAGCCCCACAACCAAAATTGAATCTTGCAACAGATCACTTGAAATGAAGCTAACCCTCCAGCAGCCAAGTGCGAGAGATATCTCAACTGTTAGTCGAGTTTGCTTCTTTCAAATTGGTAAGTCGCACGTCCGCAGGGAATCAGGTAATCCATTCATCATTCATCCGTTCATTCAACGGATCAGCGTTGGACGATCACTTCGTACCAGGTTGTTGCCGGGGTTCCGATGGCAATCGCCCAACCGTCGAGAGTTTTTGAAGCCGGGAGTGGCGGGCCGAACGGTTGACCGGAACCATCCAGGGGCTGCGCAAAAACAGATTTTGCTCCATCTAAATTTCGTAAAGTGATTTTGCCGATCACTGGCTCGATCAACGTAGGCGATCCGCCCCAGTCGGTAAGGCCGTTGTGAATCCAGTTCCACTGCATGCCTTGATTTTCCACGCGTGATCCTGTGGTTAAAAGTAATTTTGACGCGCGGGAAATAGGTTCAGGCTCAAGGGAATCAAGTTGGATTGTGCAGAAGCGATTTTGCACGTCTGCCGACAGATTGCTAACAGATTTGCCGTTTGCGCCCACGAATCCAATCAAAGCTTGCGACTGCGGCGTATCAACGGTTACAAGGCCCGCCATGGCGGACGAGTAGTACCAGGCAAGCTGATTGGTATCGGAAAGAATCGGATTGGGAATTTGTGGTTCCGTGAACTGCCGCGTCGGCGCACCATCGAGAGAAGAAATGCGCGAGCCGTGCTGCAAGGGAATTGAGAGCGGGAAGCCGGGCGTGTAATAAGGACGATCCGTTGCTTGCGGCAAGAGCACGCTATCGAAAACCTGATCCCGAGAATAAGAGCGCGCGATCGTTGTGCGGGCTGGGCTCACATCGCGCCGTAAAAATATCAACGCTCCGGCTGCCAGTTCCGGCATTTTCACTGGATCAAGAGAGATATCAAAGGGGTCTCCGACATACGGCTTCCAATCAGGCGAGGCTTTCGGCTCAAAAGTGTAAAAGAAAATTCCATCCCAATCCTGAAAAGCGCCATATGCGGCAAGAATGGGAATACCTTCATTCCCCCAATCATTCGGAAACGCATGGTTCACTTCGCTTACCGTGTAAGGCTTGCCGACGACCGCTGTCCGCGATAATTCAACCACGGTCGAATCGAACGGATCATTCACCATGGGCGCTTTCACTTTCATCTCCCACGGATGTTGCCAATAGGTGTGGCCGTCTGTGGTTTCGAAGGAAGAAGTAGCTAGCAGCAATGGATATCCGCTGTTCACATGGCTGTGATCGGCAGTAGAAATAATGATGGATTTTATGCCGAGATCTTTAACGAGATACTTCCGCATATCGTCGAAATAACTTTTTTCGGCGTCGAGGAAAAATCGGGATTCAGCATAGAAGCGAGTCTTCGGAGCGCTTTCGATATCTTGCGGGCTTTGCAATAAAGGAACTGCATCATTTGCTGTAACGCCGGCAATATCGCGCAGTCTGTTTAGTTCGCCAGCGCTGAGGTTTTTCTTCAGCCACGCGTTATACAAATCGGCAAGTTCGCGGTCATAATACGGGGTGGGCCCATGCGAGCCGATCCACAATGCATTCTCATTATTAATTTCGACGATGGCCACCGCAGGGTCGTCGGTGTACTTCAACTTTGTGTAAGGGTTGTAATGGGTAAGAAGTTGCTTCGCATATTCCTTCTGCAATTCAATCAATTTCGGATCGAATAAGCTGATCCCCTTCGCCCCTTCACGAATTTTATCGGCATCCTGCACTCCATCCCCAGCTTTAAACGGACGGCCGACGAGCAAATTGAAATCGATGTAAATTCCCTGCTTCTTCAATTCAGCAATAAAAAAATCTTCGCGATCCAATTGTTCGGGATCAAACGCCCGCGTGTCCTCGCGCTTGCTGTCGATCAATCCTCGCGGCGTAAGCAGATCAAGAAATTGAAAGCGGACTGCGTTCACGCCGAAACGGGCCAAAGTAGCCGCCCACAAAGGAGCATCTTCTTTAGAAGGCACCATGACTGAACCCTTACTCCAGTCGGTGATGTTCATTCCCCAAAAATTGATCCGCTTGCCGTCATCGGTCACGAAATGTCCGTCTTGGACACGAACAAATCCGTGCTTTCCCGCCGGAGCATCGAGCAGAAAGGAAACATCCACAGGTGATGCGGAATGATTCAGCGAAGCCTTGCGGTGGTCCATCGTAAAAGGCTGCAGGGTTTGCGCGGTTGCAGAAACTGCACAAATCAGCAACAAAATGGCTGACAAATAGATACGTACGATCGAATTGCGCGCGGTCGTCAAAGGAGTTCGCAAAAGATATTACCGCAAAGGTCTTTTTGAAGAATCCAACCTTCGACGGATGGCGAAGGAACACCAAACTAGTAATTTCAACTGAGCTTATTCCGAAAACGATATTTCATGATGAATTTTCATAAGTCTGTCGCAGTGTCAACTTTTTTGGTCTTTGTAGCGGCTGTGACTTTCAGTGCATTTCCGACTGGCGCTCGCGCTCAATCAGCAGTCACCATTGATGCAAGCAAGATTTCCGTGCCGCCCGCACCTCTGCCGTTTTCCATTGGAGCAACATCGCCCACAGGACATATTATTTCTGGGAACAGTCGTTATCTCACATTGGACAACAAGCCTTGGTTTCCCATCATGGGCGAGTTCCACTACTCGCGCTACCCCGACAATCAGTGGGAGCAGGAAATTTTAAAGATGAAGGCTGGCGGAATTCAGGTGATTTCGACTTACATTTTTTGGATTCATCATGAAGAGATCCAGGGCCAGTTTGATTGGAGCGGGCAACGCGACCTGCGTCGTTTTGTGGAACTTTGCGGCAAGCATGGGATGTACGTATGGATTCGCATCGGCCCTTGGGACCATGGCGAAGTGCGCAATGGTGGCCTGCCTGATTGGGTAATGCAGACAAGTACGCCGCGGGAGAACAATCCGGCATTCTTGAAATATGTGCAGAGTTTCTACAACGAAATTGGCAAACAAGTGCATGGTCTTTTCTGGCAGCAAGGCGGGCCAATTATTGGCGTTCAACTTGAAAACGAATACAGTTTGCGCGGGCCCGGCAAAGGTGAAGACTATATTCTTGCGTTGTATCGAATGGCTCACTCCGCGGGCATCAACGCTCCTTTCTATACGTTGACGGGTTGGGACAATGCCGTCATTCCCTCGCACGACGTATTGCCGGTTTTCAGCGGTTATCCCGATGGATTCTGGTGGCGCACCATTCAGGACCGTCCGCCAAGCCCCAATTATTTTTTTACGAAGATTCGCTGTGAGGAAAATATTACGGACGATTTAAGTTCGAATCGTCCGGACATTGATGCGATGGATTCTCATTATCCGTTTCTGACCGCGGAAATGGGCGGAGGAATGGAAGTTGCTTACCATCGCCGACCGCTGATGAGCGCGGATGACACTGCGGCGATGGAACTGGCCAAACTAGGATCGGGAGTGGTTTTGTACGGCTACTACATGTTTCATGGGGGCACCAACCCCGACGGCAAAAAAACTACGCTGCAGGAATCCCAGGCATCCGGTTATCCCAACGACGTTCCTGTGAAGTCGTACGATTTTCAGGCGCCGCTCGGCGAATTCGGCCGAATGAATCCGTCTTACAAGACGCTGAAAACTTTTCATTTATTTCTGGCGGATTTCGGCGATGCTCTCGCACCCATGACTTCGTATTTTCCGGAACGCCTGCCGACCGGCAAAGAAGACACAACCACGCCGCGTGTAGCCGCGCGACTGCAAAACGACCACGGATTCGTTTTCATCAACAACTACGGGCGTACTTATAGCCTTTCAGAGAAGAAAGATTTTCAAGTCGAATTGAAACTGCCTTCGACCACGATGAAGATTCCGAATCGCCCGATCGACATTCCCAGCGGCGCTTACACAATGTGGCCGGTGAATCTCAACCTGGGTCCAGCGACCCTTCGTTATGCTACGGCGCAATTGCTATGCAAATTGGACGATCCGCAAACTTACGTTTTCTTTGCATGGCCGGG
>DASXCC010000173.1:0-7446 GCA_036491415.1 Terriglobales bacterium | reverse complement strand
CTTGCGGATGCGCTGGGCCGGAATCAACTTCTTCTCCCTCAATATCTTCGCCATAAAGCTCGGTGAGGCTCGGCACAGGCGGTTGTACAAGCTTAGCTTTCGCCAGTTCGGAGTAAAACAAGTGCGGGAAGGGCCGATTCGCAAGGTCATCACTAGGTTTCGCGCAAAGTCGGGCGATACTAAACTCACCAGTTATTCTGCGGACAAGATTCAATTCAACGGACATGAGTGTGTGCTTGTCGTAGATATCAAGACGGTGCAGGAGCTTCTCCGCCACCAAAACTTGAAAACGACGCTGGAAATCTACGCCAAATCGATGACTGAGGACAAACTGGCAGCGCAAGGAATGTTTCTCGAAGAGCTCTTTCGTTATGACAAAAAGAAGACAGCTGCAGAGGTGAAATCGCAGAGAGATCTGGAGCGAATTGCACCCGTGGTTTCATCGCTGCAGTGAGTTCAGCGGGTAACTGCGGATGCAAAATGGAGTTAACTGCTTTGAAATGTGGTGGCCAGGGACGGAGTTGAACCGCCGACGCCAGCCTTTTCAGGGCTGCGCTCTACCACCTGAGCTACCTGGCCACGCTTAATTCCACGATTTCACTGCTCACGCCCGTGGAACGATTCTGGCGGGAATACCCGAAAGAACGTGCGGTTGGAACGGACAACGTGTGGATCGTTCACGATTATAACAATCTAATTGCGATTCGCTCAAATGGTGCGGAACTGGAGAGATCATTTTTCGCAGCTGAGTGACCCTTCACAGTCGTCTATCAGCCGGTTTTGAAATTTGAGGAAGTTTTCTCTTCCGTTTTCTTTCTCGCTTCACTCTCCCGTTTTACTCTCCCGCGCTTTCGTGGTGTTGCTCTAACCACGAGGTAAGCGCGCTTCTCTGCTGCGATTTGAGGTCGATGCAGTAATTCATCCGCTCAAGGGATTGCTTTTGCGTTCGTGGCGAGGAAGTTTTGTGGGTTGCGAAAAAGCTGACCTCGCTGTCGCGCATATCCACGCTGCAGAATGC
Source organism: Terriglobales bacterium (assembly GCA_036491415.1). Lineage (GTDB taxonomy): Bacteria > Acidobacteriota > Terriglobia > Terriglobales > Acidobacteriaceae > JAICKN01. Next base: position 6,428 of record DASXCC010000173.1, on the reverse strand, counting down.
GGCGCTTGCTGCTACGAGCCTTCCGTTTGAGAAAGCTCCGCCGACGTTCTGAATATCCTGCCAGTGTTGCTGGACAAAATCCCACACCTGCTTTTGGGCATCATGATTTCGCAGCTCGCGGGCAAGCAACAATGTAACGTCTTGCGAACGAACATCGCTGGAAATTAAAAAGTTCAAGGTCCGCTCGACAAGTTTTGGGTCGGTAAACCGTACAAGCGTTTGCGAGTACAGCGAGCGCTGTTCAGGATCTGGCGACTGCTTCCAGCGCGCCATCACTTTGTCGTAGAGTGCCTGGTCGCCATTCACGGCGGCCACTTCAAGAGCCGGCGTCATCATTTCGCTAGACACCGAGCCGGGTTGCGTAAGCGCGGCAATAGCAAGTTCTTTCGCTTTTGCCAGTACTTGAGGATCACGCGCGGTCGCGCCAAGAACATGCATCAACTGTGCGCGCAACAACATTTGATTATCAGATTCGCCGGGCTTCGCGTCCCATCCGACTTCTTGCGCAGTCTGTGCAAACAAATGACGGATCCACCCGCGGAAAGCTTCGCGGTCTTTGTCTTCAACAACCTTGTCCGCCAGATATTCGAGCGGGATAGCAAACTGCTGAATCACCATGGAATCGTGCTCGTGCTGAAAGCCTTCCGCAAAAGCAAGATAGTCGCTGATAGTAATTCGGCCCACTTGCAGCGATGACCATGCGTCCCCGAGTAACAACACACGCTCGGCCGGCGTCAGCCTGGCTTCCATATCTTTGGATATGGCACGCAAAGCTTCGGGAGTGTAGCCCGAGCGATAGTATCCGTATGCCCCGCGGTTGGCGAAGACCCACGGAGAACAGCCTTTCAACGAAGTGCGCTGTTCCTTTTCGCTGAGCAATTCGCATTTAGCATCGGCGTTATTGCTCTCTCCCGTTTTCAGGCAAACTGGAATCATCCAAAGCTCGTCCTGATTTTTTGCAGTAAACATGCTGCGGTTATAAAAGTAGCGCTGCTGTTCAAGATCAACTTTATCGGCGCCGCCGGTGCATTTCGCCTCCACAGTCACCAAGGGAACGCCCGCCTGTTGCACGAATGTCGGCATGATCTTATCGATAGGCTTGTTGGATGCTTGCGTCAGCGCCGTCCAGAAATCCGATGCCGTCGCATTCGCATAAGAATGTTTCTTCAAATATGCATTCACGCCCGCCTGGAATTTATCCGGCCCCATGTAGGTTTCCAGCATCCGCAGCACGGCCGCTGCTTTTCCATAAGCAATACCGTCAAAGAGTTCTTCGATCTGGTCAGGGGTTTCGGCCTCTTGATGAATGGGCCGCGTGTTCTCAAGCGAATCTGTATTGAGCGATAGCGCGCTCTCGACGACATCATCCACTTCGAAATGCCATTCAGTATGCCACGCTTCGAGAGGTTTGCTGGACATCCAGGTGGCAAAACCTTCGTTGAGCCAAACGTCATCCCACCATTGCATTGTGACAAGATCGCCGAACCATTGATGGGCCATTTCGTGCGCCACCACGGAAGCAACGCGTTTTTTGGCCTCGAGTGAAGCGCGTTGTGAATTCAGCATAAGATCCACTTCGCGGAAGGTGATGCAGGCGGTATTCTCCATTGCGCCGGCGGAAAAGTCTGGTAACCCGACGAGATCGAGCTTCCCGTAAGGATATTTGATTCCGAAATAGTGATCGTAGTACGGCAAAATGTGTTCAGCGGATTCCAGCGCGAATCTTCCGAGTTCTTTTTTACCGGGCGTCGTCCACACGCGGATGGGAATGCCATCCGCCGAACCGGCGATTGATTCGAAATGCCCCACAACAATCGCTAATAAATAAGAGGACATCCTGGGCGTTGTTGCAAAGTGGACCGCATGCTTTGCTGCAGAAGCATCGGGCGTATCGGTAAGCGTTTTAGTATTGGAAATAACCGCAAGATCTTTATCGGCGACAACAGTCACGTCGAAAGTAGCTTTGTATGCGGGCTCATCAAAGGATGGGAATGCGCGGCGGGCGTCGGTAGATTCAAACTGCGTCACGGCATATTTGTTGCCGAGTTCATCGCGTCCAATGTAAAAACCGCGCAGCTCGTCGTTGAGCAGGCCTTTGTATTTGATCTGCAGACTGGCCGGACCAGGAGCAAGTTCCTTCTCAACTTGCAACGTCACCATTTGCTTTTCTTTGTCCTCAGTGACTTTGGCAGCTTGTGTCTGGCCGCCGCTGGAGATGTTGATCTCATTGAATTCAATGTCTACGGAATTCAGGACAATCTGAGTAGTCGGCTTCAAAACATTGAGCTTGAGCGTCTCTTCCCCTTTGAACGTGTTCGTGAAAAAGTCGGGCGTGAAAGTGAGAACGTAATTTTCGGGAACGGCAAGCTCCGGCAGTCGCTGCGCAAAGGAAGAAATCGAGAATATGATGACCGCACAAAACAAAACGAACTTCTGCTTTTTCATCGGAGACCACCTGTAACCAAATTTTCTAGCCCGCGAATTGCAGGCCATTCGATACCACGAATCCATTCATGATCGCCATTAGGCAACGATTCGAACCAAACCAATACGGAATTTCACGATAGTCTTTCACATCAAAAATTGCCAGATCAGCGTCCTTCCCCGCCTCAATCGAGCCTTTGCTCGATTCAAGTTTCAACGCATACGCACCATTGATAGTGGCCGCCGCAATCGATTCCGCTGGCGACATCTTCATGTGCGTGCAGGCAAGTGACAAAACCATGGGCATGCTCAGAGAAGGAGATGAGCCGGGATTGAAATCGGTTGCCAAAGCCACGGCTACACCGGCGTCGATCAGCTTGCGCGCGGGCGGATAAGCGAGGTTCAGGAAATAATTCGCGCCGGGAACGAGCGTGGCCAGGGTATTGCGCGCGGCCAAAAGAGAAATGTCATGATCGCGGATGTGGTCGAGATGATCGAGCGATGCCGGCTCGAATTCCAGCAACGGCGCTAATTCCATCGCTGTCAATTGGCAGACGTGCGCGCGAGTGGACAGGTTCAATTTGCGCGCCGCGGCGAAAATTGTTTTCGCTTCTTCCAGAGTGAATGCGCCGCGATCGCAAAATATGTCGACAAATTGCGCCAGCTTTCTGCGTGCCACTTGCGGCAGCATTTCATCGCAGATAAGTTCTAAATGTTTTTGCGAGCGTCCGGCGAATTCCTCCGGCACCGCATGCGCTCCGAGAAATGTGCGTGCGACAGTTCCCGGCCAAAGCTTCGAAGCTTGCTGAATGGCTTCGAGCGATTTCATCTCAGAATCAAAAGACAGTCCGTATCCCGATTTCGCTTCAACCGTCGTGGTTCCATGCCCGGCCATGGCCTGGAATGATTTGAGGATATTTTGTGCCAGCTCTTTCTTCGCTGATTTGCGCACGGACGCGACGCTGGATCGGATGCCTCCGCCGGCCTTGGCAATCTCTTCGTAGGTGGCGCCGGAAATGCGTCTTTCGAAATCCACCAGACGCGGTTCCATGAACGCGGGATGCGTGTGCGAATCAACAAACCCGGGAAGAACAACTTTCCCTGAGCAATCGATTTCCAGCAACTTCCTGGAATGGTTTTTAGTTCTCTGTTTTTTGATCCAGGGATCACGCAAAGCGTCTTTTGTACTGCCGACGGAAACGATTTTGCCCCCGATACACAAAACGGCGCCGTCTTCGATCAAGCCGAGTTCTTCCAGGTTTGCTCCGCGGCGAGAACCCAGCATTGAAGATCGCAGCGTGAGGAGCTGGCGTATGTTCAGAAGCAAAACGGAGCGCGGTTGAGATCGCGGGCCAGCTGGGGTCACGGTGGTTAACAGTTTACATTTTCGGCGATGTGATGGCGACCGGGCCTGTAACTTCGTTACGTTAGGAATTCCCACCTTTAAAACATCCTTGATAGTCGGCTTGCAAATGTGCGAAAACATTCGGACTATGCAATTTCGTCTCCCTGTAAATTCCGCCGCCAAACATGCCGCATCTCTGAGCTTGACGTTACTAATCACTTCCCTTTTCTCCGGATGTGGAGGCGGGTACGGTTCGACTTCGACGCCAACGAATCCATCGCCTTCACCGACCCCGAGCAGTACGACACTGCGGCAGTTAGCTGCGCCACACAGCATCTTTATTGGGACGGCCGCCGATTCTCCGTTTCTCACAAACGATACCGATTATCCGGTGGTTCTGGGTTCGGAATACAGCCAGTTGCAGGCGGAAAATGAAATGAAGTTTGGCCTTATTCATCCTGCGCAGAATACCTACGATTTCACCGGCCCGGACGCGCTCGTCAGTTTCGCGCAAGCCCACAATATGGTGGTGCGCGGACACACTCTCGTGTGGTACCAGGAAGTTCCTGACTGGGTGACGAATGGTGGATTCACGACTTCTCAGCTCTCCACAATTTTGCAGAGCCACATCAATACCGTTTTACCGCACTATGCCGGAAAAGTTTATGCCTGGGACGTGGTGAACGAAGCATTCAATGACGATGGCACGATGCGTGACACGATTTGGTATGACCAGCCCGGCATTGGATATGCAGGCCTTGGGACGGAATACATTGAGCAGGCTTTAAATATGGCCCATACAGCTGATCCGACAGCCAAGCTGTTTTACAACGACTACAACGCCGAAGTGATGGATGCAAAGTCCGATGCGATTTATGACATGGCTAAGGACTTCAAAAACCGCGGCGTACCGCTCGACGGTATTGGCTTTCAGACGCACGTAGATTTATCGTTTGATAATCCGTCCACGCTAACGTCTTATGCCAACAACCTTCAGCGATTCGCGGACCTTGGGCTGGACGTGCACATTACAGAACTCGACATTCGCTTGAGCGATGACAGTTCAACGTCGTTGAATGCCCAGGCAAAACTCTATGGCGAGTTTATGACCATGTGTGTGCAGCAGCCGCGCTGCAAAGCTTTCCAGACCTGGGGATTTACGGACAAGCATTCATGGATTCCCGGATTCTTTCCGGGGATGGGCTGGGCGTTGCCGTTCGATGACACGTATCAGAAAAAGCCGGCGTACACTTCTATTTCGGATGCTTTGGGTCAGTAGGAATTTTTACGTTTCTCGCTTTCGCGAAATCTTCAGCTTCTTCGTACCCCGCGTCCGCGTGGCGAATGATGCCCATGCCGGGATCGGTAGTCAGCACGCGTTCGATTCGCTTGGCCATCGCATCCGTTCCGTCGGCAACTGTGACTTGACCGGCATGCAAGGAATAGCCGATTCCGACGCCTCCGCCATTGTGGATGGAAACCCACGAAGCTCCGGCAGCGGTATTCAGCAGCGCATTCAATAAAGGCCAATCGGCCACGGCATCGCTGCCGTCTTTCATGCTTTCGGTTTCGCGGAAGGGCGAAGCCACAGAGCCACAGTCGAGGTGATCGCGTCCCATCACAATGGGCGCTTTGATCTTTCCTTTTTTCACCAGATCATTGATTGCCAGACCAAACTGCGCCCGCTCTCCGTATCCCAACCAGCAGATCCGCGCCGGCAATCCTTGAAACTTGATCCGCTTGCGGGCAAGATCAATCCAGCGCCGCAGAATCTGGTTTTCAGGAAAGAGTTGTAAGACCAGATCGTCGGTTACGGCGATGTCAGAAGGCTCGCCTGATAACGCAACCCAGCGAAATGGGCCGCGCCCTTGGCAAAACAGCGGACGGATGTAGGCAGGAACAAATCCCGGAAAATCATAAGCATTCTTCACGCCGCGTTGAAAAGCAAATGTGCGGATGTTGTTTCCGTAATCGAACGTGACCGCGCCCATCTTTTGTAGCTTGAGCATTCCTTCTACATGCCGAGCGATGGAGTCGAGCGAGCGCTCCTCGTATTCACGGGGATCGCGCATGCGAAGGTCGAGCGCATCGGCAACCGACATTCCGCGTGGAATATATCCATTGAGCGGATCGTGCGAGGAAGTCTGGTCGGTAAGTATGTCGGGGACAACTCCGCGGTCAGCAAGTTCGGGAATTACATCGGCGCAATTCCCCACAAGACCAACAGAAATATTTTTCTTCCTGGCGATTGCATCTTTTAGAATGCTCAGCGCTTCGTCAAGCGACGTCGCCATGTGATCGCAGTATCCAGTCTTCAGGCGCTTTTGAATGCGTTCAGGATCCACATCGATCCCGAGAAATGCCGCGCCGGTCATGGTCGCGGCCAGTGGCTGCGCGCCACCCATGCCTCCCATGCCTCCACTCACGATCAGCTTCCCGGAAAGATCGCCGCCAAAATGCTTTTCGCCGGCAGCGGAAAAAGTTTCAAAGGTCCCCTGCACGATGCCCTGCGAGCCGATGTAGATCCACGAGCCGGCAGTCATCTGGCCATACATCATCAGCCCAGCGCGTTCGAGTTCGTTGAACTTCTCCCAGTTTGACCAATGCCCAACCAGGTTGGAATTTGCAATCAGCACGCGCGGCGCATAATCGTGTGTTT
>DASXCC010000172.1:0-21711 GCA_036491415.1 Terriglobales bacterium | reverse complement strand
AGCGAAGCAAGAAATCTGCTTTGCGCAAACGGCCGGGCACTCCCATCGCCTGCCTTGAGCGAAGTCGAAGGGAGAAAACTGCTTTAAAACCGATGGCCCGCCCCCTACTTTTTGCGATATCATCCATTCGCTAACTGATTAACGTGAGGTTTTCATGAAAAGACTAATGTGTTTCGGCTTTGCATTACTTGTACTGCTCAGCACGACCCTGGTATTTGCCGCCGACGTCACCGGCGCATGGAAGGGCGAGGCCAAGGGCCCCAACGGAGATGGCTTTCCGCTCACGTTCACCTTCAAACAGGACGGCGCCAAACTCATGGGAACTGTAACCGGTCCCGGTGGCGATCTCGATATCAGCGACGGCAAAATCGATGGTGACAAAATTTCATTTACTGTTTCCGTGAATGGACTGACCATCACCCACGATGGCGTGATCAGCGGAGATCAGATTAAGCTGACCACAAAAACGAGCGATCCGAATTTTCCCGGCGGAGATATGACGCTCACCCGCGTCAAATAATTTGGGACAGCACGCCTATTTTGGAAAGCCGAGCAACTCTATTTTTTAAACTCTGTCATTTCGAGTCTGAACATTGTCATTCGAGTTTCTAACCCTGTCATTTCGAGCGAAATGAAAAAGCACGCCAGTGCTTTTTCATGAGTCGAGAAACCTTGCGCTTACTTAAAATATCCGCATTAGTCCTCATTCTTCCTTTGTATAACCTCGGATCAATAAACGATTGCCCGCGTTTCGCGCGTACAAATTTCCGCACAAGCAAACCAACCGCCGACGATCACAAGCCTCCGGCCATACGAAGCATTCCACCGTCAATAAAATGCGTGCTGCCGGTTATGTACGCCGCTGCTTCAGAAGCGAGGAATGCGGCAAGCTCGGCCACTTCTTCAGGCCGTCCCCAGCGCGCCAAAGGAATTTCTGCCATCAGCTGCTTTTCAATCGCGGGATCAGTTTCCACATCTTTATCAATCGGTGTATAGATTGCGCCCGGCCCGATATTGTTAACGGTAATTTTGTGCACAGCTAATTCCACAGCGATCGTACGCATCAGCATCCGCAGCCCTCCCTTGGCTGCGCAATAAGGAGCGTTGGTGGGCATGGGTAAATCTTCGTGCACCGATGAAATATTAATGATCCGGCCGCCCTCTCCCTGCTTCACCATTTGCCGCGCCGCCTCTTGAGCGCACAGCCATGGCCCCGTCAGGTCCACAGCAATCACTTTTTGCCAGAGCTCCAGAGGAAACTCCAGAAAAGGCCGCTTGAACTCGATGCCTGCGTTATTCACAAGGATGTCGAGCTTCCCAAACTTCGCCACAGTCTGCTCCACTAGATTCTTCACCTGCGCAGGATCAGAAACATCCGCCTCTACCGCAAGGCCCTGGCTCTTCGCGGCGGCGATTCGATTCAGCGTTTCCGCGGCCAGTTCGCTTTTCCCAACATAATCCACCACAACGCGCGCGCCTTCCTTTGCAAAAGTGGTGGCAATAGCCTGCCCAATTCCCCTGCCCGCTCCTGTAACGACGGCAACTTTCCCTTCCAGCCGCATGATGTCTCCTAAGAAAATCTTTTTCGTAGTTAGAAGCGAGGAAGTCCCTGCGCGACGCACGAGGAGTGAAGAAAATTCTGAAAGAGTGAAGAAAACTCTGAAATCGTGGCAATGCATTCCTGCGGATCCGCCACAACACGCCCAAACTCTGTCATTTCGAGCGAAATGAAAAGCACGCCAGTGATTTTTCCTTGAGTAGAGAAACCTTGTGTAAATTCACGTTGCACGCAATCATTCCAGGGCAACTTCCAAAGAAGCCCACGAATCTGGGAATTCAGGGGTTCAACCCTTGCTAAACTTCTGCCCTATATGCGTATCAATGCCATGGCCGATTTTAAGACGGCCACCCTGCTATTTTGGGCGGTGACGATGGTATCTGCCAGGTACAAACATCACAAACACCAGAGGGATTAAAGCAACGGATGCAAGCGCTGATTTATCGAATTCCAAACACCGCTGCTCCTAAAACATGTCCTATACCCTCTTCCGAGGATGAGAAGAATTATGATCCACGCTCCATATCCATCGATGCCGGATCCAAATATCGCCTGCAACAGATTTCATTCGCGCACAACAAGGCTATTGTTGACCAAAGGCTGTTGCGTCTGCAGTTTTCAATCAAGGATGGCGATGTGTATGACAGTGATTCAATTGCGAAAGGTCTTAGTTATCTTCGACATGGTTACGCTTCATTAGGCTACATCGACTTTACCGTTGTTCCGCATATAAGTATTAATGAAAAGAAACGCACCATCGCACTTGAGATTTTCTTTAACGAAGGTCAACAATTTTTCGTGAACCGGATTGACATCATCGGGTTAGACGAACCTGCTTTCCAAAAGATAAAGACGCAGGTCATGCTTGAACCGGGACAGCTCTATAACCAACGCCTGATGGAATTTTTCCTAAAAAAACACTCCAAGAAGTTTTTGAAGCATGTTGCTAGTGCGCCGAGTTTCAGCTTGCAACGAAATGAACTGAACGCAACGGTTGCGATCACATACGATTTTCGACAGTGCCCTGCCAAATAATCCGCCGTGTTCCAAAATGGTTGTGTGTGATGAAATGAAACTTCCGAAACGGTCGGTCGGTTTCTGTCACTCCCACAATATTGATTCATTCTTCTCGCGGTGCCTATACTGAGAAGCTTGCTTGTCGACTCCGGGAATCGTCCCGGCGCTGGCCCGCATCTCACGCTGTGTTGAGTCCATGCCGGAGAATTCCATGAAAACAGTGTCTCTTGAACAGGAAACGAATCCCTGGGAGGCGCAAGCCGCGCGCTTCGATTTTGCCGCCGCAAAATTAAACCTCGATGAAGGTCTGCAGAAAGTCCTTCGCTATCCCACACGCGAAATCATCGTTCACATTCCTGTGGCCCTGGATAACGGGAAGCTGGAAGTTTATACCGGCTTTCGCGTGCAGCACTCCATCGCCCGCGGCCCGGCCAAAGGCGGCCTGCGCTATTCTCCCGATGTAACGCTGGATGAAGTGCGCGCGCTCGCCAGCTGGATGACCTGGAAGTGCGCCGTCGTCAACATTCCTTTCGGTGGGGCCAAGGGCGGCATCATTTGCGATCCGCATAAAATGTCGCAGGGCGAACTCGAACGCATGACGCGCCGCTATACCGCGGAACTCGTGGAATTCATCGGCCCGGAAAAAGATGTCCCCGCGCCTGACATGAACACCAACGAACAGACGATGGCCTGGATCATGGACACCTACTCCATGCATATGCGGCAGACTGTCACCGCTGTTGTGACCGGCAAACCGCTCAACATCGGCGGATCTCGTGGACGCCGCGAAGCCACCGGCCGCGGAATCATGATTTCCTGCAATTTGGCCATTAGCAAGCTTGGCCTCGTACCCGAGCAAACCCGTGTCATCGTGCAAGGTTTCGGCAACGTCGGCTCCAATGCCGCTCACCTCATGGCTGAGGCAGGTTACAAAATCATCGGGATCGCTGAAGTGGATGGCGGCCTTTATAACTCCAACGGCATTGATCTCGCCGCTTTGTGGGAATATCGCCAGCGTAACGGCAATATCCAGGGATTCAAAGGAGCAGAAACCGCAACCACAGAAGATCTGCTCACCAGCGAATGCGACATTCTGATTCCCGCCGCCACCGAAAATCAAATCACCAGCCGCAACGCAGCGCAAATTAAGTGCAAAATCCTCGCCGAGGGCGCGAACGGCCCCACTACTGCCGCCGCTGACGACATTCTCGCTGACAAAAAAGTTTTCGTGATTCCTGACATTCTCTGCAACGCCGGCGGCGTCACTACTTCTTACTTCGAATGGGTGCAGGACCGTCAGGGATATTTCTGGAAGGAATCGGTTGTCAACGATCAGCTGGAAAACATCATGACCGCCGCATTTGAAGACGTCGTCCGCTACTCCGAAACCCACAACGTGAATAATCGCGTGGCAGCTTATATGCTGGCCATCGACCGCGTGGCTTACACTATCCGGCAGCGTGGTATTTACGCCTAAACCTTAAAGGAGAAATATGCGCAAATATTTTGGGATTCTCACAGTCCTCATTTTGGCCCTCGCCAGCTTAAGCATGGCGCAAAGCGGTTCCACTACGAAACCATCCGACGATTCAACCATGAAAATGTCAATGTCGGCGCCTGCACTGATCGACATTAACTCCGCCACCAAAGATCAGCTGCAAACCTTGCCCGGGATCGGCGATGCTTATTCGGCAAAAATCATTGCCGGGCGCCCTTATCGCTCGAAACTTGCCCTTGTGCAGAAAAAGATCATTCCCCAGGCCACCTACGACAAAATCAAGTCCCAGATCATCGCCAAGCAAAGCCAACCGGCAGCCCACTAACCGGGCTGCTGTACCTTTCACTAAAGCTCCATTGCGTAGTGTCTCCCTGTGGAGGATAATTCCCTTGAATGCCCGCCGCGCGGGTCTGTGTTTTTGCAGTGAATTTGCCTAATTCCATCACGCTTACCCGCATCTTCAGCATTCCGCTGTTGATGTGGATCCTTTTGAGCAATCACTTCCCCAGCGCCAATGGTGAGAAAGAATTGCTCGCCTCCGCATTATTTATTGCGGCATCCATTACAGATGGGATTGACGGCTACCTCGCGCGCAAGCGTGGTCAGATTACGACCATGGGCATGCTGCTCGACCCATTGGCCGATAAGCTCTTCATCGCGGCGGCCTTCATCAGCCTCGTGCAGCTCAATCCCCGGCTGGTTCCAGCCTGGGTGGCCGTAGTGATTATCGGCCGCGAATTTTTGGTCAGTGGCTTACGCTCCATCGCTGCATCGGAAGGATTCACCATCCAGGCCAGCGAACTCGGCAAATTCAAGATGGTGGTGCAAATCGTTTCCGTCGTCGCCGTCATTCTCGATCATCGCTGGATGGTCTGGCCCGTCGGCCCCTACATCTTCCCAGTTCATTGGATCGCATTTCTTTCCATCTGGTTCATGGTCCTTATTTCACTCGTTTCGGCGATCGATTACTTCGTCGCCTTCTGGTCGAAGATTGACCGCAGCGCTGAAAAACGCCGCCGCCGTGCCTTCGTATTAAGCCGCCGGAGGAAAAACGATGTCCCCTTCGCAAAGCTCCAGGAAAAATGAACTCTCCCGCAGTGAATTCTCCCCAGGTGAATTCACTGAAGACGAGCGCAGGTTCCTTCTTCATCTCGCGCACCAATCCATTGATCACGCTCTCGACGGACGGTCCTTTACTCCCAATGTTCCAGGCGATCACTTAGCCGAGCAGCGCGGCGCATTCTGCACTCTCTACGTGAATCAGCAATTGCGGGGATGCGTCGGCTACATTTTCCCCGTCACTCCTCTATTCCAAACCGTCGCGGAGACTGCGCGGGCCGCGGCTTTTGACGATCCGCGTTTCTCCGCCTTGACTCGCCCTGAAGCTCTGGGGCTGAAAATTTCTCTCAGCATTCTCTCGCCTCTATTTCCTGTCGAACCAGAGCAGGTCGAGGTGGGGGTTCATGGCTTGCTGGTGAATTTCCTGGGACGTCGCGGCCTGCTTCTCCCGCAAGTGCCCACGGAACACAATTGGGAGCGACAAACCTTTATCGAGCAAACCTGCATAAAGGCTGGACTACCGTCCGACGCTTGCAAGCGCGGCGCGAAGTTGGAAGCATTCACTGCTGAGATTTTTGGCGAAGAATAATTCGGCGGGAACTGGGCGGGAACTGAACGGCAAGAAAAAATCCGGAGAGAATAAAACCTCTCCGGATCAGGACTAGTACTGCGGAAAATTTGTTATTGTTCGAGTTCGACGCCGTCACCCACATGCACATCTTCCAGCGCTGAGGTAATCATTCCCGTAGCGGTTGTCGCCGTCGTTCCAATAATGACGATCTCGGCCACTGAACGTCGCGGCATGTCTTTCACATGGATCTGGGGACCATTGGTTTTGGTGAACATGGTCTGCTCCATGGATGGCGGTCTCTTCTGGGTGTCTTCAGCAATGGAAGCCTTGAAGGACAACGAATCAACCGGGTTCTGCAAGTCTTCTTCGTAGCGGCGGAATGCGCGGAAATATGTTCCCACCTGCACGCCCTGGCTGGCGCCTACGTTTAAATAAACTTTCGCGCCGGTCCCAATCTCATAGTCAAAATCTTTCGCCAGAATAATACGTCCGCTAATGCGGTTGCTGGCCGGCAGGAAGCGATCAAAAGTATGCGGTGCCTGGAAGCTGATGTTCTGTTTGTCCACGAAAGGGATGACGAAGTCGCCCGGATTGATCGGATCGCAGCTGTATTCCACCTGCGCGACCGCCATTTTGCTCCGGGTGTCCAGGATGCGCACGCGGGCCAATTCACCGTAAGGCTGTCCGGCTGACTTCAATAGATTGTGCTGGCCATGAAAAAGTTCAAACTTGTTCGGATCCCTCAGTTCTCGGATCACGGTGAATTGCTGGCCGACTTGATAGCCGTTGCCCGCAAGGTATAGCAGGTCGCCGTTTACATATTTCGTGGTGCTCGGCGTCTGTAAGCCTCCTGTAACGAAGCTTGCGTTCGGCAGAAGCTGTTTGCTGATAAAGCCGGAGCAATACAGATCAGCATAGGTCGGTTTCGTGACCTGAATTGTGGGGAAATTGCCATTGGTGGCGATCGTTCCATCTGGATTGCCTGTGTTTGCAGGCGCGGCATTGGTGGCTGTGTCCGTCTGTGCGAAAGCCATGCCAACCAGCAAAAATACTACTAAAAGTCCTGTTTTCTTCATCTTATCTCCCCGAAAACGTGGCGCAATGACGCCTTAAACTCGCTAAGTGAAACAAAGGAAATAGCTTCAAGCGCGACAGTAACAACAGGGTAAGAGGGGGTCAAGGTTACGCTGGTGTTATCTTGTAGTGGGCAAAAAGTTTGGACACGATAAAATTCTTAAATCATTGTTGCATCTGTAATTAGTAGCCCTGTAATATCGCGCCGAATCATTCCGAATGAATACGCTTGTCGCTAACAACTTTGCTTCTCGCCTGCTTTACCTTCGCTTACCTCGGGTTTGCGTGGCCATCACTGGATCAGATGCCTCGGAAGTTGTTGAAAAGGCAGAGTCTTTGGTGCGTGACAACACTTTTCTGGAATTTCGCTTGGACTATCTTTCCCAGCCCGGCGCGGCCCTGGCGAAGGTCAAACGGTTCATGGAATACCACCCCCACGTCACGGTGATCGCTACCTGCCGTAGAACGGTCAACGGGGGCAAATTTAAGGGCTCTCTGGCCACGGAACTGGAAGTCTTATCCAAAGCAGCCGCTGCGGGATGCCAGGTGGTGGATCTGGAACTGGAAAGCGCGGCCAAGTGCAAGCTCGATCAGCTGAAAAATCTCCGCTCCAAAGCGGCCCTGATCATTTCTCACCACGACTTTCATGGCAGCAAGAAGCTCAATGAAATTCTGGAGAAGATGTCCGCCTATCCCGCGGATTTCTACAAGATCGTCGGCACCGCCACCACTCTTTACGACAACGTGGAAATGATGAAGCTTCTCGAAAAGCACAGTGACCGGAATTCCCTGGTCGGACTGTGTATGGGAGAGCAAGGCATTATCAGCCGCGTGCTTGGAGTGCGCGCCGGCAGCGCATTTACCTTCGCCGCAGTCACTCCCGATGAAAAAACCGCGCCCGGCCAAGTCACAGCGCAGGAATTGCGCAGCACCTATCGCATCAACCAAGTGGATGCGGCGACGCGTGTATATGGCGTTGTCGGCGACCCGGTTTCGCAATCACTTTCTCCAGCCATCATGAATGCTGCGTTGCGCCGCGAAAATGTAAACGGCGTATATCTCGCCCTGCATGCGAAAACACTGAAAGATCTTTTAGCTTGCATGCGCGACATTCCAATTCACGGACTTTCGGTCACCATGCCTTACAAGGAATCGATTGTCGAATATTTGGACAACACCGATGCGCACACCGCAAAGATTGGCGCTTGCAATACCGTCGTTCGCGCCCAGGATGGCAAGCTTTATGGCTTTAATACCGATATCGCCGGGGTTGTTCGTCCGCTGGAGCAGCGCATCACCATCACAGGCGCAAAAATTCTTGTGATTGGCGCGGGTGGTGCAGCCCGTGCAGCTGTCTTCGGCCTGAAGGAACGCGGAGCGGAAATCTTTATCCTGAATCGCAGCGCGGCCTCCGCGCAAAAGCTTGCCCGTCAGGCGAAATCCAAGATCATCAAACGTACCGATCTGAAGAAGCTTTCATTTGACGTCATCATCAACTCGACCCCGCTCGGGATGGGAAACACGCACGAGTCTCCCCTCACCGACAAAGAAATTCAGGCTCGCTATGTCATGGACATGGTGTACGACCCCATTGAAACCAAGTTGCTGAAGATGGCCAAAGAACGCGGGGCCGAAATAATTCCGGGCCTCGAAATGTTTGTGCACCAGGCCGCGCGTCAATTCGAAATCTGGACCGGTAAACCCGCGCCTTGGGATGAAATGGCCCGGGTACTGATGCTTTCCTTACAGGAACGCATTCTGGCTCGTAGCAGCAATGCGGGCAAAAATGGAAAAGGTTGATTTTTCACAATTTTCGCCTTGCGATGATGCTGCAACGAAAAAGTTGCAATAGATCCCACTCAGAGGTAATATCGATTTAGGACGCAGCATTCATGGGGCGTTCGATCTCGTCGTAGCAATATCGTCCTTTCTTCCAAAAGTTTCAGAGCAGGTCGCAGCCATGTCGCTCCTCCCGGGTCGATCTAGGCTAACGGCCTTCGAGTGTCCGGAGTGACCATATGGCGTGGTACGCGTATTGCATCACCGATCAGCTAATCCTTAACAATGGAATTCGTTCTCGCCGTCCAGCGCTGCTGGAAGGCATTCAAGGCGTGAATGGCAGCCCGGTTCTCAGCTATCCCAGCGGAGAATTCGCGGTCGTGGTCAGTGAGTTTGAAGGCGATCGTGAACAGCTCGAGCAGAAAACCTCTGTTTTAGCGCACGCCCGGGTGGTCAGCGTATGTTTCCGCGCTGGGACCGTCCTGCCTTTCAAACTCGGCACTATTTTCGAGAATGACGAAGCCTTACGGCAGTCAGTGCGCGCCAATCGGCGTGCTTTCGGGGAAAGCGTAGCCAGGCTGAAGGGCAAGGCTGAAATGCACCTCAAGCTGCTGGTTCGCGACGGCTCTCTCCGCGAAGCTATGATCGACGTAAAGCTTCCTGATACCGTCGGCGGGGACTATCTCTTGAAGCTTCATGAAAAGGCCTCCCGCCAGCGCGAACGCCAAACCAAGGCCCGCGCTCTTTCCGTTCAGGTTCACAAGCTGTTCAATCCGCTGGAAGAAGAAGTTAGCTGTAAAAAGATGGACTCGCAGGGAATGCTCATCGACATCGCCCACCTGATTGACTCCAAATCCATCGAAAAATATCAGAACCGCTTCAGCAGCGCTGCCAAACAATTGAAAAATTGTGAGTTATTGATCAGCGGCCCCTGGCCGCCGTATCACTTCCTACCCGGTAAACTGCGCACCGTAGCCGGAAACTAATAACTAGTTAGTTAACTTCAAATCGAAACGGGCAAAAGTATGCAAAACTTTTGTCCGTCGTTGTGTTTTCAGCGGCTTTCTAATCTTTCCTCGATTTTTCCAAATAGCTTTTGATCAATAGCTTAGCGGTCGAAGCCTGCTCGCTCAGCTGCGCTTGCGAGTTGGTTTAGCAAATGCATTTACCAAAGCACATGAAAGAGGCCGTACCAAAGCTTATGACCAACCTCTTCTCCAATGTTCTCGACATCTCCGATTGCACACAGCCGAACGATGCGTAAGCATCGCCTATCCGATTTCCAACCAACTTGCCTCTTCGTCTGAAGGCCCCAGAAATGGGGCCTTTTTATTCCTGCCCGCATTCCAAATTTAAAGATCAATCCTTTACACTGATTTCCGGACTTCTAACTCATGCGTACTATCAAGCGCTGTCTTCCTCTTTTGTTATTTGTTGCTCTCACCGCCAACGCGCAGAAACCTCAAACTCCCGCACCGTCGGAATATGAAGCGCAACTCGATCACGCTCCAGGGGTCACTTATTCGGCCGAGTTTTTGAAAAATCTCGCGCTTCTGCGCGATGCGGCTCTCAACGACAACTACGCATACCAACAGGTGAAATATCTGACGGAAAATATTGGCGCGCGCCCCGAAGGTTCCGCACAGGCCCAAGCCGCCGTGGATTATGTAGCCGGCGAGATGCGCAAGCTGGGATTGGACGTCCATCTTGAGCCCGTCATGGTCCCTCGCTGGACTCGCGGCCAGGACACCGCCGAACTTGTGGACTATCCCGGACACGCTGCCGGCACAAATCAACGCATCGTGCTGCTTGCACTCAGCGGAAACGCTCCGACCTCGACCGAAGGCCTCACTGCTCCGGTCATCGCCGTGAACAATTTTAACGAACTGGAATATTTAGGCCGCGACAAAGTCGCGGGAAAAATTGTCCTTTACAACGTTCACTTTGATCGCAAAAAAGCCGAAAACGGTTTTGCCCTCGACGCCTATGAAGACGCCGTTCTCTATCGCGGTCTTGGCGCGCGTCGCGCTGCTGCGCTCGGTGCCGTCGGCGCTCTGGTTCGCTCGGTTGGCACCGCCGACTATCGCTTACCTCACGCTGGATGGAGCGCCAGTTCCCAAATTCCCGCCGCAGCCGTCAGTAGCGAGGACGCAGACTTGATCGCCGATCTCGCCGCACAAGGTCCAGTTCGCATGCATCTGGTTTTGACTTCGCAGGTCGGCCCGCCGGTCCTCAGCTACAACGTTGTTGGAGATCTCAAAGGCACCGAACATCCCGAGCAGGTTGTCGTCGTTTCCGGTCACCTCGACTCATGGGACCCTGGCACGGGCGCCATCGACGACGCCACCGGAGTCGCGGTCTCCCTGGAAGCCGCGCAGCTTTTGCAGCAGTTGCAAATTCATCCCAAGCGCACGCTCCGCGTGATTGCCTGGATGGATGAAGAAAACGGCGGCAGTGGACACAACGCCTACGCCAAAGCTCACGTTGCGGATTTCCCGAATTTCGTGGCCGCCATTGAAAGCGATCTCGGCGCCGATCATCCGCTCGGCTTCGAGGCAAAAATCAGTCCGCAAGCTACGCTTATGCTCAAGCCCGTGCAGGACATACTTGCCGCATTCGGCGCCAACATCATCCACCCCAATGACGACACGGGCGCCGACATCGAACCCATGTCTAAAGCCGGGGTTCCCACGCTCGCCATCATGCAGGATGCGCGCACTTACTTTAACTATCATCACACCGCGGCTGACACGCTCGACAAAATCAATCCCCGCGAGTTGCAGGAAAACGCCGCCGCCATGGTTGTTATGGGATACGCCCTGGCCGACATGCCTAATCCGTTGCCTCGATAGCGATTTATTTCACTTCGATCTGATTTATTTCACTTCGATCTTCGGAGATTCCCGTATTGTCTTAAATTTTTAAGGCGCCGCCGAATCCTACCCGCCAGTTGACGCATCTGAATCTGGACGCATATGATGTGCGTTTTGGTCGAGGGCTGCCAAATTGCGGCCTTCAGAATGTGTGAACTTGTATGGATAAAAAGAAGCTCGATTATTTTAAGAAGAGATTGGAGACGCGGCAGCAGGAGTTGCGCCGTACCGTTGTGCGCACCGAACAAGATGGCCGTACCGTGGACGAAGATTCCGCGCAGGATGTCGCCGACCGCGCCGCCAGCTCCTACACAAAGGAATTCCTGTTTTCCCAGAGCAACAACGAACGTCAGCTCCTCCAGATGGTGGAAGTCGCGCTGGGCCGCATTCGTGAAGGCGCATTCGGGGAATGCATCGCCTGCGGACAAGAAATCAACGCCAAACGTCTGGAAGCTGTCCCCTGGACACGCCACTGCATCGAGTGCCAGGAAAAGCTGGAACAGGGAATCCTGGAAGAAACTTCGAAATAACTTCGATTCTAGACTGCAGTTTTTTCAGATTGAAGATTTTGCTTTAAAAATTGGTTCAATAATTTCAGATTGGAGATTTTAGATTGCAGATTGAAAATCTAAAATCTTCAATTTGAAGTCTGCAATTCTTCCCATTCTGCATTCTTAAATCTACGTTCCGCATTTCTCTGTCATCCTGAGCGAAGTAAGATCATTCGCCTGCGAATGATCTTGCACAGTCGAAGGACCTTGCGTTTTTTCGCGCTGGACGAAACGCTGCCTCCACCCCTGTTAAAATCAAATATTACGCACTCATCATGGATTCTTCCCACATCCGCAACTTCGCCATCATTGCCCATATTGACCATGGCAAATCCACGCTGGCCGACCGATTGCTCGAGCTGACCGGGTCGCTCGCCATGCGCGAGATGCAGGCGCAGGTGCTGGATTCCATGGAGCTGGAGCGCGAACGCGGCATCACTATTAAGGCCCACGCCGTCCGCATGATATACAAAGCCAATGACGGCGAAACCTACCAGCTCAACTTAATCGATACCCCCGGCCACGTTGATTTTTCATACGAGGTTTCCCGCGCGCTCGCTTCCTGCGAAGGCGCGTTGCTGATCGTCGATGCCTCGCAGGGAGTCGAGGCGCAGACGCTCGCCAACTCCTACCTCGCCATCAATCACGGCTTGGAGATTATTCCTGTCATCAACAAAATTGACCTGCCCAGCGCCGACATTCCGCGCACCAAAGAAATGATCGAAAGCGCCGTCGGCCTCGACGCGTCCGACGCCATTCCCATCAGCGCTAAAACCGGACAGGGTGTTCCCGACGTGCTTGAGGCCATCGTCAAAAAAATCCCTCCACCCAAGGGAAATCCTGAAAACAAATTGCAGGCGCTGATCTTCGACTCCTGGTTCGATCCCTATCGCGGCGTCATCGTGCTTACGCGCGTTTTCGAAGGCCGCATCCGCAAAGGCCAGAAAATTCGCCTCTGGTCGAACGGCACCGTGTTCGACATAGAAACGCTGGGCGCACTCACACCCAAGCCAATCGCGGTGGATGATCTCAGCGCTGGCGAAGTCGGATTTCTCAGCGCCACCATTAAAAATGTTGCCGATACCAAAATCGGCGACACCATTACCAATCCTTCTGACCCGGCCCTTGAAGCGCTGCCCGGCTTTGAAGAAATCAAGCCCATGGTTTTCGCGGGAATTTATACCGTGGATACCCACGCGCACACGCAATTGCGCGAAGCGCTGGAAAAATTGCGCCTGAACGATTCGTCATTTTTCTTCGAGCCTGAAAGTTCTGTGGCTCTCGGCTTCGGCTTCCGTTGCGGCTTCCTGGGATTGCTGCACATGGAAATTATTCAGGAGCGCCTGGAGCGCGAGTTCGGACTCGACCTTATCACCACGGCGCCCAGCGTTCGCTACGACATCACCAAAACCGACGGCGAAGTCATCGAAGTGGACAATCCTTCGCGCTGGCCCGACCCCAGCGAAATTGCCAAGATCGATGAGCCCGTGATTATGGCAACCATTCTGACCAACGAAGAATACGTCGGCGGAATTTTGAAGTTGGTGGAAGAAAAACGCGGCAAGCAAAAGAGCTTCGAGTACGTAAGCTCCTCGCGCGTCATGCTGCAATACGAATTGCCGCTCAATGAAATCGTGCTCGATTTTTATGACCGCCTGAAGTCCGTCTCGCGTGGTTATGCTTCACTCGACTATCACCTCGCCGGACATTGGGAGTCGCCTATGGTCAAGCTCGACATCCTCGTCGCCGGCGATGCCGTGGACGCGCTCTCCATCATCGTGCATCGCGACTTTGCCTACGACCGCGGCAAAGCCCTCGTCTCTAAAATGCGCGAGCTGATTCCCCGTCAGATGTTCGAAGTTGCCATCCAGGCTTCCATCGGTGCGAAGATCATCGCGCGCGAAACCGTGCACGCCATTCGCAAGAACGTGATCGCCAAATGCTACGGCGGCGACATCAGCCGCAAACGAAAATTGCTGGAGAAGCAAAAAGAAGGCAAGAAGCGTATGAAGCGTATCGGCCGCGTGGACATCCCGCAAGAGGCGTTCCTAGCAGTGCTGAAGGTGGGCGAGAGCAGCGAGTAAAGTTACCCTCCGAGGTGGGTTGTATGCCCCGGCTCGCAAACGTAAATTGCTGGAGAAGCAAAAAGAGGGCAAGAAGCGCATGAACGTATCGGCCGCGTGGATATCCCGCAAGAGGCGTTCCTAGCAGTGCTGAAGGTGGGCGAGAGCAGCGAGTAAAGTTACGCTCGGAGGCGGGTTGAATGCCCCGGCTGGCAAACGCAAATTGCTGGAGAAGCAAAAGAAGGCAAGAAGCACATGAAATGCATTGGCCGCGTGGACATTCCGCAAAAAGCTTTCTTAGTAGTGCTGAACGTGGGCGAGAGCAGCGAGAAAAGTTACCGCTCCGAAGCGGGTTGAATGCCCGGCTGGTTCCATTCTTAGATTTGTGACCTGACCTAAGATTTGTCACCCCTTAAGATTTGTCATCCTGAGCGAAGTAAGATCATTCGCTCGCGAATGATCTTACGAAGTCGAAGGACCTGCTTTTTTACAAATCCGCTTACAACCTTAACCCGCAACATTCGCCAAATGCCTTGTGTCAAAAAGTGGAAGAGCGGCTCTTTAGAGCCGCGTAGGACATCGCAACATCTCGCCCTTCAGGGCCTGTGTGGTGCAAAAATTCAAAGCTCTACCTCGGCTCAACCAGCTTTAACCCCGTGACATTTGCAAAATGCTGCTTATTAAACGTTGCCACCGTACTTTCCCGTTCGAGCGCCGTAGCCGCCACAATCAGATCATAAGGACCGATCATCTTGCCGGCAGATTCCAGTCTTGCCCAGATGCCGGCGTGTTGATAAGCAGTTTGCTCCGTGTATGAAATGATGGGAAGAACATCCAGCAACGCCCGCAAGTAGTTCTCGCGCGCGCTTTTCTGCGCTACCGTGGCATGCTCCACGCCGTGCCATAACTCCGCTACGGTAATCGCAGCGATTTCGAATTGCTCATCGCCGCGAGATTCCAGCCAGCGCCTCAGATCAAAAGAGCCGCGCTCCCCGCCGATGATTACATCTGCATCAAGGATTATCGCCATTTATCGGGCACCGGCTTCAGATCCCGGCGCGTATTGCGCAGATCACGGTGCCAGGCTTTCGCTTCTGCATCGGAAAGGTCCGCAGCTGCCAACGCGGAGGCCAAATCACGGCCCGTACAGTTTTTTTCTGCGTCCGGCACAATACGCGCCACCGGTGAGCCGTTCCGCCGCAGGACAAATGTCACGTTCTGATAATGAGCGCGGTTCACGCAGTCGGCAAAATTGCGCGCCGCTTTTGTGACCGTAATGTCCTTTTTCATAAAATCATATTATCATATTTTATGTATATCGAAAATTTCCCCACTTTAATGGGCAATTATGACCATGGTATGATGACCATAGCAATATATGAAAACAATTCCAGCAGGAGTGTTCAAAACGAATTGTCTCGCTCTAATGGATGAGGTTAAAGCCAAGCGAGAAACCGTCGTGGTCACCAAACACGGTCAGCCCGTGGCCATGCTCGTTCCCATCAATGCGGATGTGGATGAAATCTACGGCTTTCTAAACGGCAAAGGATCCATCAAGGGTAATGTTGTCGCACCCGCCCTGTCCTCCAAAGAGTGGGAACCCCTTAAGTGATTCTCGTGGATACCCACATCGTGCTCTGGCTTGCCTTCGCACCCGTAAAAATCTCCCGCCGCGCTCGCACCGTCATAGATGAAGCCCGCAGAGGCGCAACAGGGCTTGCGATATCTGATATCACGCTTCTTGAACTTGCGACGCTGGAAGGCAAGGGGCGCGTTCACCTCGACATCAGCCTGGAGAGTTTTCTATCGGAAGTGGAAACTAGATTTGCTGTTATGCCCATGAGCGGCAGAATCTGCACCCGGGCCATAGGACTTTCAGAACCCTATCCCAAAGACATCGCCGACCGGGTGATAGGCGCAACCGCCCTAATTCATGGAATGCCCCTGGTTACAGCGGACGAGGCTATCCGGCGCTCGAAATTCCTCGATACTATTTGGTAAAATTCAACCCTAGAACGAAAGTACAGGCCTTACTGGATGTGCAAATCTCAATAGTTGCACTGAATTTGTGGCGATCTGTCCGCAAGCCGTCTAATGCTCAGAATCTTCAATAACTGCACTAAATCCAAAGACTTACATATAAATAGATTGTTAAAAAATTTCCGACTGTTTGGTCGCTTTTCCCTTGCAAAAATGGGCTATTTGGGACTTCCACAGTATTTTCCACAGATATTGAAGGAGTTTTCGTGATAAATGCGCTTCGCAAAAGCCGCGAAATTAGCCTCTATTCGGAGGTGTCAATTCCGCCCCCGGCAAGGTTCTCAAACCGGGTCGCATCTTTGAGGAAAGCCATCTTAATTCTGCCCGTCGGGCCATTGCGCTGTTTAGCAATAATCAGCTCGGCGACGCCCTGCAATTCCGGGTCGTCCTGGTTGTAAACCTCTTCGCGGAAAATGAACATGACGATGTCAGCATCCTGCTCAATCGAGCCCGATTCTCGCAAATCGGCAAGCTGCGGACGATGGTCGCCGCCTCGGCTTTCCGGCGCGCGGCTCAGCTGCGAGAGGGCAACCACAGGAACTTCCAGTTCTTTCGCCAGCGCCTTAAGCCCTCGCGAAATGGCGGAAACTTCCTGCGTGCGATTCTCATAACGCTTTCCGCCGGACATCAGCTGCAAATAATCTACGATAAGTAAATCCAATGCCCCTTGCGACTGTTTCAAACGGCGGGCCTTCGCACGCATCTCGCTTAGCGTGATTCCCGGCGTATCATCAATAAAAATTGGCGCGTGCGCCAGTTGTTCCATAGCATGCACAACTTTTTGCATGTCCTCGCGCCACAAAGATCCGGTTCGCATTTTGTGCGAGTTCACTCGTGCCTGCGAACACAGCAAGCGTAACAACAAAGCTTCTCGCGACATTTCCAGCGAGAACATGCCAACCACTTTTTTATCTTCAATCGCTGCGTTCTCGGCGATGTTCATGGCCAGCGAGGTTTTTCCCATCGAGGGGCGCGCCGCCAGAATCACCAGGTCCGACTTCTGAAAGCCGCTGGTCATCTCGTCCAGATCGTTATAGTGCGTCTCGAATCCGGTGATGCGCTGGCCGCGTTGCAGCAGCGCATCGACTGATCCGAACGACTCTTTAACAATCTCCAGCACCCCCAGAAAGCCGCGCCCAATGCGCTTTTCCGAAAGCTCAAAGATGGAGGCTTCCGTATCGTTCAGAATCTCTTCGGCGCTGTCGCTTTGCTCGGCGGCACGAGCGATCGCCGCATTCGCAGTGTGAATCAGCCCGCGCAGGAGTGCCTTGTCCCGAACAATTTTTACGTAGTGCTCAATGCTCGGCCGGTCCGGGACGCCGTCCAGCAATCCAGAAATGTACGCAGCATCTCCGATTGCCTGGAGTTCCTTGCGACGGTCCAGTTCCTCCACCAACGTGATCAGATCAATCGACCGCGACGACTCCGCCAAGTCCTGCATGCGCGTGTAAATGCGCCGGTGCGAGTCCAAAGAAAAATCTTCCGGCTTCAGGTGCTCGGCCGCTTCGTTGTAGGCAAAGTTGTCCAGCAGGATCGCACCAAGGATCGACCGCTCCGCCTCTACGTTCGCGGGAAGTGTATGCGCCGGGCTGTAATTGGTCGTGGCCACAGTTATTTACTCAATGCTGTCCGCTCAAATGCTCTTCCATCAGTTCTGGTCGACCAATTCTTGATTGACCATTTTTAATTGACCAAATGTCTGATCGATCCATGCCTGACCGACCCATATCTGACCGAGCAAATACTGGATCAATTAAGTAACATTCGCTGGTTTGGAATTGAATTTCCGGAGTGAGCGGACTGCAGATTAATAGATTGTTCCTTGTGGAAGCTCTGCAGAACTCTGGAAAAGCATGGCAGAAATTATTTTTTTGCGGCGACCAATTTGCTGATGAAAATTCCCGGGACATTTAAATTTGAGTATAGGCGAATGAACAGCGAATTCGCAATCTGCTTGGTAATTTGGCGATTGCGGACGATTATTATGAATCTGCTTCTGCCGTACCTGCAAAAACTAAAGAAGCTCAGCGAGCCAATACCTCCCTGCCCGGAATCTTAAAGAATCAGGAAGAAAGAATCAGAAAAATCATCGCGAAGAAATCATCCCTCAAAAAATTAAGGCCCAGAGACCAGCCATCTCTGGGCCTGTTGCATTTGCGGATATTTTACATTGCAGGCTGCTCATGCAGGAATCGTGCCGGAGGCACGATTCCGATCATTGGCAGCGCGTGGCCGCTTTTCACGGTAGGTCAACTGCGAGCTTCCACTCACATGATATTTTGCTTTCGCAAAATGTCATGCAAAAGCTTCTGCACGGCAGCGACTTGATGATGTAGCGGATTGCTCCGTTTCACCATCCACCGTGGCGGTAAGTGGTTGCAATGTTTTCGTTTCGAATCCGCATCTCGCTTACGCGAAACATGAACCTGAAACTTACCACTACAACTTCGTCACCGCGGCGATACCGGTCTTGCGTGTTATCGCTTCGAACGTGACATTTCACTTTCGCGGATTGTCCGTTCGAACTTACCACTGCAAATCTTGATATCGCTTTTAACAGCTTGCCTGCCGAAGGTGTCACCACTTCCGGCGACTTGCTGTCTGGCAACTTTCGCGCGTCACGTTTCCGATTCGCACGTGGTTGCCTGGCGGCTTAAGTACGCGATCCGAACACCTCCCGAAGGACGCATTCCCAGAGCGCGTAGCGAGAGTTGTCATTTAGCAAGATCTTAGACCGTCTGATATTTTGATCCTGAATCTTGCGATCCAACATCAACTCATCATTCAATCAGCGTTCCTGCAGTTCGTAGGCTCTTCGCCTTGCAAATTCTGTGGTGGAAAGTTCTGCTTTTCAGCACAACTCGGAGGCCGCAACGCCCTATGGTTTTTCTGGATGCGCAAGCGCATCTTTGAAACCTTCCGGCAATCCATCCCGAAGGAGAACCGCCAGCATCACCACATCTTTGCAATCTTTGCAGCGTTTGAAACATTCTCACGCATGCTCTGAAAGCACTTTGAGGCAAGATGGGTTTTGCCGCAATGGAAAAATTGACCTTTCTTGTGAAGAAACTGTGGAGGACGAAACCTTCTTGTGGAAAGTTTGGGAGAAATCAGTTTTCGGCTTCATTTTCCAGTTTCCGGTTCTCGGTTGTCAGTTGGTGATGATTGATTTTTAAGTCAAAAAATTAAAGTCAAAGACCCCACCCTAGCGAACCCCGCGCTAGGATGGGGCACCTCGAGTTCAGCTCCAGTTGTCAGTTGCGAGATCACGGATAAGTGCATAGATCCTTCGCTTCGCTCAGAATGACACCCAATTAGGAACGCCGTCGGAACGAGTTGCGGCAGCGTGAGTCCCCCGACGCAGGCTTCGATATTGGTGATCTTGCAGGGAATCAATTTAGATTCGCTCAGAGAATTCACCGAGGCGGAGCGCAGGAGGCGCCAGGCCTCTTTATACTTTTCATACTTCATATGCTCGTCGTTTATTTTTGTGGCGTGAGGATGAAGCGAAATTGTGCCTCGACCGTAAATTTCGGCGAGCGGGATGATGTACCAGATGTCCTCAGGAATGACGTAGGCGGCGACAAAGTCGAAGACGTTACCGACGTAGGGACGATGGCCGCCGCGCACGGCGCAGGAATAAGTGTCCTTCACCCTGGAGTCCTTGATCTTGTAAATGGTGGATTTGACTTGAACGCGAACGAGCCGGTTTTCGTGTCCGGTGACGAAGTCGTACTGGGACATTTCTCCCCAGGGCTTACTGACCTGGAGTCCGTGTTCGGCGGCGGCGACCAGAAAGCACATCTCCGCCCATTCGCCGCGAGATTTTTTATCAGGAATAATTATGATTTGTTTCTGCTTGCGTTGATTTTTCATATATGAAGTGGCCCGAAAAAGAATCGCGACCCATACAGGTCGCGGCATTCTTCTATTGGACACGAATCGGCTGGGGAGAGACAAGGAACGAAGGGTGGAATGACAAGGGCATCTGACAATTAGATCTTAGGTCCAAAGCACTTTTCTCGACCTGAAACTTTGCCATTGATATTCGTATTGTGTATCGTTACACTATACGAAGTGATTAAGAGCTTCCGGCACCGTGGCATCGAGAAGTTCTTTAGCACCGGATCGAAGGCGGGAATTCAACCCAAACATGCTGAAAAACTTCGGCTGCAACTCTTCGCCCTCGATAATGCAAAGTTCGCGGCGGACATGAACGCGCCCGGATGGAAGCTGCACCGGCTCTTTGGCTCGCTCGCCGATCATTGGGCCGTCAGCGTAAGTGGAAATTCGCGGCTGACTTTTAAGTTTGAAGGCGAGGACGCAGTCTTGGTGGATTATCAGGACTATCACTAAGAAGGTATAGATCACGGTCTTACGACCGAACTAGGAGAGATAGAAATGCATAACCCGCCACATCCCGGCCTGGTATTGCGCGAATATTTGGGAGATAACTCTGTTTCCGATGCAGCTGCTCATCTGCACGTGACCCGCGTGACGCTGTCGCGGGTGCTGAATGGCAAAGCAGGAATTTCAGCCAGCATGGCTTTGCGCTTGGCAGCGGCGCTGGGAACTTCTCCGGAGTTCTGGATGAATATGCAGAGCCAATACGATCTCTGGCAAGCAAGGCGAAGCAAACAACCAATCGTGCGGAGATTCTCGTTTACGGAATCGGCGCACGCCACGTAGAAAAAGCCTTGTCATTCCGTCCCTGAGCTTGTCGAGGGGAGGAATCTGCTTTTTAGCTTTCCCTATTGGATACGGTTGCTTATGGAATGGCAAGGAACGGAGGGTTCATTGAGAAGGGCAACACAAAATTATTATTTTTAGTGGACAATGCGCACCTGCGCACTTAATCTACTACCCTCGCTTCCCCAGAAACGAGCTTATTTTACATGTCAATTGCGGTTTTACGGCGGGGATCGGTATGGCGCAGGTGGGACCTTCACGTACATAGTCCGGCTTCTGCTCTGGCAAATGAATTTCCACATAGCGTTAGCGGCTCATCAGACTGGGAACAATATGTTGCGGCACTTGAGAAACTTGACGGAATTTCGGCCATTGGCATAACAGATTATTTTTCTGTCGAAGGCTATCGAGAAATTGCCAAGTTTAAAAAAGCAGGCCGAATTAAAAATATTGATTTAATCCTTCCCAATATTGAACTCCGCCTTAACAATTTGGTTTATCGCACAAAAGATGAAAGCGAACCACCAAGGCGTCTAAATTTCCATGTAATCTTTTCGAACGAGCTATCCGCTGACGAAATTGAGGAGCATTTTTTATCGCAGCTAACATTCAATTATGCAGGCATCCCTCAAGGCACAAATGAGATTTGGAATATCTCCCGTTCTCAATTGGAAAACTTAGGGAAGAAAATTAAGAAAGAGCAAACTACTTTCAAAGGGAGCGCCTTTCAAGTAGGTTGTACTGTCGTAGCTGTGGATATTAATGACATCAAGCATGCGCTTGAATCCCGCCCTTCTATTTTCCGAAACAAATATTTATTGGCGCTCGCTGAAGAGCACTTAAGCTTTATTAGGTGGGAAGGGCAAGATCATCAAGTTAGAAAAGTCTTGTTGCAAGGAGCGGATGCCATTTTTTCAGGTAATTCCGAGACTAAAGAGT
>DASXCC010000171.1:0-9202 GCA_036491415.1 Terriglobales bacterium | reverse complement strand
GCAGATGCCGGGATCGTCAAAATCCAGGCCCATACAATCCTTCGCGCCACTCCCCAACGTACAGCGGAAAGTCGATGCACCGCGCCCACGCCAACAATCGCGCCGGTAATCGTGTGGGTTGTGCTCACAGGAATTCCCGCCAAAGCAGTTCCGAAGAGAGTCAACGCGCCCGCGCTCTCGGCGCAAAATCCGCCAAAGGGTTTGAGCTTGGTAATTTTTGATCCCATGGTGCGGACAATGCGCCAGCCGCCAGAATATGTGCCCAGAGCAATGGCGGTATTCGCAGCCAGAATGATCGGCCAGTGATAGCGACCCCAGTTTCCTGACATTTCTTTTGCGTTGATATAACCGGCAGTGTACAAAGCACCGGCCACAATGCCCATGGTTTTTTGCGCGTCGTTGCCGCCGTGGCCGAGGCTATAGGCCGCGGCAGAGAGTAGTTGCAATTTGCGGAACCACTTATCCACCTGGGATGGCGCTTTGCGCCGCAATACCCAGGAAAGTGCAATCGTAAAAAAGAGCGCCAGTACTAATCCCATGACCGGAGCGATCACGATAAAGACCAGAGTTTTTGTCCAACCACCGGGAATGATGACCGAATAGGCTGATCCAATCCCTTCTTTTAAAGCAGCCCGCGCCATGGCGGCGCCCGCATATCCGCCGATCAGGGCATGGGACGAAGAAGTCGGCAAGCCCCACCACCATGTCAGAAGGTCCCAGACAATCGCGCCGGCCAGCGCCGCGATTACGACATACTGGGTCACATAATCCAGGCGGATCATCCCCCGACCAATGGTGTGAGCGACAGCGGTTCCCAGCAGGAATGCGGCGGCAAAATTAAAGAAAGCCGCCCATATGACTGCAAGCTTTGGAGAAAGTACGCGTGTGGAAACGACCGTCGCAATGCTATTGGCAGCATCGTGAAAGCCATTCAGGAAATCAAAGAACAGGGCCGTGGCAACGGTGACAATGAGCAGTATTAGTCCTGTATTCACCCTCGGATGCACCTCAGTGGGAGTGGGTATGCGGACGCGGTGATATCAGGAACTCTTAAGAGCGACGGTTTCCAGCACATTGGCTGCGTCCTCCGCTTTATCGGTCGCACTTTCCAATACTTCGTAGAGCTCTTTGAATTTAATCAGTTGAATCGGGTCCTTCTCATGCTCGAACAATTCGGCAATGGCTTTACGGCTCACGCGGTCCGCTTCATTTTCAAGGCGATTGATTTCCACGCAGTGGCTGATCATCAACTGCGTTTTCTCGAGCACTGCAACTGCCTTCGATAATTCGTCGGTCTGCTGAACGATAATTGCCGCCAGTTCCGCCGCAGCCGCCGGAGGATTGTTGATTTTGTACAAAACCAATCGCGTGGCTGCTGCATTTACGAAGTCCAGCACATCATCGATAGAAGAAGTAAGCGCGTGGATGTCTTCACGATCAAAAGGAGTAATGAAGGTCTGGTTCAACGTGGTGAAAATGTTATGGGTCATTTCATCACCACGATGTTCAATATCTTGCAGCTTCGCTACATCGGCTGCCAAATCTTTAGGATTGTTCAGGATTTGATGAAGCAGGCGCGCTCCATCGGTCAGGTTATTTGACACTTCCGCGAACATACGGAAGAACTTCGTCTCCCGGGGGATAAGACGAACCATGAATCTGGGGCTCCTTACAAGGGTGAAACGGAATTGCGTTAAGAACAATCTGGCGGCGATTTGTTTATCGTCGTCCGCAAGCAATATCTCATGGGGGTAAAAAGCCGTCAAACCCCGAGTTGGAGAGTCCATTGTTATCTGCTACTTAGTTTGCGCAGAAATAAAAAAGACCGCCAAAGTTGGCGGCCTTTTTAGAATCAAATTCGTTTACAGAGTGGACTCAATTTCAAAACCCCAGGCTTCGAGAAGCGGCTCAGGGATGTACTTCGAATTCTTGTTTCGGCGGGCCCATTCACGCAGCCGGGTCGAGCGTAAGTATTGGTCCGGCGTGAGCTTATACTCGCGCACGACCTGTTCAAATTCTGTGACGGTGGGAATGACCGGGCCGATCGGCTCAGGTTTGCCCCAATTTGGATTTCCGCGACGCTTGGCCATGAAAAATGTACCCTCTCGTAGTATGAAGACAAGATTACTAAACTTTAGATTCCGTTGGCCTTAACAGGGATTCAAGACGAATCGTTCCCGCTGAAGAAAAATTTAGGCCTTTACAGTGAACTGCAGAGCTCTCGGGAACTAGGGATCTTACCTTAAACCGTATCTTGGATCAACTAAATCCAGTCTTTACAGATGAGATTCTTCTTAAAATTAAGAAAATAAATCAGTTGCGGCGGAGGTAGGCCGTCGTTCACTTGTACGCTCACTGGAAGCTCACATGTACGCTCAAAATCGGGTCCAATTCCTCGATCCGGATTACTTAAGTCATACCTGATCTTCACCAGCGATTGACGGAAAATCCCTGATAAATAAGAATTTACAGGAACTGGACAATCCAGGAATTTGCAGGGGACTTCCTTTCGAGAAGGCGTAGCCAATGAGTTTGCAGTCCTTAGTATTCTGCTCTGACGACAAGATTCTCCGCGTTCTGCGGAGAGTTTTGAGTGATCTCGATATTCAAATGGATCACTGCCTGAACGCCGATTCTACGATCCACAAAATTACTCGTCAGCGCTACGAAGCTATCATCGTGGATTGTTCCGATGAAGCGACTGCCTCGCCAATTCTAAAGAGCATCCGCAGCGCCCCTAGTAATAAGAGAGCCATCGCCGTAGCTATTCTGGACGCTCAAACTGCCGTCCGCGGAGCATTCGATCTGGGCGCTCATTTCGTTTTGTATAAGCCAATTTCGAACGAACGGGCAAAATCAAGTTTCCGGGCTGCTCGCGCTTTAATGAAGAGTGAGCGCCGCCGTAATCAGCGCATCCCGGTACAAATCCCTGTAGTGCTGCACACAAAAGATGGAATGCGGCAGGAAGCTGTCACCTCAGATTTGGGCGAAGGTGGCATGGCGGTGCAGACTTCCAAGATTTCCAAGCGCCGCGATCAAAAATTATTTGCAGAATTCACATTGCCTGACACCGACTTCAAATGCGATTGCCTGGTCGAAGTGGCGTGGGAAAATACAGCGCGCCAATCGGGCATTCGATTCACAGATTTGACGCCGGAAGTTCGCGAACGTCTGCGCATGTGGTTCAACCAGCATTCCACAATGCCCGAGTCGGATGATCCGCCGATGGCTTGCAAGCTTACCGACCTCAGCACCGGCGGCTGCTACCTGGAAGCCAATACGCCATTCCCGATGCGCGCCAAAGTGATTCTCTCTCTCGCTCTGCCCGGAGCCAAAGTGCAGGTTTCCGGCGTGGTGCGCGTAATGCATCCGGAGAAAGGTATGGGCGTGGAATTCAACCAGGTCACCGACGAACAATGCGGACTGGTAGAAGATTTTCTGAAATCTCTCACCGACAGCGCGGAAGGGACCAATCCGGAAATTATGGTCGAACCGGAAGGTTTGCAAAGTAGCGATCCCGCCGATGAAGAGCAAGCCATCAGCAAGGGAATTTATGATCCATTACTCGACTTGTTCCGCCGCGGGCTGGATCTAACCTTCGAAGAATTCCAGACCGAAATGCACAAGCAGCGCGGTAAGAAAACCAAGACCGCCTCGGTTTCTATCTAAAAATAACCTGATCTATTCCTTAATCTTTATTCCGCAGTAATCGCAGAGTTCATTTTTTAATTCCAGAAAGCGTGATTATGCACAACGGCGGCAATGTTCCGGCGTTATGCGATTGCGTCGAGGGCCGACCCAGAAGGCGGCGGTTGGAATGCTCGAGAAGTCGCGGGCAACCGTCAATTCGAGCTTACGATTGCCGTTGAATTATTCATTGATAGCGAAGCAGTAAAACTGGTTAGGTAGAAAGTTGGGCGTACCATGTCCACCTCCACTGTTGGTTCAGGAGGTGTCTGATGCTGATTCCATGCTGGTTCATTGCAACATTTTGGACGATCGCAACGATTGCTAGTCTAATTTATGGATATAAGTAGCGGGATACTTACAAAGGCAAAGCGTTTTCACCAGTATTGGTTTAATTTTGTCGGATCAATATTTGGTTGGGCCGCGCTGTGGTGCTTAGTTCGGCGAGGTTGGGGAATTTGGCAATTCACATCGGTGTCTGCACATATCACAAGTCTCAGACTTTGTCCTTGGGTTCACATCTCTTCTTGGACTAACAGGCCTTCTTCCTTACACGGTATCTGGCCTCGTTGAGGCCCTAAAAACCTTTGTGGGTACAAGTTCTACAACATTTGGACGAATTAATGACAAGCGGTCACTCTTAAACGGAACTGGAATTTAAGTATCCAAACATTTCGCGCGTTCATTCAAGAAAAGAAAAGCCTCTCCCATTTTCGTAATAAACAGCACGCCGTCAATGCCTGTTAATGATTCTCCTACTCCGTGTTTCTCGAGCAAATCTACGATGTCTGGATAGTCTTTTTGTAAAAGAATTACAGATTGTTCGATCCAATTGAAGACGCAGGCGAAAATGGTAATCCGGCATTTTAATAGTTCAGCCGATTTTGCGAGTTGTATCCTTGCGTTCCCAATGTTCTCTTTGATTTTTTCATACAACTGCAGGTGTAAGAAAAGGTTTTTATGTCCACCGCTTGCTTTTGTGATTGCCTTTACTTCCAAACAGATTTTTTGACCCTTCTTCTCGCACAGGATATCTGCACCTTTTTGGTTTTTTGCCGGAACGATTAATTTGATCTTTTGAAATTTCGAGCGCTGCAGCCAATTGACAGTTCTCAAAATGGCAAGACTACCTTCAAGGTTGGTCTGATCACCAGAATCGAAATTGAATTCGGGATACGATTTGAGCTTTTCTTTTGAAATACCCAATGTCCCCAGTACGTCAGTTAAAATGTGCTCATAACGTCCGAAAATATCGAGAATTTCGTTCAGGAAAATTGGCTTTGTCGCTAGGGTTCTTGTTGAGATAACTAGCCAAGAAGAAATGGCTTAATGGAAACAAAATTTTGTCAGGCGATGACGGCAAAGTAATAGCCCCCGTTTAGCCCCATTTCGCAACTTCCAAGGCCGCGAAGGAATTCCGAAGGTGAGCTAAAATTTTGGGAACCCGCACAAACAAGAGTAATTGTTGGTGCCCGGGACCGGAATTGAACCGGTACGTCCTGTTAAGGACCCGGGATTTTAAGTCCCGTGCGTCTGCCAGTTTCGCCACCCGGGCAACGGCATATTGAAATTAGCATGGCTTGAGAATCGGAACAAACGGCAAACTTCAGCCCTTAAATATCGCGGACGAGCAAGCACTAGGATGCCGGGTAAGTACAGAATTTGGTACGAGAATGTCTTTTCATGGATTTTTCACATCCAAATAGGTTAAATTAGGTACCTCGGCAACATCTTTAAGCACCACTTAGCAGTTTTGCTCGGGTTACGGCGAACCATTGCAGCCGGAGGGGGAGGCAATGGGTGCTCTGTCGTTTTGACAGTACACATTCGTCGGGTGCGGGGGTTTCGCCATGAGTGATGCGGCCGTAGCCGCAGTTTTTTTGTTGGCCCAGAATCGTTTGCTTCGCGAGGCTCTTGCGAGAATTCTGGGTAAAAAAAATGACATCGCAGTCGTAGGATCCTGCGTTTTTTCTGCGAATGCCTTGGATGAAGTTACCAAAGCATCTCCGGATGTTTTGGTGATGGATTCTTTCGGAGTGGAGACAGCCGAATTAGGATTTCTCCACGAACTCCGAGGGCTTTTGCCTGGCCTGAAAGTTGTCCTTATCGGCATGGAGCCAAATGAACAGATCTTCCTGCAAGCGGTAAGGGAAGGTGTTTTGGGCTACGTGCTGGAAGATGCTTCTGCCATTGAAGTTGTGAATACGGTACGCGCCGTCGCCAACGATGAGGCGGTGTGTCCTCCGGGGTTGTGCGCTTCGCTTTTTCGTTATGTTGCGCAGCAACGGAACCACGTTCCCAACTTCCGCGTGCGCTTGAATCTTGGTCTTACCAATCGCGAACAGCAACTTGTTTTGCTGATCGGCCGGGGTCTTACTAATAAGGAGATCGCCAGCCAGTTGCAATTGGCCGAGCAGACGGTTCGAAATCACGTGCACCGGATGCTCCGGAAAGTGGGCGCGCGAGATCGCTTTGCGGTGGTGGAATTGTGCCGCATGCAAGGATTGCCTATCTGATTTAAAGCTTGTTCCCCGGTTTTCTTTGATTTACCCCTGACAGTTTTCCCCAGATTGTTTGCACACATTCGTGTGCACAAATTCCGATCGGTACATTTTTGGTATTGCCCTTGGTACGTTTTTATTCTGAATAACTTCGCGGCGTACTTGCTCGGATACCGAAAAATTCATGTGGTACCAGAACCACATTTGATTCTTACATTTACAGGCTTTGCTGTAGATACTCATGAGTCAATGCCGCGTATACGTGTGCGCGTTGGAGCATGGGCAATGGAAAAAATAAGAGTATTAGTGGCGAATCGTCCCCGACTAATGCGGGAACTCGTTTTAGCAACCATTTCCGATCAGCCTGATATTGAGGTCATGGGCGAGATCACTGACGACACCGACATTGGAGCGGTTGTCGGCCAATCCAAGCCGGACTTCGTCATCATCGCATTGGATCGGGCCGATCAGCGCCCAGCGATTTGTGATGACCTGCTCGCGCGTTTTCCTGAGATCAAAATTCTTGCGCTCGCGCCTGAGCGCAATAGCAGTATTTTCTTCTGGTCGGTGCTCGATATCCGATCGGCGCAAGTGGAAAGTTCCGAAGCTGGCATTCTCGGCGCTTTGAGAGGTAAGGCACAGGTAGTCATGCAGTAGGCAGTCGGCGCGACTTTTAGCGAATGATTGCAGGAGTCAAAACTTTAACGGCGAAATTGGGTTAAAGGCTTCATAAATAATTAAAAGTAAAAGGGTTATATCACATGACGCCCTGTAAGTGAGAGGGCGGAGCTGTAGGTAGTCGGCTGAGTTCCTATGATTAAATTTGCAAATCTCGTGGCGGAAAAAAGTAATAAAAATCCCGCTGCTCGCTTCTTTTCCTGCATGCCTGAAAGCTCTGTGTTGTCAGGCCGTTCTTTTCGAGGAGATATGGTGCAACATCTTCGTGGTTCCTGGGTGGCTGTTGTCGCCTTTCTATTTGTCGGCTTGTTTATTCCTGGTTATGTGAGTGCGCAAGCACGTTACAGCACCCAGCAAACTACCGCGGTCCAGCAGGCAGATTCGCGCGCGGAGCAGGAAGCCGAAGACATGGTCGCGCTCTCGGCCGACAAGATCATCACCATTCTTCACCAAGAATCCGGATTGCTCTTACAAGTAAAGAAGACGTTGGTTCGCAAAGCGTACGAACAGGGCCGCATTTTAGATCCCGAAGATTTGACCGATGATGCGGTGTTCCAGCTCTTACGCGAAGACCAGAACATTCGCGTGCTGGCCACGCATGAAATCGAAGATCGCGAATATATTCGCGCCAAGCCCACACGCGAAGAGATGACGCGAACATCAGTGCGCTCGATTCCGCAAACACCCAATTCCCAAGCGCAGGCTGCTCAGAGCGGTGCCCCCTATAGTCAGGAAAATGTTTATTGGGCGCAACATGACGAGAACGGGCCGCAGTATTCACAGCAATATCCTCAAGGGACGAACGGTTCCCAGGCGCAGCCGAATTACGGCGCTCCGTTGAACAATACGCAGCAATCGCAATACGCGCCAAGCCAACCTGCACCGCAAAATCAACCAGATGATTCTCAGCGCACCATGGATCGTGCGGCGATGCAGGCTCCCGACCAGCAATATCCCGACCGCGATTACTACGAAACGCCACAAGGTGGCGACGCATCCGGTATGACTCGCATTCAGCCCGAAGACCTGCGTGGACTGTTGAATACCAGCGCCAACTCCAATGATCAGCCCTTTGTCACCGGAGACATGGGCGGATCACAAAGCATGAATTCCGCGTCGCAAATGCCGCAGATGCCACGCTCCTTGAACGTCGGCGCAGAGCAGTCTCAAGACCAGCAATGGTCATCGGTAGAGCAAACGAGCCTGGATAATCGCAGGATGCCGATGATGCCGCAATTTTCTCCGCGGTCAATTCCGCGGCAGCCGCAGCTGATGCATCGCGCGAATCCATACGCGGACATTCCTTCTTTATACGATTTGTATTCTCAGTATTCGCGCTCACCCAAGGCGCAGCGCTTTGGCGAGGAAATTTTCCGCACAGGAACCAGCAATTTTGAAAAGCTACCGATCGACGTGCCTGCGGGCCCCGATTATGTTGTCGGACCTGGCGACGGATTGAATATTGAATTATGGGGCGGAGTTTCCGGACACTTGCCGCGAACGGTGGATCGCGAAGGCCGCGTTTCATTGCCCGAAGCCGGTTCGGTGCAGGTTGCGGGACGCACGTTAGGTGACGTGCAACATTTGCTGCAAACCACTTTACGCAGTCAGTATCGCGATGAAGAAGCTGATGTATCTCTCGCGCGAATCCGCACGGTTCGCGTCTATGTCACTGGAGATGTATTGCGGCCGGGGCCATATGATGTCAGCTCGCTGTCCACGCCGTTGAATGCTGTGCTCTTAGCAGGCGGTCCAACTTCGCAAGGATCGTTGCGCACTATCCTTCATAAGCGCGCTGGAAATCTTGTGCAGCAAGTGGATGTTTACGATCTACTGCTTCACGGTGTGCGTTCTGATCTCCAGGGGCTTCAGCCCGGCGACACCATCTTCGTTCCACCGCTCAGCAGCGAAGTCACAATCGAAGGAATGGTACGGCGCCCGGCAATTTATGAATTAAACGGCGAAAAAAAACTGGCGGAAGTTTTGGAACTTGCCGGCGGAGTGCTGCCTTCCGGCACATTGCGGCATGTCGATGTCGAGCGCTTGCAAGCCCACGAGTCGCGCACCATGTTGCGCCTGGATATTCCGGAAAATAACAACGAGCAGGACGTCAATAAAAAGCTGGAAGATTTTCAGGTGCAGGACGGCGATAAAATCAAAATTTCTCCCATTGTTCCTTACGCCGATAAAACCGTTTATCTCGATGGGCACGTCTTTCATCCTGGCAAATATGCCTATAGCGATGGCATGAAGGTTACAGATCTCATCAAGTCTTACAAAGATATGCTGCCGGAGCCTTCCAGGATTCATGCTGAGATCATTCGCCTCAATGCGCC
>DASXCC010000170.1:0-21194 GCA_036491415.1 Terriglobales bacterium | reverse complement strand
CTTTCGCCTTCGGAACAGTCTTACAGGCAAACGGCCGAGCTCGCCTTGCAACGCCGGCGGCCTCGTGTGCTCATGGTGGACGACAACGAAGATACTGCCATGCTGATGCAGGAGTTGCTTTCGCAGCGCGGCTATGAAGTGATTACTGCTGCAAATGCGGCGCAGGCGGAAGCGGAAATTTCCCGGCGCGCACCGGACCTTATTCTTTCCGATGTAGTCATGCCGGGTAAATCCGGATACGAATTCTGCCGCGAGTTAAAAGATAATCCTGCGACGCGGCTCATCCCTTTTGTTCTGATTACCGGACTGAGCGACCGCGAAGATAAAGTGCGCGGCATTGAAGCCGGAGCCGATGACTTCCTGAACAAACCGATCTTTCCCGAAGAGCTTTTCGCGCGCGTAAAGTCGCTGATCAAGTTAAAAGAATTTACCGACGAACTGGAAACAGCGGAGTCTGTGCTGTGCACACTGGGTCTGAGCGTGGAGAGCCGCGATCCTTCTACCGAAGGACATTGTGAGCGGCTGGCACTGCATGCCAGTGCATTGGGACGGCATCTTGGACTCGATAACGAATCTATCGTCGCATTACGGCGCGGCGGTTTTCTTCACGATCTCGGCAAGATTGCCATTCCCGATGAAATCCTGAAAAAAGGCAGCAACCTTACGGAAGTGGAATGGGCAATCATGCGGCAGCATCCCATTATTGGAGAGAATATCTGCCAGCCGTTGAAGTCATTGCGCCTGGTGCTGCCAATCATCCGAAATCATCATGAGCATTCGGATGGCAGTGGATATCCGGATGGGCTGCGGAAGAACGACATCCCTTTGCTGGCGCGCATTTTGCAGGTGGCGGATGTGTACGACGCTTTACGGACGGTGCGTCCTTATAAAACCTCCCTGACTCATGAAGAGACCTACTCGACCATGCAGCGGGAAGCGAAAGACGGGCTGTGGGACGCGGAACTGGTCGCAGAATTTTTCTCCATGCTGGAAAAACAGCAACTCGTCGCATAAAAATCGTTATTCTGCTCATTCTTCTTTGACTAGATCGTCTAAATCATCGACACTATTACGCCAAGTGCAGCACAAACCATTGTAGGGACCATCTTTTGGGACAACCGGCATATAGCATCATCATTCCCGCATACAACGAAAGCAACCGGCTCGGCGCTACGCTCGACTCCGTGCTGGCTTACGTGGAACAGAAGCGCTGGAATGCGGAGATCATTGTGGTGGATGATGGCTCGCGCGATAACACGCGGGACATTGTGCGCGCATTCATGCAGCGCAGTTCGAACCTGAGACTCCTGGAAAATCCTGAGAACCACGGCAAGGGCTACAGCGTGCGCAATGGAATGCTGCACGCCGCGGGAGAAATTTTGCTGTTCAGCGATGCGGACCTTTCTTCTCCAATCGAAGAAGCTGAGAAATTATTCAGCGCGCTTCGCAACGGCGCGGACGTCGCCATTGGATCGCGCTGGATCGATCCAGCGCTGCAGACCGTGAGGCAGCCAATTTATCGCCGCATCCTGAGCCGGATCTTTAATCTTTCGCTGCGGATCGTTTTAGGCTTGAAATACAAAGACACGCAATGCGGATTCAAAGCCTTCACGCAGCAAGCGGCGCAGACGGTATTTCCTCCACAGAAAATCGAGCGCTGGGGATTTGATCCAGAAATTATTTATGTGGCGCAGCGGCGAGGCTTAAAAATCGTGGAAGTGCCGGTGCGCTGGGCGCACAGCGCGGGAACCCGGCTGCATCCTTTGCGCGACGGCATTCATGCCTTTTGGGATGTGGTGATGATCCGCACAAACGCCATCCACGGCGATTACGGAAATAAAAATAAACAAAGAAGCCGCGCCTGAGCGGAATACAGAATTAAGACGCGACGCTTTGCGGAGAAGTTTCTTTCACCGTTTCCGCCACAAGTTTGCCCATTTCAACCGTGCTGATGTGCTTCTGGCCGGAGCGCACAAGATCGCGCGTACGGTGCCCATTTTCGAGCACGCGAGATACGGCCCGTTCAATGGCGGCAGCTTCTGCGGGAAGTTTGAAAGAGTGGCGCAACATCATAGAGAGAGAAAGGATAGTCGCCAGCGGATTGGCAATTCCCCGCCCGGCGATGTCCGGTGCAGAGCCATGAATCGGCTCATAAAGAGCAACTGCTCCTCCGATGCTGGCGGAGGCCAGCATTCCGAGCGAGCCGACAATGCCACCCGCCTGATCGGAAAGAATATCGCCAAACATATTTTCCGTAAGGATGACGTCGAACTCCGCAGGGCGCGAAGCAAGTATCATGGCGGCGGAATCCACGTACTGATGAGAAAGCTTTACGTCGGAATAATCCGCCGCGGTGCGCGTGACGACTTCGCGCCATAAACGCGAGCAGTCGAGCACATTGGCTTTGTCCACGGAAAGAAGTTTGCGGCGGCGCGTACGCGCCAGCTCAAAAGCCACGCGGGCAATACGCTCGATCTCGGCTTCGCTGTAACGCATGGTGTCGACGGCAACGCGCGATCCAGGATCGCCGGTCGTGTTGCGCGGCTCGCCGAAATAAATGCCGCCGAGCAGTTCGCGAACAATGACCATGTCGGTACCGCGGACAATTTCCGGACGTACCGGCGAACAATCTTCCAACGCAGGAAATAACAATGCCGGGCGCAAATTCGCGAAAACGCCTAACTCACGGCGCAAACGCAGAAGCCCGCTTTCCGGGCGGAGATGGCGGGGAAATTCGTCGAACGATGGTCCGCCTACTGCTCCTAACAAAACGGCATTTGAAGAAAAGCAGGCTTGCAGCGTATCGGCGGGTAAAGGATCTTTGCTCGCGAGCAATGCCGCGCCGCCAACGTTCTTTCGCGTGACGCGCAGTTCGTGGCCAAAGGTTTTGGCCACAACGTCCAGAACCCGAAGGCCTTCGTCGACTACTTCGGGACCGACACCATCCCCGGGGAGAGCAGTAATATTTAGGATCATGAGTTTGTTAAATCGTGAGTTTGTTTAATCGTGTTCAATCGCAGAACGGAATTTATTTGTTTTGCT
This sequence comes from Terriglobales bacterium, assembly GCA_036491415.1. Classification (GTDB taxonomy): domain Bacteria; phylum Acidobacteriota; class Terriglobia; order Terriglobales; family Acidobacteriaceae; genus JAICKN01. Next base: position 18,152 of record DASXCC010000170.1, on the reverse strand, counting down.
GGACGCAAACCGGGAAGATTTTTCCCCGGAGTCACCGAACCACGCGACGCCAGACCACGCAATCAATTCTAGCTGAGCGGCAAAACGCCACTAAACGCCCCAAAGATAATCTTCCTGGTCGGCATGATGCTCGGCCATGGAATTTACCGGCAACTTCCCTTTGGCGCCTGGAGTGCCCGGAGGGAAAGGCTTCTGCGAGGGTCCCTCTTTCGAACTGCTGCCGGAAATCGGGGCAGCGCTGGCCTTCTCCTGCACCAGTTCAAGCAAATGATGATCGTGCACAACTTTGATTTCATCCGCCAGCAGAACAAAACGGCGATAGACGTCATCGAGTTCGCGGCGGTCCAGTTGATATCCAAGCTTTTCGTAGCGGCGTCCCAGCGCATGACGTCCGGAGTGCTTTCCCAGCACCAGCGTTGAATCGGGCACACCGACAGACTGGGGAGTGATGATTTCGTAGGTGAGCGGATTCTTCAGCATGCCATCCTGGTGAATGCCGGCCGCATGGGCAAAAGCATTGCGTCCGATGATAGCTTTGTTGGGCTGGACTGCCACTCCAGTGACTTCGCTCAACATTTGGCTCGTGGGAAAAAGTTGCTCGGTGACGATTCCGGTCTCAAACGGATATTGATCGTTTCGCACCTTCATCGCCATCACGATCTCTTCGAGAGCTGCATTGCCGGCGCGTTCGCCAATCCCATTGATCGCGCATTCCACTTGGCGCGCTCCACCCAAAACTCCGGCAAGCGTGTTGGCAACCGCAACACCAAGATCGTTATGACAGTGAGTGGAAATCACTGCTTTTCCAATTCCCCTCACGCGCTTGCTGATGTCCTGAATGAGAGCTCCGTAATCCGCGGGAACTGTGAACCCGACGGTGTCAGGAATGTTGACCGTGGTTGCGCCGGCTTCGATGACTGCTTCCAAAACCTGATAGAGAAATCCCGGTTCGGTACGGGTTGCGTCTTCCGGAGAAAATTCGATGTCGTTGCAAAGAGACTTGCCCAGCTTAACTGCGTCCCGGGCCTGCTCCAGACATTGCTGGCGAGAAATGCGCAGCTTGTATTCCAGGTGAATATCGGAAGTTGCAAGGAAGATATGAATGCGCGAACGTGCCGCGCCCTTCAAAGCTTGTGCAGCGCGTTCAATATCCGGCTTACAGGCGCGGGCCAAACCACAAATAATAGGGCGGCGTACAAGCGCGGCAATCGACTGCACCGATTCAAAGTCTCCGTCGGATGCGATCGGGAAACCGGCCTCGATTACATCCACGCCCAGCTTTTCAAGCTGGGGGGCAAGGCGCAGTTTTTCCTGCACCGTCATGCTGCAACCGGGCGACTGTTCGCCGTCACGCAATGTGGTATCGAAGACTGTAACTCGAGCGCGTTCCATGCACGCTTCCTCCTGTGCTTGATTACACAATGATAACGAGTCTTGGCGGTAAGCACAACTAATATTAATTACACTATTAATTAAATTATCTAATATAATTAGCGGCGCTTATAGAAATGCTGGATCTCCTCTTTCTATGGATCTCTCGCAATTGGAAGTTTTTTTGGCTGTTGCTGAAGAAGGACGCTTCTCGCGCGCCGCGGAAAAACTTCATCGCACACAATCCGCCGTTAGTCAGACAATCCAAAAGCTCGAGGAAGAAATCGGCGAACCATTGTTTGATCGCTCCACGCGTGATGGCCTGCTGACCGACGCGGGCAAAGTTCTTAAGGAATATGCAGAGAGACTGCTGAATTTACGCAAGGACGCGCAAGGCGCGCTCGTCGAATTGCGCGAGTTGCAACGCGGAAACCTCACCATTGCGGCGAATGAATTTACCGCTCTTTATTTATTGGTGGTGCTGGGCCAGTATCGCCGTTTGCATCCGATGATCAAGATCACGGTGCTGCGAGCGCTGGGGAGCCACATTCCGGACGACGTTCTGCGCCACGGAGCAGAACTTGGCGTGCTCACCTACGATCCCCAGGAGCCAAGACTGCACTCGGTGGTCGTGTATCAGGATGAATTAACTCTCGTGGTACCGCCGAACCATCCGCTTGCCGGAGAAGGCGAAGTCAGCCTTAAGCAGCTGGGCGCCGAGTCTTTCGTCGCCCATATCGTTTCCTCTCCTTATCGCGAAAAAGTGATTCAAGCCTTTCGCCACTCCAAAACTCCGCTGCACATGGATGTCGAACTTCCCACGCTGCAAGCTATCAAACGATTTGTTGCCATGGGAAACGGGGTGGCGTTCCTCCCGCAGATCAGCGTGGAAAGCGAGCTGGAACGCGGCGAATTAGTCAGAATCCGGGTGCGCGAACTGAACCTGCACCGCAAGTTGCGCCTGGTTTATCGGAAGTCTGCGGGCACTTCGCATGCGGCCCGGGCGTTTTTGAAAGTGGCGGAAGCGGTGGCTCAGGAAGTGAAAGGAAACTATCGCTTTGAACGCGAACGTTGATTCTGGAAATTGGATTTTCGCGATGGATGCTTTTGGGGTGACGATTGACGATTAAAGCCCGGCGCCGAAACCCTGCGCGGTGGCAACCACTGTAGATTTTCGACTGGTCACAGCGTCCTTAACCTGTTCATAAACTTCAATCACCGAATTTAAATTCGTAATTTCCAAAATTTTCCGCACCAGGCGATTGGGCGATGCCAGCTTTACCGGAATGCTGGTGATTTGACCGGACATAAAAGCGACGACCAATTCTCCGAGACCGGCGCTATCAATTGTTTCGACACCGGAAAGATCAATCACAACCTGGCGGCTTTGCGGAAGCAGGTCTGCAACCTTTGCGGAAAGCGCCAATGCTTCATCGCGAAACACAATCCGGCCCTGACAACGGAGGACCGTTGCGCCTTCATAGCTCGCGACTTCAAAACTGAGGTTCAACTTCTTCTCCCGGACTTCTTCCTGGGTGAAAATTTGGCTAGATGGAAAATCTACTACAGCTTGCATATCGTTCACCCGTACATCATAAAGATTGGACGCGGTAAATTCGATAGTTGGACCATAAAAATCTGATGAAAATTAGTTACTAAAGGGTCTAGCCAAAAAGATTTTTCCTTTCTCTGCTTTTGCCCTGTGTAGCATCTAATGAACTGTTAAAAATCCACGAACTCTTCAGGAGAACGCTTCATGCGACGAGTTTTTGCCATTCTTATCGCCACATTGGCCTTCACCGCGTTCGCGAACGCACAGGTGCCGCCAAGCGGCAATATTTTCCTCGGATATTCGTATTTTAATGCGGATACAAATTCATCCAACCGCGCAAATTTGAACGGCTGGAATGGATCATTGGAAGGTAAGATTTTTCCATTCGTTGGAATCGTTGCTGACGTCGGCGGGTATTACGGCACGCAAAATTTATTCGACGTTTGCGGTCTGACGCCCTGCTCCTACAATTCAAAGGTGTTGACGGCAACGTTCGGCCCGCGGGTTTCATTCTCGGTGGGAAAGTTCCGTCCTTTTGCGCACGCGCTCATCGGGGTAGGACATACCAGCGGAATGATTACTGGATTCGCCGGGTCCGGCTCCGACACTTCGCTGGCGGACGCGTTCGGCGGAGGCATTGATTACCACTTGATCCCTCTGATCGCCTGGCGCTTTCAGGCCGACGAATTACAAACGCGATTCTTCAGCGCCACGCAAAACAACTTCCGCTTCTCCACCGGCGTGGTTTTCCACTTCTAGAACATATTCCCGGAGCGGCTTTTTCCGGCCGCTACCGGGTGTGTTTATTCTTCCGCGATCTTCCACCCGCAATTCGCTGATAAACTATTGGTGCAATGGTTCTTCCCTTCGTCCGCGAAATCTTTGCGGACGCCGAAGTTTTGCCCGCATTGATGCGTGTTGCCTCCCATCTGAAAGAGGGCACGGGGCGTATACGTGTCTCTGGACTTAATCCCACGGCGAAAGCGCTTATTTCGACGCTGCTGCATAAAGCTGTGGAGCGTCCGCTCCTTTTATTAGTGCAGAGCAATCGTGAAGGCGAAGACCTGCTGCCTGTGATTCAAGCGTTTTGTGAGTTGCGAGGAACAATTGATCCGGAATCCGTTGTGTTTTTCCCCGCGCGCGATGTTTTGCCGTTCCAGAACCTTTCTCCGCATCCGGAAATTCAGGAACAGCGCGCCGGAGCACTTTGGAAGATCGCGACCGGCGCAGCGAATATCGTAATTGCGCCGGTAACGGCTGCAACGCTTCGCCTGCGAGATCCCGAATACTACGCGGACCTCGCCCGCTCCATTCGCAAAGGCGACACGGTGGAGAACGACACGCTGCTCTTCCACCTGAATTCGGTCGGCTATACCGCGGTCGACGTCGTGGAAATGCCCGGGGAATACGCTGCGCGCGGCGGTATTCTCGATGTGTATTCTCCGGAAGCCGAGCGGCCCGTGCGCATTGAGTTGTTCGGAGGCGAAGTGGAATCCATTCGCCGCTTCGATCCGGGAACCCAGCGATCGTCTGACCCCGTGGATGAAGCGTTGCTTCTGCCACTCACGGAAACTCCAGTCAGTGAGCACATGCTTGGCGCCATCCACGCGCGGCTTTCCGGCAAACGAATCAGCGGCAGCGAGGAAGTGATCGAGCAGGCGATCCGGTCCGGCGGCGCGACCGTTTTTCCCGGCTGGGAATTTTATGCTCCGGTCGCAGGCGCCGAGAAAAATCTGTTCGAGCTCATGCCCCATGCGGTCGTGCTTGCGGATGAACCCGAGCAACTCAAAGACGAGATTGACCGGATATGGGGCCGCATCGAAGAAGCGCACGAACGAAGCGAAATTGGAAACTTAGTTCGCCCCACGGATCTTTATCTATCTCCGAAGGAAGCCTGGGCGAAGATTCAATCTTCACGCGGCGCAGACTTTGAATATCTGGAGATCGCGCATGCGGATGCGTCCACGACGGTCACGCTCCAATCGCAGCCTGCTCCACGTTTTCACGGAGCGATCCCCTCTTTGCTGGAAGAAGCCAAAACACAGATCGCGGAAGGAAAACGCGTTTTAGTGGCGGTGCCGAATCTTGGGGAACTCGAACGCCTGGCAGATGTATTCGGCGAATACGGCATTTCTTATCGTCTTGGCACACGCACCCGCACCGGAGAAAGTTACGCCGATGAGACTTCTTATTTCACCGGAGACGTGCTCGCGGTCACGCTGGTAAAAGCATATATCCCTGACGGCGCTTTGCTGCCCGAAGCCAATCTTTCCATCTTCGGTTCGCGTGATCTGTTTGATGAATCGGATGCGGTGGTCGCGCGTCCGCAGCGGTCGAAATCCAAGACCTCGGCCTTCCTTTCCGACTTCCGCGATTTGCAGGTCGGAGACTACGTGGTCCACGTCGAACATGGCATCGGTCAGTATTCCGGCCTCAAGGAAATTCAGCAGGACGACAGCACCATTGAACTGATGCTGCTGGAATACGCTGAAGGCGCGCGTTTGTATGTTCCCCTGACGCGGCTCGACCTGGTGCAGAAGTATCGTTCGTCGGAAGGCGTGAAGCCTCCGCTCAATCATCTGGGTACAGCCGCGTGGTCCAAAACCAAGGCGCGTGTGCGCAAGGCGATGGCTGACATGACCGATGAATTGCTCAAGCTTTATGCCGAGCGCGCGGCAGCCAAAGGTCATGCTTATCCTGACGACAACGATTGGATGCGTGAGTTCGAAGACGCCTTTGAGTACACCGAAACCGACGACCAGGCGTATGCTATCGCCGACGTAAAACGCGACATGGAATCCGCGCAGCCGATGGACCGATTACTTTGCGGCGACGTAGGCTACGGCAAAACAGAAGTTGCCATGCGAGCGGCGTTCAAGGCGGTGAATGACAATCGACAGGTCGCATTGCTGGCTCCGACGACGGTGCTTGCGTTTCAGCATTACGAAACTTTCAAGCAGCGCTTTGCGGCGTTCCCGGTCACGATTGAAATGATCAGCCGCTTCCGCAATGCCAAGCAGCAAAAAGAAATTTTGCAGAAGCTGGAAACAGGAAAGATCGACATTCTCGTCGGTACGCACCGCTTGCTGTCGAAAGATATTAAATTCGCCGATCTTGGGCTTTTGATCGTGGACGAAGAGCAGCGTTTCGGCGTGCGCCACAAAGAACGCATCAAGCAGATGAAAAAACAAGTGGATGTGCTCACCATGTCGGCGACGCCCATTCCGCGCACGTTGCACATGTCGCTTGTGGGGCTGCGTGATATGAGCGTGATTGAGACGCCTCCGAAAGACCGCATCGCCATTCAGACTGTAGTCGCCAGTTGGGACGAAAAATTAATTCGTTCGGCGATCGACCAGGAACTCGACCGTGGCGGACAAGTTTATTTCGTACACAATCGCGTGGATACGATCTGGGAGATCGCCGCGAAACTGCAGGAACTTGCGCCCCGCGCGCGAATTACCGTCGGCCACGGGCAGATGGCGGAAGGTGAACTGGAAAAAGTGATGCTGAAATTCATGCATCACGAGGCCGACATTCTGGTTGCGACGACGATTATTGAAAACGGGCTCGACATCCCGCTTTGCAATACCATCTTTATTAATCGCGCCGAGCGCATGGGCCTTTCGGAGCTGTACCAGTTGCGCGGGCGGGTTGGCCGCTCCAACCGCCGGGCTTATGCGTATCTTTTAATTCCCGCGCAAATTGAACTCACTCCCATTGCGCGGCGCAGGCTTGCGGCTTTAAAGGAATTCTCCGACCTCGGCGCCGGCTTCAAAATCGCCGCGCTCGACCTGGAACTTCGCGGAGCGGGCAACTTGCTCGGGGGAGAACAAAGCGGCCACATCGAAGCCATCGGCTTTGAGCTCTACACGCAGATGCTCGACCGCGCGATGCGCGAGATGAAGGGCGAAGTCTCGCGGGAAGAAACAACCCTGCAGATGAATCTAGGCCTGAACATCCGCATCCCAGGAGAATACATCGCCGAAGAAAATCAACGTCTGCGCATGTACAAACGTTTGGCGGGCGTCGAGACCGAAGCGCAATGGAACGACGTTCGCTCAGAATTGCAGGACCGTTACGGAGAATTGCCTGCAGCGGTGAACAACCTTTTGGAGTATGCGGCGTTGAAGCTTCTATGTTCCCAGGTGGGAATTATTTCCATTGATCGCAAACGCGACGTTTTGAACATCAAGTTCAAGCAGAATGCGGACATTGACCCAGGAAAGCTTGCGCAATTTGTTGCTTCGCAGCGCGGGTCGCAATTTAGCCCCGACGGAACGTTAAAATTCGTTTGTAAGTCCACGGCGCCAGCGGAAGTTCTTGCACAATTACGAAATCTGCTGGAAGAATTGAGTCCAGAAAAAGTTACGCCTGTAGCTACATAGTTTCTGTCCGTTGTTTTCGGAGAAGAAAATGAATAAAGCCGTCGCAGCACTCTCTGCGGTATTGGTCTCCCTTCTTTCGCTGTCCGCGTATGCCAGCTCTCATCCGCAAACACATTCTTTCAATGCGCTGGTGGATGAATATTTCGATTTTCGGTTCCAGTTCCATCCTTCAGATGGAACGCTCAACGGGTTTCACCAGTACGACCACAAGCTGGAAGATTATTCCGCGAAGGCGGCCGCGGCAGAAGTTACACAGCTGAATGACTTCAAGGCCCGGTTTGAAAAGATTTCAACACTGCCTTTGACCGATGACACAATTGCCGATCGCCAGCTCGTCATCAATGCGATTCAAGCTCGTTTGCTGGAATTAAATGACGTCCAGATGTGGAAGAAGAATCCGGACATGTACAGCAGCGGCATTTCGAACGCCATTTTCGTATTGATGGCTCGAAACTTTGCGCCGCCAGAGGGGCGGCTGCGCGCGGTGATTGATCGGGAGCGTGCGGCGCCAGCGAATTTCGCAGCGGCGCGAGAAAATCTTAAAAATCCGCCCAAGGTCTATACGGAGGTCGCGCTGCAGCAGCTTCCCGGCATCATCGGCTTTTTTCAAAAAGATGTTCCAGATGCATTTTCATCGGTAAAAGATCCCGCACTGCTGGCGCAATTCAAGACAAGTAATGACGCGGTCATCAAGACCCTGACCGACTATCAAAGTTTCGTCCAAAACGACCTGCTGCCCGTCTCCAACGGCGACTTTCGCATCGGCGCGGAAAACTTCCGCAAGAAATTGCTTTATGAAGAGATGGTGGATGTTCCGTTAGACAAGCTCCTGGAAATTGCCTATGCGAATCTGCATGAGAACCAGAAGCGATTCAAAGAAGTAGCGGCACAAATCGATCCCAAGCGCCATCCAAAAGATATTTTGGCTGATCTGCAAAAAGACCACGTCGCCCCGAATCAACTTTTGCAAACTTTCCGCGACGTGCTTACTGGTGAGCGCGACTTCATCGTGCAGAAACAAATTATGACGCTGCCCTCCATGGAGCAACCCAAAGTGGAAGAGACGCCTCCCTTCGAGCGCGCTTTAACGACCGCATCCATGGACGCACCCGGCCCATACGAAACCAAAGCGCCTGACGCCACATTCAACGTGACCCTGCCAGAGCCTTCCTGGGACGCGACGAAAACGGAAGAATGGATGCAAGGTTTCAATCGCGGCGTCATCATCAGCACTTCCGTTCACGAGGTGTATCCGGGCCACTATGTGCAATATCTCTGGCTTAAAACTGCTCCCTCCAAAGTGCGCAAGCTACTCACCTGCAACAGCAATCAGGAAGGTTGGGCGCACTACACGGAGCAAATGATGCTCGATGAAGGTTACGGCAACGGCGATTTGAAGTTGCGTCTCGGTCAACTGGAAGATGCACTGCTGAGAAACGCGCGCTTCATTGTCGGCATCGAAATGCACACGGGTAAAATGACCATGGAACAAGCGCAGGAATTTTTCGTCACAGAAGGCCAGCAAGTTCCGCCGGTCGCGGAGGAAGAAACCAAACGCGGCACGTCCGACCCAACCTACCTTGTTTATACGGTGGGAAAACTGCAAATCATGAAACTCCGCCAGGACTACCACGCCATGCGCGGCGACCAGTACAGCCTGCGCGACTTTCACGATACGTTCATGAAGCAGGGCGCGGTACCACTTAAAATCATCCGCGAGAAGATGCTGGGAAATAACAGCCCTACGCTATAGTCGTACTGAATCGAATCTGATTTCGAAGGCATAAATAATGAGCAAGAAAGTTCGCAAAGCCGTATTTCCTGCCGCAGGACTGGGCACTCGTTTTTTGCCGGCCACCAAAGCACAGCCCAAAGAGATGCTGCCCATCGTGGACAAGCCCATCATTCAATATGGAGTGGAAGAGGCACTGGCTGCGGGTTGCGATCAGATCGTAATGGTCACGGGGCGCGGGAAGCAGGCGATCGAGGACCATTTCGATGTCAGTTACGAACTTGAAAGCATGCTCAACGAGCGCAAGAAAAAAGATTTGCTGGATATCGTCCGCCGCATTTCGGACATGATTCATCTTGCCTATGTCCGCCAGAAAGAAGCTCTGGGCCTGGGCCATGCCGTACTGACTGCACGCGAACTTGTGGGTGATGAGCCTTTCGCAGTTTTATTGGCCGATGATGTGATTGACGCTGAAGTTCCCTGCCTGAAGCAACTCATCGATGTATTCGAAAAGACACAAAGCTCCGTGATCGCCGTGCAACAGATCGATGGCCCGGCGATTTCCTCCTATGGCGTGCTGAAAGCAAAACCCGTTGCCGGCTCGAACGGAAAACTTTTTGAGATCGAAGACCTGGTGGAAAAGCCTAAAGCCGAGGACGCGCCCTCGAACCTTGCTATCATCGGGCGCTACGTTCTGACGCCGACTATTTTTGAAGAGCTGGAAAAAACGCAAAAAGGCGCTGGCGGCGAATTGCAGTTGACCGACGGTCTGAAAAATCTTTTGCGGCGGGAAAAGATTTACGGATACGTGTTTGAAGGCAAACGCCACGATGCCGGAGACAAACTTGGCTTCCTGAAAGCAACCGTGGAATTTGCCTTGAAGCGGCCTGAGTTAAAAGACCAGTTCCGCGATTATTTAAAACAATTGAAGCTCTGACCAACTCTAATCAGACCATTTTTTTGGTCGGCGATCCCAGCGATGCTTTTTCAGTTCCTGCAATAAACCTGCGTCCAAACCGCCAGCATCGCTCGCTGCAATATTCTGCTTTACGTGATCTGGCTTGCGCATGCCCGCAATCGTAGTGCTCACTGCAGGATTGGAAAGAATGAACCGCAGCGCCAGTTCAGGTAAAGTCATGTTCGGCGGAACTATCTGCTTCAATTTATCCACGCGCTCTAAAGTTGGAATGAGGTTCTCTTCGCAGAAATAACGCGAACGCCAGTCCGTCGCGGGAAATTTTGTCTCCCCCGTCATTTTCCCGCCCAGGCTGCCTTCATCAAGAGGGACGCGCGCGATCACGCCAATATTCAGCTCCTTACATACCGGGAACAACTCATCTTCCGGGGCCTGATCAAAAACGTTGTAGATGACTTGCACGGTATCCACGAGCCCGGTGCGGCAGGCGCGAATACCGTTCTCAGGCTCCCAGCGGTTCAGGCTCAACCCGAAATGACGGATCCACTTTTCTTTTTTCAATTTTTCCACGGTCGAGCGAAATTCCGGAACGTCTGTCCATCGATCGTCCCACACGTGAAATTGCAGAACGTCAATGGAATCCGTACCCAGTTTCTTGCGGATCATGTCCGCATACTTGAACACATGCTCCGCGGGGAAAACATCGCTGTATTTCGATTGCGGGGAGGGCGGCCACTTCAAGTTCATGGGCGGGATTTTGGACGCGGCATAAAGCCGCTTGCTTTTATTTTGCGCGATGATCTTGCCCAACAATTCATCGCTGTTCCCATCGCCGTAAGCCCAGGCCGTATCGAAGAAATTGCAGCCAAGGTCTGCTGCCTGCTGCAATGCCTGCAGCGACTCCGTGTCCGCAGAACCGCTCCATCCGCTCATGCCCCAAAGTCCGTGTGCGATGTCGCTTACTTCAAAACCTGTACGGCCCAGCTTGCGATATTTCATGTGCTCTTTCCTAAGGATTGGATTTAGTCAGATTATCAGTTCGGTTAAGAAACCGTCACGAACCGTTGCAATGAAATTCCGGAGGGAATTTCGGGGGCGACCAACTTGCGAAAAGCTTACGCCGCACCGGCCTGCGATTCGATGCGTTCCACGGCAGGCAGAGTGATTTGAACGGCGGTGCCGTGTGAGTCAGACTCAATATTCATGGTACCGCCTAACTCGGCGACGCGCTCCCGCATTCCCGCCAAACCAACGCCGATTCCAATTCCAGATTGAAAACGCTGCAAAGCTTCCGGCGTCATTCCGTGACCGTAATCGCGAAGAACCAACGTGACCATGTTTTGGTCCCTTAAGAATTTGATGTCCACTTTTCGTGTGCCGGAGTGGCGATGGACATTGGTCAGGCCTTCCTGCAACACGCGGAACAGAACCAGTTCGGTTTCCGGAGACAATCGCTGCGGATTGTCCGGTAAATCCAGATTCACCTGAATGCCGCTGCGCTTCCCGAATTCCTCCACATACCAGCGCCCTGCTGATCCGAAGCCGACTTCGTCGAGCATGGGTGGATGCAAAAGATGCGAAACCGTCCGCACCTCGGCAATGGTACGGTCCGCCCACTGCAAAGCTTCCGTAAGCAATTCAGAATTCTGCGGATTGTCGGTGGTATTAAAACCATTCATCCGCATCAGATTCATTTTCAGCAGTGCCAGGTACTGCCCCGCACTATCGTGCAGTTCGCGGCCAAGTCTGCGGCGTTCCTCATCCTGCAATTCGAGCAGACGCGTGCTCAGACGCCGGTAAGAATCTCCGACTTCGCGTAACGTTTTTTCCGTGGAACGGCGCCGCTTCAATTCGCCATACAGGAAATAAAAATTTGAGGCCAATAGCCCGAACGCCAGCAGGAAACTGATCACCAGTACTACAACCGTGCCCTCGTACATTTGTTTCGAGGTTTGCTGTCTTTTTTGCAACAGCACCTGCTCACTGTCGTACATCTCCTGCAGGACATCATTGATCTGCTGTGCGAGCCCTATGCTTTTTGTTTCAAGTTCGGTCTGGTCGGTTAGAGATTCGTGTTTTTGCTGGTAAAGATCAATGGAGTTTTGCAAAAGATCCAGGCGCTCAATCGTTAAGGCTTCCACACGTGAAATTTCTTCCTGTTCCTGCCAGTTATCAACGGTGAGCTGCCGCAAATGGTTGAGGGCCTTCATGGCGTCATTGCGGGCCGCCGGGAAATCCCTCAGGGAACCTGTATCGCCCAACTGCAATACATCCCGGCGATCGGATGCAGCCTTGCCGACTGCAAGCCGCACATCCTGAATGGCAGATTGCACCTTGAAGGTGTGGATCATCCATTCGCGGCTGATGATGCCTTCGGTGGCCACGCGATATCCAGCCACACCAATGGCTGCTAATAAAACCGAGATGACGACGAAGAGCAGAAATGGACGCTTGATCGATAATTCAGGACGGACTGAGACAGGTAAATCCATACTGCGGGGAAGGCCCAGGCAAAAATGCCTGAAACCCTTTTATATCATACAAATCCGGGCCCAAACAGGGTCTTACATTGTTTTACGTTTGCCTCGCAATTTGTGTAGCAAAAGTCGCAAAAATTGTTATGTTAGCGCGGGAACAAAGCTGGCCCACGCATTTCCTCATCATTATTTATTGTGCGATTGGTTTAATTCGTCATCGTGCCTCATAATTTCTCATCGCTAAAGAAGATTCAACTCGAACCACACGCCCCACTCGTCCGCGCAAAAATAGTCTTCCCACGGATGCGCGGTTGGGAAGGATTATCCGCGTGCTTTCCGACTATTCCACGATCGTGGTGAGTGGGACCAAACTCGCCCAGGAGATCGGCACGTCCCGCACCGAAGTCTGGAGGCTGGTACAACAACTCAGGCGCTTTGGGGTTTCCATCGAAGGACATCCTGCAACCGGCTATCGCCTGCGTTCTGTTCCGGATTTGCTTCTGCCGGAGATTCTTGCGCCGCTGTTACGCAGCACAATTTTTGCTCACCATATCCACCACTATTTCAAAATTGGATCAACCAACGATGTGGCGATTGAAGCCGCGACTGCGGACGCTCCTCAAGGCAGCGTATTCGTGGCCGAGCAGCAAACCGCCGGCCGCGGACGCAGCGACCACAAGTGGCACTCCGCGCACGGAACCGGAATTTATTGTTCTGTCATTCTACGACCTGTACTGCCCCCGGCGGAAGTTTTGGTGATTTCCTTGGCCGCGGGTCTGGCGGTGCAAAATGCCATCCAGGGCCGCAAGCTTCCAGTGGATTTAAAATGGCCAAACGATCTGCTGATCGGCGACCAGAAAGTTTCCGGCATTCTTACAGAAATGAATGCCGAGGCCACGCGCATCCGCCACATCGTCGTAGGATTCGGAATCAACGTGAATCAAGTTTCCTTCCCTGAAGAATTACAGCGGACAGCGACTTCGCTGCGCCTGGCAACCGGGCGGGAGTGGTCGCGAGTGGAACTGTGCGCCGCTTTGTTAAAATCGTTTGACCAGGAATACCGTTCGCTGCTGGAACGGCCAAACGCGCGGGAATCCATTCTGCTGCGGTTTCAGGAACGTTCGTCCTATACCAAAGGACGCCAGGTGTACGTCGAGGAGAATGGCGGCGGTTTCCAGGGCGTGACCTATGGTCTGGATGAGCGGGGATTTCTGCAGGTGCACACCGCGCAGGGAATTCGCGTGGTTTTGAGCGGCTCGATTCGCGCCGTTTAATCTTATGCTTCTTGTTCTGGATGTCGGCAATACGAACGCGGTACTCGGCGTCTTCGCCCGGGCGGAAAAGCTTCGCTCCGGATCCAGCACGGCCGAAAATCCTTCGCATTACGATTTACTCATCGCCAACTGGCGCGTATCCACCAATCCAACTTTGACGGTGGACGAGTACGGAGTTTTGTTCCGTAATCTTTTCGCCATGGCCAATCTGGAATCGAAAGAAATCCAGGGCATCATTATTTCTTCCGTCGTTCCGCCCGTCGATTCCACTCTGCGCCAGGTATGCGAACGCTACTTCCATACGAAACCTTTGTTCATCGAACCCGGCGTTAAAACCGGAATGCCTGTTCTCTATGACAATCCAGCAGAGGTCGGCGCTGACCGGATTGTGAACGCCGTGGCCGCTTTTGAAAAATACGGCGGCCCATGCATCGTTGTGGACTTCGGCACAGCGACGACCTTCGATTGCGTTTCTCCTCGCGGAGAATATATGGGCGGCGTGATCTGCCCGGGCATCGGAATTTCCGCCGAGGCGCTATTCGAGCGCACCGCGCGCCTGCCCCGCGTGGATATTCGCAAGCCAGCGCGCGTGATCGGCACGAACACGGTCGGCAGCCTTCAGTCCGGTCTTTATTATGGATACCTGGGATTGATCGACGGAATCCTCGCGCGGCTTCTGGAAGAGATGGGCGAAGATACAAAAGTGATCACCACCGGCGGCTTGAGCGCGTTGATTGGGACCGAGTCGAAATACATCCAGGAAGTAGATGAGTTCCTTACGCTGAACGGCCTGCGTATTATTTGGGAACGAAATGCTACGGCAAAACCCGCGCGTGAAGCGCCGTCCATGAAGCCGCTGCGAACAACTTCTGCAACTCCCTCCAAACCATGGCCGGGCAAAGATCGCGCGCGTTAGATCGTGGAAAACTACTTCAACTATTTCACGGAAATTGAAGAGCACTTCCTCAAGCGGCGCGGGGGAGGATTGCTGCTCTCCACCCTCGATTGGGCTTTGATCGAAACCTGGAAAGAAGCCGGCATTCCTCTTGAAGCCGCTTTGCGGGGAATCGATTCTGCATTTGACCGCTACGATGAGCGTCCCTCGAAATCGCGCAAGGTCAACAGCCTCGCTTACTGTTCCCAGGAAATTCTTGCCGCCTCCGAAGAGATGAAAGAAGCGGCGGTAGGAACAAGCGCATCCGATCCGGCTGCAAGCGTCCCTTCCGAAAAATCGATTGGGATCGCCAATGCCGACGTCATCGCCTTTCTGCGGCGCAATGCCGATCAACTTGCATCGGCGAAGTTGCCTTCCTCGCGGGACATTTCCGCGCAACCGCTCGCAATGGAAACAGCTTCCAGTTTGCGTACGCTGGCCGATGATTTGGCGAGCGGGCCCAAATCGCGGCTCGAAGACGTGGAGCGGAAACTTACGGTAATGGAAGAAAAGTTGTTCGGCGTGGTGCTCGCCGCAACTCCCGATGATCAGATCGTGAACGTCCGGGCTGAAGCTGACCGCGAACTTGCGCCTTACAAACGTAAAATGATCGCCGCGCAAATCGAGCAATTGCACAAACAGTACATCCACAAAAAGCTCTTCGAGAAATGCGGGATCCCGCGGCTAAGCCTGTTCTACATGTAAGCTTTGAATCTGAAGATCATGCCCATATCTCCCGCACGCGTCACCGCCTTTGATGTTCTTCTCGCGGTCGAGAAAAAAGACGCCTACGCGTCTGAACTATTACATTCCGAAACCTATCGAAACCTGGGCAATGCCGATCATCGGCTGGCCACGGAAATCGTGATGGGCGTGCTTCGCTGGCGTTCCGTTCTTGATCAATATATTTCAGCTCAGTCTTCACAAGGCTTAAAGAAGTTAGACGTAGAAGTCCTCATTGCATTGCGTATTGGCGTATATCAATTGTATTTTCTGGAGAGAGTGCCGGCTCGCGCCGTCCTGCACGACAGCGTGGAGCTGATCAAAAAAGCGCGCAAGAGGTCGGCAGCCCCGTTCGTCAATGCGGTGCTGCGCAAGATACAGAACGCTCCGCGGACGAAAGTTGCAATTGCGCAGGGTAAGGATGCAGGCGAAATTTCCCAATCATCCGCGCATCCATCCTGGCTGATAGAGCGATGGATCAAGCAGTTTGGAGTCGAGGCGAGCCGCGTTCTCTGCGCGTACGATCAGCAAATTCCTGAAACTGCAATCCGCATGTTCCATTCATCCGTTTCTGTGGAACTGGAAGAGGCGGGAATCAAACTGGCTTCTGGAAAATTATTGCATTCCGCATCTCGCGTCGTTTCCGGCGACATCACAAAAACCAAAGCATTTCGCGATGGAAGAGTGGCCATTCAGGATGAAGCTTCGCAACTGGTCGCACTGCTCGTTGGGAATGGAAAACATATTCTCGATTGTTGCGCAGCTCCCGGAGGGAAAACTCGGATTATCGCTGATCGCAATCTCCAGGCAGAAATTCTTGCGTTGGAGTTGCATGAACATCGTGCTGCCTTGCTCAGAAAAATGGCGCCGAACAAAAATATTGAAGTAAAAACCGCCGACGCCACACAATTCTCTACGCAAAATCGCTTCGATCGGATTCTCGCGGATGTTCCCTGCTCCGGTACGGGAACACTCGCCAGGAATCCGGAGATCAAATGGCGTTTAACGCCCGACGATTTGCCAGACTTGCAGTCGCGCCAGTTGGCTATTCTTCGCGCGGCCATGCGCCAGCTTGCTTCGGGAGGAAAACTGATTTATTCAACATGCTCGCTGGAAGAAGAAGAAAATTCCGTAGTGGTGGAAGCTGTTTTATCGCAAGAACCCGGGTTTCAACTTGTCCCCGCAAAAGAAGAACTGGCCAGATTGCAGCGCGAAGGCGAACTTATCTGGCCGCACATCTCATCGCTTACGCAAGGCGACTACATGCGAACGGTCCCCGGCATTCATCCTTGTGATGGTTTTTTTGCGGCAGTCATTACCAGAAACTAAAGTGCGCTTGATTAAGTGCGCTTGATGATGAACGCGGTCTTGTCATCAATGCGGTCTTTTTCGTTGTTCTGCAGGAGATATTCGTCGCGCTTCACGGCGTATTCCAAAATCGCATCGCAAATATTTTGGGAGGATTCATTCTTGTGCTCGGCGATGACGTGCCCAATCGCCAGCCGGTCCTGCTCATCACTGCCGTCGTACACGCCGTCCGAGTAGAGAAATAAAATATCGCCGCGGCTCATGAGCGTGATCTCTCTCACGTCCGAGTCGTCCATCTGCCGTTTGCGCACTTTCATGGAAAAATATTTACTTCGATCCGGATGGTCCTCGGGAATTTCCAGGCCCAACGGCAAAAACTGCACCATGCGGTCGCGATCAATCTCCATGAATCTGCCGAATTCCGCGGAAAAAACCAATGCAGGCGGGTGACCGAAATTCACAAAACGGAAACGTCCGTCGGGACGGATTTCTCCATAAAGCATGGTCGCAATCTCGCGGGAATTGTCGTCCGCACTTCTGCCCAGGGCGTTACGCGCGGTCACTGACAAAGCCAGCCGCAAATTAATTTTCTCGAAAAATTCCGGCGTGATTTTTCCGTAAGTATCGAGTTCCGACAAAATGAATGCATGGAACGTGTCGTGAACGGTCGACGCGATTTTCGCGGAAATCAGCCCATGCCCCTGCGCATCCACCATGAGAACGCCGGCTGTGGTGAACAACTCTTGCAGATCTTCCGCAACACGCAACTGCTCGGAACTTTTTGCTTTTCGATACTCGTCCGCAACCTGATCGGTGTATCCCGGTCGCGATCGCAACCATTCCACATGCGCATCCACGCCATTGCGCGGAGGCTTGCCATCCGGAAGCGGCTGCAGATATTCGGCAGCCAGGCGCAGCGCCCGGGCAATACGGGCATCAATGTTATAGCGCTGCTGAAAATTCAGATACTCGAACAAGTCGCCGCCGACGTTCCCGACGGGAATTGAATTTCCGTGCATATCGATTCCCGCCAGATGAGGGATCACGCCCTCAACAGGCATCAGCCTGCGACGCAGGTAATCGTCAATGCTCGACTCAATGGATGGTGAAGCCATAGCTAACTTGAGTTCGCTGCCTTTCCTCAAAATTTACAGTCGCAATCCACCTGGGCCGCAATCCACCTGGGCACTATGACCACATGGTTGCTATTAAACGTTAAGAACTAAATCCGACTAGCGGCTGCTGACAAAGTTTGCGTGCGATTTCAAATTATACGGGAGTTACTGGCGGGTTTCTGGCAGAGGATGTTTATCGATGAAATGCGGACGGCCCAAGATGTTAAACTGTTTACCACGCGTGCAGGAGAGATGGCCGAGAGGCTGAAGGCGGCGGTTTGCTAAAAGGTAAACATCTCTCGGTCTTCCAAGTTTTCAATCAGATACAACTGGTGAGAGCGTCGTCATTCGGGCACGTTTGG
>DASXCC010000169.1:0-5915 GCA_036491415.1 Terriglobales bacterium | reverse complement strand
CATCCAACTCGTTGGCATTTCGGATTGCCTGTGCTGTGACCCGATAAGACCGTGCGATGGAGGCCAGCATTTCGCCGCTTTCTACTTTATGCAAGCGCCACCATACACGCATGTTCTCCGGAATCTTGGTGATGGCTGTCTCGTATTGATCTTTGGTTCCTTGCGGTACATGCAATTCGAAAGTGCCGTCTTTCGGCGTGCTCCAGCGCAACAGGCTGGGGTTTAAATCTTGCAGCTCCGCAGGCGATGAACCCACACACTGCGCCACAAGCCGCAAATCCACGGGATAACCAATCGTGATGCGATCGTAGGGCACGGGTTCTTCTTTAACGATATCTTCCAGCCCATACTGCGCCGGATTCTTGGCCATGATCGTCATCGCGACGATGATTGGCACATAGTTGCGCGTTTCTTTGGGCAGCACGTTGCGGTTATAGAGCTCCCAGAAGTCGGCGTATCCCGTGCGCTTTACCGCTTGCTGCACCGTGCCGGGACCGGAGTTGTAGGCCGCCATGGCCAGGTACCAGTCGCCGAACTCGTTGTACAGATCTTTTAAGTGGTGGGCTGCAGCGCGCGTCGATTTTTCCGGATCCTGCCGGTCATCTTCCCAGGGTGTTCTCTTCAATCCATAAGATTTGCCGCGGAATGACATGAACTGCCACAAGCCGCGGGCGCCTACACGCGACACAGCAAGGGAATGGAACCCCGACTCCGCTTGGGCCAGGAAGATCAGATCCTGCGGTACGCCTTCTTCTTTGAAGATGGTCTGAATCATCTCCTGGTAGCGTCCGCTGCGCTCCAAGGCATGCTCCAGCGTTCCATGTCCGCGATTTGAGAAGTAGTTGATGTAGCCGGCTACTGGATCGGTTAACATCAGCGGCAAGTCAGAATGCGTCCCTTTAATCTCGGCCTCGGCCTTGGCCTTTACATTCGCATCCACCGCAGGCGTTGTGTCGTTGATCTCATCAATCGGAGCTGGTTCCGACTTTTGGGCGTCTGAATTGTCTGACGCCGGTTGCTGCTGGATTGCCTGTAACTCCACGCTGTTCTCGCCAGCCAGCACCTTGTTGTATTCCGCTTCCAGACGCGGGTCCGAGTGGATATCCAGCTTGCTGTCCATCAGCAAGTCAAAAGCATTGTCAAAACTCTCTTTGGCGGCTTCGTGGTCTCCCGCTTTGAAGTGCTCCTGCCCTTCGGTGTATTCCTTGTCCGCGGTAGAGATCAACTCGAGAACCGGATCAGGCTTTGTCTGCGGCTGAGCGTTTTGGCCTTGAGATTGTGCAGTTTGTTGAACCGGCTTATTGGCCGGTTTTGCGGCGGTCGCAGCAGGCTTCTGTCCGGCTGAAATGGAAGGCGCAATCGCTTGCGGTAGCAGCGGCGCAGCATGCGTAGCAGACCCGCAGGACGCCGTCCCCAAGGCAAGCACGGCCAATGCCGCGATCAGAAGATAGAGTTTTGTAACCTTCATTGTTCTCTATGACTTACCGCGACGCCATGGGAGGTTCACCCTGTGCGCGAGTCTCTATGGTATTCGTGCCAGCTTTGATGGGTCAACTTCCCAAAGGGTTCGCTGGTGGTTACTTTGGTGACCGGGCGGGAATGTTACGCGTGCAACCCACGATATGCAAGAACGTTTACAAAAAAGCTACTTCATAGCGGGAAGACGTTAAGATTCGCTTGAGTTTCTATCGCTGGATCCCAAATTCTTCCTTTGCAGAAGTTTTTATCGCCCAGGCCATGCGCGGTGTGTTGTGGGCAATACCGAACCTTCCTTGTGCATCAAGAACAATAATTCCGCCCATCCCTTGTAGTCGCCGTTGCAGGTAATTCATCGCCTCTTTCGCGGCCCATTCGGGAAGATTGCCAGTCGCAACCCGGTCCGCCGTCCACTTTGCCAGCACCAACTTCATAATTGGTTCGCCCCAGCCTGTTGTGGAAACGGCGGCGGAGTCGTTGTCGGCGTAACAGCCACATCCGATTAATGAAGAATCGCCAAGCCTGCCGGGAGTTTTATTCAAAGTGCCGCCCGTGGAAGTCGCTGCCGCAATATTGCCATGGCTGTCTAAGGCGACGGCGCCGACTGTGTCATGAGAAAAGTAAGTAGGATCGAGTTTCCGCTCGCTCGTCTTGAATTCACGCAGCCGTTCCACTTCTCGGGGGATTACCAGGTCTTCGTTGTTGCAAAGTGGAATTCCATGTCCGGCGGCAAATCGTTCTGCCCCTTCAGCTACAAAATAGACATGCGGACTATCGCTCAGAATTTTTCTGGCCGCTCGTACTGGATTGGCGATCCTCTCTACTCCGCCCACTCCGCCGGCGCGCAGAGTAGCGCCATCCATCATGAGCGCGTCGAGCTGCACTTTTCCGTCAGAATTTAGAAAGCTGCCGCGTCCCGCGTCGAAGGTTTCATCATCTTCCATCACCACCACGGATTCTTCGATCATATCGAGCGCCGTGCCGCCGCGTTCCAGCACACGCCATCCCGCGGCAATCGCATGACGCACGCCGTTCAGGTGCGCCTCGACCATGTCATCAGGAATGGCCCATGCGCCGCCGTGAACAATAAGGATAGGATTTGCTGGCAAGATTTCCTCGCAAGATTCCTGGAAAGAAAAATTAGTTTAGCAGTTTGCGGCAGTAAGAAAGCAGATCCGAAAGTAAAAGTAGATGACGACTGAAATTGAAATCAGATACGTCTCAGTCCCTATCCGGTTTGGCATTTGGAATGGAAGAAGAATTCCCGGATTCCGATTGATCGCGAAACCCGGGATGGATTTTTAATGGCTAGCTGTGTTGGAAGTGGTAGTCAATCCCGCGACCTGCGTTCCCGGCAACGTATCTCCGCGGAAATACTTTCCAGCAGATTTCATCTCCGGCATCGCGACATACGGCTTGGTGTAATCGTTCGCCGCATTCCAGAACAAGAAGCCAACGCCGCCTTTGCTCTTGGCTGTCAGCACCTGCACTTTGATGTATTCGGGCGAGTAGCTCGGAGTGCGCCAGCGGAAGGCTTGCAGCCAAGGGCGAATCACAACGCCGCTCCCGGCTGTGATCTTTTCAAAGCGGGCCATGGATTCGCCGATAAAGTGTTCCGGCGCGTCTCCCGGATGGTCATATCCGTCCATCTTAAAGAAGTGCGAAGGGTAGATCATGGGCGAAATCACGTCGCAATATTTCGCCATACCCACAATGTCCTGCCCAGTGTGGTTCAAATCCGCTTGCCGCTGCCACGCCATCACGCCGAACACATCCAAAGAGAGTAATGCGCCCGTGGGATGAATTTCCGCATAAGCGTGTTTCAAAAAGTCAGTAATGACGTCCGGACGATGCCAGCCAGGATGCGCAGTCTCAAAGTAGAAGCTCGCATCTTTCTGGTCGCCTTCAGCCGGGAAGCGAACGTAGTCGAACTGGATTTCATCGGCTCCGGCTTCGGCAGCCTTCTTGGCTAAAGCGATGTCATATTCCTGAACTTTGGGCTGCGAAGAATCGGTCCAAACCAGCTTGCCGTTTTCGCGCCACGGTTGTCCGCTCTTGCGCGACTTCACCGCCAGTTCCGGATGGGTTTCTACCAGATGTTGATCGCGGAAGATGGCCACGCGCGCAATGGCGTGCATGTTCTGCGAGTGCAGGAAGCGAATGTACTTTGGCAGATTGTGAATCACGACATGATGTTCGCCAAGCAGCGGATAGTCGAAGGGAATGTTCACGCTTCCGTCGCTGTCTTTAATGTCGAAAACCACAGCATTGCCGCCCACGTCATGCCACTGCTTCACGATACGAACGCCGTGGTCGCTGGCAGCCATGATGGCCGTCAGGTAAATCGCGCGCACTTCAAAGTCGCGCTGCACGGGAATCATTTTCTCCACGATCGGAGCAAGCAAAATTCCCGGAATCAAAACCTGCTGGTTCGCCTTGAAGAAAACCCCGGAATAGTCCTCATTCGCTTTGCGGATGGCATCGCTCAGCTGGGAGGAAGTCAGATACGAAGTCTGTCCTAAATAACGCCGCGCCACGGTGATGACCGCTTCACCCCGCTTCGCTTCGTACAAAACGTCGCCCGCCGGAACTGTGATCGGCGGTACAGATATGGCGACGGAGGTCGCTTTAGCTGAAGTGTTCAACAATTTTGGTTCGTGTTTGGACTTCGCCGACGCGGAGGTTATGGAAAAGGACATCCGGAAGAAGATCCCGGCACATAAAGACACAAAAAGAGCGATAGAAATCCAGCCGAAACGACGCAAGTGCTTTCTCCTATGAAGCTTGTGGAGCGATGCTATCCGGACGTAAAAATTGCGGCCAGTTACGTCAGGTCAGCGACAGTCAGTAGACAGTGAGTAAAGGGCCGGCCAGTATGAATTTGGCCCCTATTTCCCACAGGCAAAAGTGTGCCGTCGGCATCCAAACGAATACCTTGGGAACTCCTTGCATGTGCAAAGTATTTCTCTTTACAGGATTTTTCTTGGAGATGTAAGTGACTCTCAGGGGACAGGCGCCGCATCTAAGTTCAATAGAAAGAAAGTGATGGGTTCTTCTCTCCGGGTTGGCGAGTCACTTGCACTTATGGGTAGCGTCTAAAGGAAACTGAAGTGACAAGAAACGTCACTTTAGCCGAAATGGATTTGACCCGTTTTCCGGGAAGTGGTGAGGCCCAGAAGAGGGAAGTGAAGGGCCAGAAAGACCCTATGAAAACTGTTCTCAATACCGTTCTAGACCCAAACCGTCGAGGTAATGACGCCAAAGAGTTTGATGGTGCCCTTCGTCGCCGCATTGTCGGGCAGGATCAAGCCGTTGAAAAGGTCGTTGAAATCTACCAGATGTTTCTGGCGGGACTGAATCCGCCGGGACGACCGATTGGAAATCTTCTGTTTCTGGGGCCGACAGGATCAGGAAAAACGCGCGTGGTCGAAGGGATGGCCGAAGCCCTTTTCGGAGACCCCCGCGCCTGCATCAAGATTGATTGTGCTGAATTTCAGCACTCCCACGAAATTGCAAAATTGATCGGCTCGCCTCCGGGATACCTCGGACACCGCGAAACGCACCCCCTGCTTACGCAGGAAGCGTTGAATCAGTGGCACACGGAAAAGCTGAAGCTCTCAATCCTTTTGTTCGACGAAATCGAGAAAGCTTCTGACTCGCTCTGGCAGTTGCTGCTGGGAATTCTCGATAAAGCCACGCTCACGCTGGGCGACAACCGCCGCGTGGATCTGTCACAGTGCATCATCATCATGACGTCGAACCTGGGCGCTGGTGAAATGAGCAACATGATGGAGGGCGGCTTTGGCTTCGCGCCGAAGGTCACGGAAATCGATTCTTCGCTGGATGAAAAGATCGACCGCACGGCCGTGGACGCTGCTCGCCGTAAGTTCACGCCGGAATTCATGAACAGAATCGACAAAGTTGTTGTGTTCCGCACGCTTCGTCCTGAACACTTGCAACAGATTCTGGAAATCGAACTTGGCATGGTGCAGCAACGTGTATTGATGGCTTCGCCCGCAAATCAGTTCGTGTTCAACTGCACTCCGAAAGTGAAAGGCTTTTTGTTGCAGGAAGGGACCGATCCAAAATATGGCGCGCGTCATTTGAAACGCGCCATTGAACGGAACATCGTGTTTCCTCTTGCCAACCTGGTAGCGACCGGTCAGGTGAAACTCGGCGACTTTATTCGCATCGATATGAATGCCGAAGGCTGCATGACGTTCGTGAAGGAAGCCGAAGGTGCGATGGTGCCGTCACTGCTTGAACGTTACGGAGCCGCCGCGGTTGCCATGGGTCCTTTATCGGCACGGGCTTCGCGTCCGCTGCCAACGCGCCGTGAGTTTGGCGCCACACCAGCCGATAACAAATAATTTTCTCTGATGTAACTCCGATAGAAGCGCCGGACGTCCTCCCGGCGCTTTTTTTATTTCTGTTTAGAA
>DASXCC010000168.1:0-3117 GCA_036491415.1 Terriglobales bacterium | reverse complement strand
TTCCGCATCATTTCCAGCGCGTCGGAAACTTTCTCATCGGGCGACATCGTAACGGGATCTACGATCATGCCGCTTTCCGAGCGCTTTACCTTGTCCACTTCTTCGGATTGCTGATCGATTTTCAGGTTGCGATGAATGATTCCCAATCCGCCCTGTTGCGCCAGCGCAATTGCCATATGGGACTCGGTGACTGTGTCCATGGCCGCACTGATGACGGGAATGTTCAGGCGAATATTGCGCGTGAATTGCGTTTGTGTGTTGGCGTTCGCCGGAACCACGTCCGAACGGGCAGGCAGCAGTAACACGTCGTCAAATGTAAGCGCTTCAGGTACGGGAAAGTGAATCATAAAAGTTGGATGTTCTATTTTAGAGATGGATGCAAAGCGTGGCAACTGGCCGTTTGCAGCTAGGCGGATGTTCCCTGCGGCGAGGTGTTCGCTTCCACGGATTGCTTGAGACTTTGCAGGTCCGCTTGAATAGCGTCTTTTTCCAGGTAAAGTAGCGGCGCCATAAAAATGTAATGCAGTCGAAGTTTAAAATCGGCTGCTGCAGGTGAGCCATGTGCCGTTGGGGGCGGGGCTCACGTGGAAGTCCCACTGGGCAGTTTTGAAAAATCGCGCATTACCCCGCGTGCTGGTTAGCTGTACCGTGCAATGGTCAGGGGCGATTTCGCTGATGCGGTAGGACATTCGTCCACGATTTTGCTTTTCTTCCGTTTCGCCATGGCCGAGCGTCTCAAATTCGAATCCAACCCCGGGGGATTCTGGCGAAGACTGCGACGTCTGCTGCGATCGCGCAACGCCCCGGTCCAATTGAGAAATGTTAGAAATGTCACCCAGATATTTCCCCACCTGTTCGGGGCTTCGGTGAATCAGGATCTTTGATTCCAATCGCATATCTATCAACTTAGCACTCCTGGGACATTCTGCGAATAAAATGGCATGCGAAGTAAATGATGCTTTGCTTTGCAAGTTACTTATCGGGGAAAAGAACTGTGAGCACGCACCGTTTAATTGCAACAATTTCTTTGTTTTTTATTTGCGCGTGTGCAGCAAGTGCGCAGTCGGTTTACACGTCGCGGCCGGATGATCCTCTGGCGGTTTATTTGAGCGCGAAAGATTTTGGCGCGCACGCCGACGGTGTTGGGGACGATTCCGACGCGTTGCAGCATGCCATTGACCGCGCCCAGGAAACTTTGCACCACGGCATCGTTTTCATTCCTGAGGGCCGTTATCGGCTGGGCAGAACCATTCATGTTTGGGCAGGCATTCGTTTGATCGGATATGGCGCGAAGCGGCCTGTATTTTTAATCGCTCCTAATACGCCAGGATTTCAGCAAGGCGCTGACCGCTACATGCTCTGGTTTACCGATGAGCGAGGGCCGGAAGGTCAGCCGATTGCCGATGCGAGCGAATTTACTTTTTACAGCGCGATTACGAATATTGATTTTGTAATTGGCGATGGAAATCCTGCGGCGGTTGCAGTGCGCTTCAATGTGGCGCAGCACAGTTTTATTTCCCATGCAATTTTCCACATAGGTGCAGCGCGAGCAGCGATGGAACAAATCGGCAACCAGGCCAGCGACATTCATATTTATGGTGGAGATTTTGGAATTGTGACCGGCAAAACTTCTCCCGCCTGGCAATTCCTATTGATGGATTCGAGTTTCGAAGGCCAGCGAGTCGCGGCAATACGCACAACAGAAGCCGGCTTCACGCTCATACGCGACCGCATTAGGAACGTTCCCGTGGGCATAGAAATTCCTGAGGGCGAAGTTGAGCAGCTTTATGCGCGTGATTTGCAGATGGAAAACATTTCGCAAACTGCATTCAAGTTAGGCGATGTCAGGAATCTTCGTTCTGAAGTTACCTTGGAGAACATTGCCTGCAAGCATGTGAAGAGATTTGTAGAAGGCGCGGAAAGTGTTGCGAAAGAATCCGTCGCAGGCGCTTCTTTTGTGGAGGACAGATTTACGCTTGGGCTTGAGATCGGCGCAGATGGACGCGAAAAGGGAATTGCCCTGCATCATCACGAGGGGCCGCTGCGAAAACAAACATGGCTAACGGACATCCCTTTACTTCCGCCCATGAATTCCTGGATCAATGTGCACGCTCTCGGCGTCAAGGGAGATGGTGGCATGGACGATACGGCCGCATTGCAGAGTGCGATCGATGCGCATGAGACTTTGTATTTTCCGAGTGGACGCTATCGGCTGAGCGGGACGTTGCACCTGCATCCGAACACCACGCTCATTGGATTCAGTCCTTTCACCACTCAATTTGTTCTGAACGATGCGGACCCAAATTTCCAAGGATCCCGAGAGGCCATGCCTTTACTGCTGGCGCCGCGTGGCGGCAAGAACATTGTTACTGGCTTCGGAGTCGCAACGGGAAATGCGAATCCTCGGGCGACGGGAATCGAATGGCTCGCAGGCCCAGGCTCGATGCTCGACGACGACGAGTTCATTCGAGGGCACAACGAATACATTCCCCTGCTGGAAGCTGCTGCGGCTGCGCGTTCCCCGCGTGCGCCTGTCGAACTGGACGCGCAGTATCCGAGCCTATGGATCCATGATGGAGGGGGAGGGGTTTTTCGCGGCATATGGTCGCACGGCGGCACCGCGAAAGCCGGGCTGCTTATCGAGGACACAAATACGCCAGGCCGTATCTATCAATTTTCATGCGAACACCACATGCGGAATGAAGTCCATATAAACCATGTGGCGAACTGGAAAATTTATGATTTGCAGACCGAGGAAGAAAATCCCGAAGGCGCCGACGCGGATTCGATTGAGTTGGAGTCATCGCATGATCTGCAATTTGTAAATACCTACATGTATCGAGTGTCCCGCAACGTTTTGCCGAAGACGTATGCCGTTGTTGCGCACAATTCCACAAACATCGGCTTTGATAACGTGAAAGTCTTTAGCCAGACGCGTCTGGCGTTCGATAATACGGTTTTTGATCAGGATAGCGGCGTCGAAATCCGGGCCCATCACTTCGTAAACTTCAAGATGGCGAACCTTCACCACGGAGTAGTGCTTCCGCTGCCAGCGGCGTTTGCAACGGGTGCGTCGTTGGCGCGACTTGCCACTGGATTCAGTAATGCTTCCGGACT
>DASXCC010000167.1:0-10435 GCA_036491415.1 Terriglobales bacterium | reverse complement strand
AGCCGTATGTGCGACACATTTATCCCGCGCCGGATGAATTTCGCGATAATTTTCCCCAACTAAACATTTCTGTAGTCGGGCTGGAGGGCAAGTGGTGGCTGCAGATGAAAGACCTGGTGAAGAACGACGAACTTATTGTTCCACAGGGTAGTTACTTCGTTCTGGGAGACAACCGCGACGACAGCGAAGACAGCCGTTATTGGGGATTTGTTCCTCGCGCGAACATCGTAGGAAGGCCGTTGCTCATCTACTGGTCCATGCGCGATACCGACGCGGCAGGCAATGCAAGCGGCGCAAGTGATAAACTCGTACACTTCGCGTATGCCATAACCCATTTCTTCCAAATTACGCGTTGGAAGCGGACCTTTTTAGTCGTGAGATAAACGGGCAAACCATGCCCACATGGAAAGAAATCTCGTGGCCAAGCAAGATAAAGAGAATAAAAAAGAAGAAAAACAGCAGGAAAGCACTGTCGAGTTCCTGGCGTCGCTAGCGGCGGTGCTGGTGGTCGGCTTATTTATCATCACTTTCGTCCTGCAAGCCTTTGAAATTCCTTCCAGTTCCATGGAAAACACCCTTCTGATCGGCGACCATGTATTTGTGAACCGGGTGCAATTTGCGCCGCGCTCCAAGTGGCTAGGTCCTATGCTGCCTTATCGCCAGATCAAAGACGGCGACATTGTTGTGTTCCTTTCTCCCGAGCAGCAAGGGCTGTACGTGGTGAAGCGCATTATCGGCGTACCCGGCGACCGCATTCATCTTCGTGAGAGCGTGGTCTACCGCAATGGGCAGAAGTTGGACGAGTCCGGCTATGTAATCCATACCATTCCGGATGCCTACAATCCTTATGCGCAAAACTTCCCTGCCGTGCCTCCGAATGAAGGCAATGCCGTCACTCCTGACTGGCAAATGAGCATGAAAGACCACATTCAGGGCGAGGACATCGTCGTCCCGGAAAACAGCTACTTCGCCATGGGCGACAATCGCGATGTGAGTTACGACAGCCGTTTCTGGGGATTTATTCCGCAGGAAAACGTGATCGGAAGGCCCATGTTTATCTACTGGTCGTTTGTAGAAGATGAAGATCAGTACAAGAAAACCGAAATCAGCCAGAGAATTGAATTTGTAGTACACATCATCGTGCACTTCTTTGGCGACACGCGTTGGCGGCGAACGTTCAGCCTTGTCCGGTAAGCTTTTATACCTTGAGGGCACAACAATGCCCCGTTTGGAAAATTCCGTGGTCAAACAAGCAGAAAAAAAACAGGAAACGACCGTCGAATTTTTAGCTTCCCTGGCGGCCGTGCTCGTGGTGGGACTGTTCATCATCACTTTTGTTCTGCAGGCTTTTGAAATCCCCAGCAGTTCCATGGAAAACACATTACTGATCGGCGACCATGTTTTTGTGGATCGCGTCGGGCTCGCGCCCCGCACAAATTGGATCGGGCCGCTCTTTCCATATCGTGACATCAAGCGCGGGGATGTTCTCGTGTTCATGTCCCCCGCGGAACCAGGCCTGCATCTGGTAAAGCGGATCATCGGGCTTCCCGGCGACCGCATTCACCTGAAGGATGGGGTGGTCTATCGCAATGGACAGAAGCTCGAAGAGCCTTATGTCATCCATTCCATTCCCGGGGCCTACAATCCTTACGCCCAAAACTTCCCGTCGGTCCCGGCGAGTGAAGGTGGCGACATATTCGTGGACTGGCAGTTGACCATGCAAAGCCATATTGATGACGGCGACATCGTGGTGCCTGCAAACAGCTACTTCGCCATGGGCGACAATCGGGACGTCAGTGCAGACAGCCGCTATTGGGGATTTGTTCCGCAGGAAAACGTGATTGGGCGGCCGATGTTTATTTACTGGTCGTTTGAAGAATCGGAAATGCAATCTGAGCAGAAGGAAATCAGCCAAAGGGTGGCTTTTGCTTTCCACGTCATCCTTCACTTCTTCGATAGCACTCGCTGGCGACGGATGTTGAGGACGGTGCATTGAAGTTTTTTCGGTCCAAACGGAATTGGCTCATCTTCATTTTTGTGCTTTTAGTTCTTTTCTTCGTTCGCCCCGGCGCTCAGAAAATTAAAAGCCGCATTGTGAGTTCCATCAGCCTCGCTTTGGGCAGGCCGGTGGAAATTTCCTCTGCCAGCATTCGCCTTCTGCCGCAACCTGGGTTCGATCTGCAGGATTTCGTCGTGCATGACGATCCGGCATTCAGCGCCGAGCCGGTTTTACGCGCGCAGAATGTTACCGCTTCGCTTCGTTTATGGTCACTCCTGCGAGGCCGGCTGGAAATTGCGCGCTTAAATCTGAGCGAACCCAGCCTCAACCTGGTTCGCAATGCGTCAGGCCATTGGAATGTGGAACCGTTGCTCGAGCGTACCTCGCAGACTTCGGTCGCGCCCACCGCGAAACTAAAAACAGAATTGCGGCCTGGCTTTCCTTACATTGAAGCCGAAAGCGGCCGGATCAATTTAAAACTTGGCGAAGAGAAAAAATCCTATGCCATGACGGACGCTGATTTTGCCTTATGGCAGGAGTCGGAAAATTCCTGGGGCATGCGTATGGAAGCAAAGCCTGTACGCACTGACTACAATCTCACCAACACGGGCATCGTAAAAATCTCCGGCATCTGGCAGCGTGCGGCGTCATTTCATCAAACACCACTAAAAATCGCGCTGGAATGGAGTCATGGGCAGTTGGGTCAAATCACAACGCTGGCTTATGGAAACGACAAAGGCTGGCGCGGTGAACTAGACCTGGTCATGCAGATCGCCGGGAATCCTGACGATCTTCAAGTGCAGACCAGCGCCTCAATTCCCGACTTTCGCCGCTATGACGTAAACATAGATTCCAACTTACCGCTGGCGGCGCAGTGCAATGCTCATTACAACTACGAAGCAGGAAAACTTTTCGGAATCGATTGCCGCGGTCCGGTGCAGGGCGGATTCTTAAGCGCCGAAGGCGGTATCCAGTCTTTACTCGGACAACGCGACTATCGGCTCAACTTCACTGCGGAAGATGTTCCCATGCAATCGGTAGCTCACCTCTTTGCACACGTGAAGAAATATATACCCGAAAATATTTCAGCCAATGGAAGTCTGAACGCGAAGGTCACGGTGACAACCGTGAATGCCACACCGCAATGGCAGGGTCAGGGAGAAATCAAGAATCTGGAGCTTGCCTCTGATTCCAGCAATACTCCGGTCACAATCAACACGATTCCCTTCACGATAGGCGTACTGTCCACACTCAAAACCCGGAATAGAGTGCCCGCGTTGACCAGGACCACTCCAGAGGCCGGTATTGAAGTTGGACCGATGAATGTGGCGCTTGGCGGCACGAGTCCAACGCCTGTGCACGGTTGGATTTCCGCAGCCAGCTACAGCTTTCGCATGAAGGGCGATGCCCAGATTCAGCCCCTTTTGCAATTCGCGCGAGTTTTGAGCATTCCGGCGCCACAGACGTCCGCCGATGGTCAAGCCACGATTGATTTTGGTTTTTCCGGCCCATGGTCGAATTTCTCATCCGCAAAAGTTGTCGGCACCGCACAACTTCATACGGTGAATGCGCCTGTCCGAGGACTCAATCAACCATTGGAAATCGCTTCGGCCACTCTCTCGTTGACGCCTGATCAAGTGAGTGTGCAGAAATTATCGGCTTCGATTGCCGGAATCACGTGGCATGGTACGTTGACGCTACCCCGGCCTTGCGCAGTGCAGGAGACCTGCGCCGCACACTTCAACTTGCATACCGGTGAACTGACCGAAGCGGCGCTCGACAGTCTGTTAATTACGTCCACGCAATCCAGCAGTTGGTACAGCTTGCTTTCAGAAAAGCTAAGCCCCACGTTCCTCTCGAAACTACACGCGACCGGTCAACTCTCCATTGATAGTGTTGAGATTTATAAACTTGGCGGTTCTGATTTCACGGCCAATGCCGATCTCGAGGCCGGCAATCTCAAGCTCTCCAACATTCGTAGCAAAATGCTCGGTGGACGCCATTCCGGCAATTTGACCGTAGATTTCACAACTGCATCGCCAACTATCCATGCTGCGGGAACATTCGACCACGTCGGTCTGGCGAAATTATCTGACTTGATGGACGACGATTGGATTTCCGGGAATGCCGACGCAACGTATGAATTTTCCAGTTCCGGTAAGAGCGTCGCTGATATTTTGTCGTCTGCCTCCGCGGAGCTATACGTAAATGCGCACGATTGCCTCCTGCCCCACATCACGTTGAATGAGGACAGCCCTTTGCACATGGAAAGTTTCACGGCTGATCTTGTTTTCAACAACGAACGTTTTCAAATCAAGCAGGGCAACTTCGAAAGCGCGGAAGGTAAATACAGCATAAGCGGAACAGCCTTGCTAAGCCGGGACATCAACATCAAGCTGATCCATACTGACGGCCCGGAATACAGCATCAACGGGACAATTGCGGAACCTCGGGTTGCTGCATCTAAGAAAGCAGTAGCCCGGATCACGCCGCAACCATGAAGTCTTTTTATTTCGCCGTTCTCTCGCTCACACTTCTCATCCCGTTACAAAGTCCAGCAGCTTCCAAAGTGGCCGAAAGCATGCAAAAGAAACTCGATTTCATCGAGAAGAATGGCGCAGCGTCTCATCCCAATGAAACACCTACTGTATTTTCAGAAGACGAAGTGAACGGCTACTTAGGTTCGGAGTTGGTAACGCTTCCTGCCGGAGTGCAATCCGTACATGTTTCCGGAGAAGATGGCGCTGTTAGCGGTACAGCGCATATTGACTTTGATCAGATCAAGAGTGGACGCCACTCTTCCAATCCAATGCTGCTGATTTTCAGCGGCACGCACGACGTGCAAGTAAATGTGCATGCGCACGGTCAAAACCACCAGGGACATGTTCACGTCGATTCAGTTTTATTGGACGGCGTGGAAATTCCAGAATTTATTTTGCAGCTGTTCGTCGAAAAATACCTTCAGCCGAAATATCCGGATATCGGCATCGATTCGCAGTTTGCTCTTCCCGACAAAATTGATTCCGCAAAAATCGGCGAGCACGTTCTTACTGTGATTCAAAAATAAAACGTGTGATTCAAAAATAAAAACGTTCAGTCAGTATTCCACGCTTACCAGATGCAACCCACTCGCAGGCGCGGTGGCTCCCGCCATGGAACGATCGCGGGCTTCAAGGATGCGGCGCAAATCAGCAGGCTGCAAAGTCCCTTTTCCCACCAACAGAAACGTTCCCACAAGATTGCGCACCATGTGGTGTAAAAAACCACTGCCTCGTACGCGATATACGAATTCATCCCCATCGCGCTGCCACTCTGATGAAAAAATACGCCGAACATTAGAATAGGAATAAGAATTGGAATTGAGGTTGGACACAGATTCTTCTTTCCCTTTTTCCGGGTCCGACGCGGCGAAACTCGTGAAATCGTGTTCGCCAGTCACTTCAACGGCAGCCGTCTTCATGGCCTCTTCGTCCAGAGGATACGGATAGTGCCACACGTACCGGGCCACGAAGGGAGAACAAACTGTTCCGCGATACATCCGGTAGCAATAGGTTTTTGCTTTGGCAGACCTACGGGCATGAAATTCGGCAGGAACTTCGACGACTTCCAGCACCCGTATCGAGTCAGGCAAGGAGCCATTCAGTGCCCGTAAAAAATTCCCTGTAGGGATAGAAGTCTCTATGACAAATGTCACAACCTGTGCAAGAGCGTGCACCCCCGCATCCGTCCGCCCTGATCCCTGGGGCAAGACTTTTTCTCCGGTTAAACGTCCAATAGCAGAGGCCAAAGTGCCTTGGATGGTGGGCAGATTGGGTTGCACCTGCCATCCTGCAAATTCAGTTCCATCGTAGGCCAGAATTATTTTTAGATTGCGCATGAGATTGTTCGCGTCTTTCGGGCACGAGCATTCATCTAATTGCATTTATAAATCTTTACAGAATTTTTGCGGCGGATGAATCGCTAGATAAGGAAATTGTCTTGCCCGTCCGCTATACTAAATGATCCAAGGCAGCGTGAGCGTTTTCCGTAAAAAGTAGGAACTTTGATCTCATTTTTCGCGTAACAACAATTTGAAAACAGCTTTCAGTCGTTGCCAGCAGCCTTCATCCATGGAGAGAAATAAAATGCATTTGTCTCGCTTGAATTGCGCCCTGCGGCGGGCCGGAATCACAGTTGTGGTCGCAATCTCCGCACTTGCCTGTGCGCAAGACCAAGGCACCGTCCAGGCGGCGCTGCCGCAGGCGCCGGAACAGGCTGTTCAGGCCCCTGGCCCACAGCGTTACAAGATCGTGGACTATTCCAAGCCGCGCGGTTATTTCCCAAACCTGCTCGCGCCGTATGAAGAACGGGAAATTCCTAAAGCGGACATGAATAATACGCCGCGCATCGAATCGCTGATTAAAGATGGATCGCTTTACCTTTCGTTGAATGACGCGGTGGCGTTGGCGCTGGAAAACAATCTGGACCTGGCAATTTTCCGCTACAACCTGAACATTGCCGATACCGACGTTATGCGTTCCAGGGCGGGCGGTTCCATTCTCGGCGTTAATAGCGGCGTCCTCCAAGGGACACCGGGCGGCCAGCTTGGCGGATTGGGAGGCCTTATAGGATCCGGTAACGGCGGCACGGTCAGTGGCGCGGGTGGCGCAGGATCAGGATTTTCTGGAATCGTAAGCTCGACATTAGGATTGGGATCGCCGATCACGAGCTATGACCCGATTATCACCGGTACATTCCAGTACGACGATCTGCACAGCACCAGCACCAGTCCTTTCAGCGGCACACTTGCCGATACCGGCACCGCGAACCTGATGTACACACAAGGATTTCATACGGGGACCGCGTTATCCGTTGGATTTGATAACTCCCGTACGGTCAGCAACAGCGCATTCACCACCTTCAGCCCGAACTTGAACTCCAACTTCCGCGCTGAAATTACTCAGCATTTATTGCAGGGTTTCGGTTTCGCTCCGAATACGCGATTTATTACGATCGCAAAAAACAACCGCGAAGGCACCGATGTGGCTTTCCGTTTGCAAATCATCACCACTGTTGACCAGATCGAAAATATGTACTGGAGCCTGGTGTACGCCTATGAATATTTGCGCGTACAACAGGAGTCTTTAGCTTTCGCACAAAAAACGCTCGGCGACACCAAGAAGCAGGTAGAAATCGGGACTCTTGCGCCGATTGAAGTAGTCCAGGCGCAGAGCACGGTTTCCACCGACCAACAATTCGTGACGACGGCACAAACCAACCTGGAACTGCAGGAACTGCTGATGAAAAACGCCCTCAGCCGGACGATGGTGAATCAGCAACTGGTGGAAGCCAGAGTGGTGCCAACTTCCCAGATGCAATTGCCGCCCACTGAAACTGTGGTACCCATTCAGGACCTCACGAACAGCGCGCTTACGCACCGCGCCGATCTCGAAGAACAACGCATCAGTTTAAAAAATACCGAGATCAGCAACAAAGCCGTGCGGAACATATTGCGTCCTTCGCTCGATTTGTTTGCATATTACGGTGGCGCAGGCGTAGGTGGAGATCAAAACTCCTTCGCGACTTGCAATGCGAATAATGCTGCAACCTCCGGCTTCTGCGTTCCTGCGAACACATTCCCGCCGGTTGGTTACGGTTCTACGCTAAATCAGTTGGTGAACTCGACGGCCCCTGACCGCGGCGTGGGTTTGACGCTGAATATTCCCATTCGCAACCGTTTGGCGCAGTCGGAACAAATTCGCGCGATCTTGGAATATCGCCAATCGCAGATGCGCTTGCAGCAATTGGAAAACCAGGTACGCATCGAAGTTCGCAATGCGCAGTTTGACGTACAGCAAAACCGTGCGGCAGTGGAAGCGGCGCAAGCGGCGGTAGATTTTTCAAAACAGTCGCTGGATGCTGAACAGAAAAAGCTGGCCCTCGGCGCTTCAACCAGCACGTTGGTATTGCAAAATCAATCGGCGCTCGCCACTTCGGAATCGAACCTTGTTTCCGCCATGGCTGCGTATGAAAAATCGAAAATTGAAATGGATCGTGCTACCGGATTGCTCCTCGATCACTCGGGCATTCTTATTTCAGACGCGGAACGTGGACAAGTAACGCACATGCCCAATATTCCGTTTGTGACAGCGCGACCGCCTGAGAATCCGCCTTCGCAGACGCCGCAGACCGCGCAACCCGCACAACAGCAACAATAAAACACAAGAACTTAGAGGCCCGGCTTTGTGCCGGGTCTTTTCTTTTGCTCTTTTGCCCTTCCGCGTTTGCCTTCGGGAACGCGCCGCCGGACATCTGCATCCAAAGAATGGATAAGAAAGAGTACGCTGAGAAAGAGCACCAGGAGGACTTATGGCAAAGCGTTCAGGCGATGAAGCGCGTCTCGATGAACTAGGGAAAGATCCCGGGCAGGTTGGTACCGACAGCGCTGGGCAATCGGGAGATACTCAGGGACTTTCCGATTTTGAAGACGCCAGCGAAGAAAGCGTTGAAGAACTAGTCGAGACCGATCAAGCTTTTGAAGCCGAAATTGTTGAAGGCAGCGAAGATGCAGCCGATCATCCGGAGCGCCCAGTCCATACGCACCTGGAATATGGCCGGCCCGAAGACAAACCTCCGAAGCGTGTGGCATAAAGCACGCTCTACGATTCAGGCTCTTCTGCCTGATTCTGTGGCGCGGGGATGATTTACACTATCTCTTCGCGTACAGTCCTTTTACATGAATTTTCTCCACGCCAAATTTCTGCGGCAATTGCGTTTTATAGCAATTGCCGTAGTGTGTCTGGCAGCGCTCATCGTAGCGACCATTGTATTTGCGCAGAATCCGGCTTCCCAAAATTTTCCCCAGAGCACCGCACAGGCTGCTACCGCCAAGAACGCTCAAGCGCCGAAAGCGGTAGGTTCGGACGAAATTCTTCAATTACTCAATCGAACCATCAACTGGTACCGGCAATTAGCAGCTGAACAGCAGCTTGTCACGCAGTCAGACGACGTAACTTTTTACGACGAAAATCAGCGGCTCGCGCCGCAGGTTGTCCAGTTGGCCTTCGAATTTGCCCGTCAGCAAGCCCAGGTGGCGGCGAAACAACCGAAAGTAAATCAGCCGCAGGCTCCAACTTCGACTACTTCGCAATTTCAGGGTCTGGTACAGATGGCCGACAAAGCTGACCAACAGGTTCAGCAATCGCAGGCTGATCTCGATGAGGAACGTAAGAAGCTGGACGCAGCGCCGCCCAGCAAACGAAAAACTTTACAATCCTCCGTTGCTGAAGCAGAAAGCGAACTGGCTCTGTTGCAGGCACGCCGCGACACCATTCGCGGCATGTTGGAATTTATTAATGGAAGCAGCGTAAGCGGTCTTGGCGCCAGCGGTCTTCGCGCACAGATCGAAGAGCTGGCAAACTCTGTGCCTTCTGCTCTCAACAAGCAAGGTGCAACTGAGCAGAATGCATCCAATGCATCGAATAAACCTCCCACGGTTGTCAATCGGCAGGAACCCACCGGCCTGTGGGCGCTGACGTCCGATCTGTTTGCGCTGTCCCACAAAAAAAGCGACCTGACAAACGACATCAATGCTACCAACGACCTCACGCAATACACCAAGCAATTGCGCGCACCGCTGATAGCGAATTTAAAACAGTCGATTCAAAGCGGCGATCAACTCGCTAATCAGCCAGACTCAGACGATCCGACGGTGCTCGCGCAGCAAAAACAGCAGCTCGACGCGCTTACCATCCAATTCAAACAAGCTTCGGCAACTCTGCTTCCGCTGAGCAAACAAGGCATTCTGCTTGGCCTTTATCAAAGAAATCTTTCCAACTGGCGCGACGCCATCAACACGCAATTTCGCGATGAACTGAAAACTTTGGCCCTGCGCGTTGGGGTTCTCATTTTTGTACTCGCCATCGTATTCGGCATCGGTGAAATCGCCCGTAAAAGCATCTTACGCTACGTGCATGATGGCCGCCGCCGTTACCAATTCCTGCTATTGCGGCGAGTGATGGTCTGGGTCGCGGTGCTGGTCGTAATCGTACTGACATTCTCGAGCGAACTGGGATCTGCCGTAACTTTCGCCGGTCTGCTGACTGCGGGTGTTGTAGTCGCGCTGCAAAATGTGGTTTTATCGATCGCCGGATACTTCTTCCTTATCGGCAAGTATGGAATCCGCGTGGGAGACAAAGTAGAACTCGCTGGAGTAAATGGCGAAGTCGTGGAAGTTGGCCTGGTTCGCATTCACTTGCTTGAACTGGGAAGCGCCGGCGATTCACAACCCAGCGGCCGTGTTGTGGCATTTTCCAATTCGATTGTCTTCCAGCCGACATCCGGTTTATTCAAGCAAATTCCCGGAGCCAGCTTCGCATGGCATGAAATCAGCCTGGGCTTCGCGCCCGAGAGTGAATACAAAGCGATCAAGCAGCGCGTAACCACTGCAGTTGAAAC
>DASXCC010000166.1:0-10812 GCA_036491415.1 Terriglobales bacterium | reverse complement strand
CCAAAACACCCGCGTAACTCTCGTAACATCTGCAAATTATCCGAGGCAAATAAAACTATTGTCATGATGAATAAATATTCCTTATAATGCATATAAATTCATGAGCCCAAAACCACTACGACAGAAAGTCATCCTCGAATTGCTGGACGAGCGTCCCATTACCAGCCAGGAGGACCTGCAACGCGCGCTGAAAAAGCGCGGCTTCGTCGTGGGTCAGGCGACTTTGTCGCGCGACATTCGGGAGCTTGGATTGGTAAAAGCATCCGGCGGTTATGAGCTGCCTTCAGGCGATTTGCAATTAGACCCGGCTTTGCCGCCGGCTTCACGCCTGGTGCGGGAGTTTGTTCTGGATGTTCGACCTGCGCAGAATTTGCTGGTGATTAAAACCGCGATTGGCAGTGCGCAGCCGGTAGCGGCGGCTTTGGACATTGAAGCCTGGCCCGAAGTTGTGGGAAGTATCGCAGGTGATGACACGATTTTAATTGTTTGCCCCGAGCATAAGTCAGCCATGAAGCTGGCGGCGCGAATTGAGGAAATGACAGCGTAGAAAGATGGCCACGAAGCTAAAGACTGCGGTACTAGGTGCGACCGGATATTCCGGGTTTGAATTGACGAGATTCCTTCTGCGGCATCCGCGAGTGGAGAAGCCTGTCCTGCTCAGCCGCAAAGCGGACACAAAATCTCCCGCAAATTTGGTGGATGTTTTTCCAGCCCTGGCTGGAAATGGGAATGGCTCGTATCCGTTGCAGCCGTTGTCGTGGAGTGTTCTGAAAGAGCAGGGGGTTGAGCTGCTTTTTCTGGCCACGCCGCATGAAGCCTCGCGATCTTTAGTTCCTGAAGCGATTGCTAATGGTCTGCGGGTAATTGATCTGAGCGGCGCATGGCGCTTGCGTAACGCGGAAAACCGGGCGGTTTACAAATTTGAAGATGAAGGTTCGGCAAAGGCCGCCGAGTTTACCGATCGCGCTGTGTATGGGTTGCCGGAATTGCACAGCCAGGAAATTGCTGCGGCCCAGTTGGTGGCGAATCCGGGTTGCTATGCCACGTCTGTGATTCTGGGTCTGGCTCCCCTCGTAAAGAGCGGAATCATTGACCGTGGCAAGGGAATCATCTCCGATTCGAAGTCCGGCGTTTCCGGAGCGGGGAAGGAGCCAACGTCAAAAACTCATTTCGTTTCTGTGGCCGACAATTTGTCGGCGTATGCAGTCTTTGGACATCGGCACCTGGGAGAAATTCTCGAGCAACTGGACCTGAACGCGGGCGAAGTAACTTTCACGCCGCATCTGTTGCCGATTCCCCGAGGAATTCTTTCCACTATTTATGTTCACTTGATTCATGAAATGAAAGCGGCGGAAATCGAAACTATTTTCCGCGAGTTCTATAAAGGCAAGCCCTGGGTACGCGTGTTCGCCACACCCAAGTTGCCGGAGATCCAATTCTCCGTGAATTCGAATTATTGCGATTTGGGCTTCGCGCTGGCGAAAGATGGCCGCAGGCTGATCGTGGTCTCTTGCATTGACAATCTCGTAAAAGGCGCCGCTGGGCAGGCCATACAGAATATGAACGTCATGTACGGATGGGGCGAGGAAGAAGGACTGCATTGAAAATCGTCGTCAAAATCGGCGGGAAGGCGCTCGAAGATAAGACCACACTGCGCAAATGCGCTCATGCTGTGGTTGAACTGGCGCATGACGGGCATCAGGTCGCGGTGGTTCATGGCGGCGGAAGCACCCTCACGCGTACGCTCGAGTTATTGGGCAAGAAGTCCGATTTTGTGAATGGCCTTCGCATCACCGACGCCGAGACGCGCGACGTGGCCCTCATGGTCCTGGCCGGGATGGTCAATAAAAGCGTGGTTGCGGCAATTGTTGCCGCTGGAGTTCCCGCAGTCGGCCTTTGTGGCGGCGATGGCATGACATTTCGTGCCCGTAAAAAACAGACGCCCGGATACGACTTGGGATTTGTCGGCGAAATTTGCTCTGTTGAGCCGCGCTGGCTGGATGCAATCTGGGGGCAGGCTGGAATTCCGGTTCTGTCATCGCTGGCCCTTGGCTCTGATGGCGAGTATTACAACGTGAATGCAGATCAAATGGCGTCCGCCTGTGCTTCGGCTTGCCACGCCGATACATTGATATTTCTAACGGACGTACCGGGAGTGAAAGGGGCGGACGGCGAAGTGATTCCCTGGCTGACCATAAAACAAATGCCCGCGCTGATCGAAAAGTCTGTGATTGCCGGCGGCATGTTGCCCAAGCTCGAAGCCTGCACGCAAGCTCTGAAAAAAGGCGTCGGTCGCGTGCGTATTCTTCCTGCGGCGCAGGTCGAGGTGTTACCGCAATTTTATTTCACCAAGCTGGAATGCGGGACGGAGGTAATCTCAGCATGAATTTAGACGCCGTAATTCGTTCCGAAGAAAAATTGCTGCTGCCTACTTACGATCGGCAGCGTGTGCTGTTCACGCGTGGCAAAGGCGTGTATCTGTGGGACTCGCGGGGAAAGAAGTATCTGGATTTTCTCAGCGGCATCGGGGTGAATGCCTTAGGGCATGGATATCCTGCGATTCAGGCTGCGATCAAGCGACAGTCGTCCAAGCTGATCCACGTCTCCAATTTGTTTTTTCACGAGTATCAGTCCGAGCTGGCGAAAAAGCTGACCAAGATTTCCGAGCTCGACCGCGCATTCTTCTGCAACAGCGGGACCGAAGCGTGGGAAGGTGCGCTTAAACTGGCGCGTGCTTTTGCGCGCGCATCCAACAATAACGGTCACAAGGCCAAGTGGCGTTTGCTGGCGCTGGAAAATTCTTTCCATGGACGCACTTTCGGTTCGCTGGCAACTACCGGTCAGGAAAAATATCGGCATCCATTTGCACCGCTTGTGCCGGGTGTAAGTTTTGTCGCCTTCAATGATCTCGAAGACCTGAAGCGCCAGTTTGACGGTAGCGTCTGCGCCATCTGCCTGGAGACGATCCAGGGCGAAGGCGGTATTCGTCCGCTGAGCCGCGAATTTCTTCAATTAGCGAAAGATCTGACAGAAAAAACCGGAGCGCTGCTGATCCTCGATGAAATTCAGTGCGGGCTCGGCCGCACCGGCGAATATTTCGCTTATCAACAATATGGAGTGCTTCCGGATATTGTCACGGTGGCCAAGCCGCTCGCGGCGGGTTTGCCGCTGGGTGCGATTCTCACTACCAACCGCGTGGCCAGCGGGATGCATCCTGGTATGCACGGAACTACATTCGGTGGCGGGCCGTTAGCTTGCGCGGTGGCAATTGAGTTTTTGCGCGTGCTCGATAAACTGTTGCCGCATATCGAAAAGACCGGTGAATATTTTGTTTCGCAATTGCATGAACTGCGCTTCAAGCATTCTTCAGTCAAAGAAATCCGTGGCATGGGATTGATGCTCGGCATGGAAATCGATTCCGCCGACACGGCAAAATCGGTCGTCAAGAAATTGCTGGATCGCGGCATTTTGATCAACCGCACGCACGACACAGTATTGCGGTTCCTGCCGCCCTACATCATTACAAAAAAGCACGTGGATGAAGTTGTTCGTGCGCTCGACGTTGCATTAAGTACAGGTACGGGAAAGCCGGCTGCTGTTCGTTCCGGCAAGTCTGCTGCAAGGAGAAAGCAATGAGCATACAACCGCTCAGTAGAAAAGAAATGTCCATCAAGCCGGAGCCTAAAACTTTCTGGTCGCGGGATTTGGTTTCCACGCGCGACTTAAGCCCGGACGAAGTGTCGGCAATTTTAAGTCTTGCCGGATTGATGAAAGCCCGTCCCGCTGACTTTCGCGGAGCGCTCGCGGGTAAGCAACTGGTGATGTTCTTCGAAAAGGCGTCACTGCGCACGCGGCTGACGTTTGAAGCCGGTATGGCCGGGTTAGGCGGCACGTCCACGTTTGTGGACCAGCGGAGTGAGCGGCTCGACGCACGCGAGAAGCTTAGCGACATAGCGCACA
Organism: Terriglobales bacterium; assembly: GCA_036491415.1. GTDB lineage: Bacteria > Acidobacteriota > Terriglobia > Terriglobales > Acidobacteriaceae > JAICKN01. The sequence continues at coordinate 6,852 of DASXCC010000166.1, read as the reverse complement.
ATGTAGAGCGATGGGTGCACGGCATCGTGCTGCGTACTTTTTCGCAGGCCACTATTGAAGGTATGGCCGAGTATGCGTCTGTCCCGGTGATCAACGCATTGAGCGATCTCGAACATCCCTGCCAGGGATTGACCGACTACTTTACGTTGCAGGAGCGATTTGGCGATCTTAAAAAGACAACGCTGGCCTACGTCGGCGACGGCAATAACGTCGCACACTCCCTCTTGCTTACTGGAGCGAGCCTGGGATCGCATATCCGCGTGGCTACGCCGAAAGGATACGAACCCAACGCGCAGATTTTGTCCGACGCGTTGGCCATCGCGAAAAAAACCGGCGCGACCATTAAAGTGATGAACGATCCTAAAAAAGCAGTTGCCGGGGTGGATGCAATCTACACCGACGCTTGGGCCAGTATGGGGCAGGAACATGAGGCGGATGATCGAGCGAAGATTTTCCCGCCCTATCAGGTAAACGAAAAGCTGATGGCACTGGCCGATCCGAATGCCATCTTCCTGCATTGTCTGCCAGCGCACCGCAATGAAGAAGTCACCGACGGCGTGATTGATTCCGCGCAATCGGTCGTCTTCGACCAGGCGGAAAATCGCATGCACGTACAGAAAGCAATTTTATTTTTACTTTTAGGCGGCGACATGGGCCGCCTACCAATTAGGAGCGCACATGCCTGAGAAGGTCGTACTTGCTTACAGCGGAGGACTTGATACCTCCATCATTATTCCCTGGCTCAAGGAAAATTATTCCTATGACGTCATCGCTATGGTCGGCGACGTAGGCCAGGGCGACGACATCGAAGCCGTAATCGAGAAGGCCTACAAGACGGGTGCGGCCAAAGTGGTTGTGCGCGACATGCGCGACGAATTTTTGCGCGAGTATGTTTTCCCAACCCTGCGTGCCGGTGGTGTGTATGAGCACAAATATCTGCTCGGTACATCCATGGCGCGTCCGGTGATTGCCAAGCACCAGGTGGAAGTTGCGATTGAGGAAGGGGCGACCGCGGTTGCTCATGGATGCACGGGAAAAGGTAACGACCAGGTTCGCTTCGAATTGGCTTATCAGGCTTTGGCTCCTGAATTAAAAGTCATTGCTCCGTGGCGCGAATGGAAGCTGAAGTCGCGCGAAGACTGCCTCGACTACGCCGCTTCCCACGGAGTGCAGGTTGAGCAGAGCCGTACGAAGATCCATAGCCGCGATCGCAATTTGTGGCACATCTCGCACGAGGGTGGAGAGCTGGAAGATGCTGCAAACTCCGTTCTACCCACGACCTGGCAGATTTCTCGTTCGCCGCAAGAGGCGCCAGACCGCGAAGAGAAAGTAGAAATCGAATTCGAAAAGGGAACTCCGGTTTCCGTCAACGGCATGAAGCTTGATCCCGTCGCGCTAGTCGAACTATTGAACGAAATTGGCGGACGTAATGCGATTGGCCGTATCGATCTCGTTGAAAACCGTTTCGTTGGAATCAAATCGCGCGGAGCATACGAAACTCCGGGTGGAACGCTGCTTGTGCTCGCCCATCGCGAGCTTGAAGCTTTGTGTCTGGAGCGTGATCTTTCGCACTTCAAGCAGCACATCGGCTTGAAGTATGCCGAGCTCGTGTACTTCGGTCTGTGGTTTACGCCGCTGCGTGAGGCGCTTGACGCATTCGTGAACAACTCGCAGCAGTTTGTTACGGGAACTGTCGCGCTGACCTTATACAAAGGAAATGTTTCCGTAGCGAGCCGCAAGTCGGAGCACTCGCTGTATCGCACGGACCTTTCTTCGTTCACCATGGGGCAAGAGTACGACCAGAAAGACGCCGAAGGTTTCATCCGCATTCTCGGGCTACCGTCGCGTTCCTTGGCGCAACTGCGTAACCAAACCGCGCAGCCTGAGACAACACAATCCGGAGTCACTCGATGAAAATGTGGTCGGGCCGGTTCCGGCAACCGCTGGATCCGGCCTTCGAACGTTGGCAGCGTTCGTTCGATTTCGATCGCCGATTGCTGGAACATGAACTCGCGGGCAGCCGCGCGTACGCGCGCGCTCTGCAGGAAGCTGGTGTGCTTTCCTCGGGCGAGTGCAAGTCCATTCTCGGTGGATTGGATGAAATCAGCGCGAAGGCGAAGTCTTCCGCTGCATTCTTGGATGATCCTGAAGCCGAGGACGTCCATCATTTTGTCGAGAAACAATTGGTCGCATTGATCGGCGATGCAGGGCGCAAGTTGCATAGTGGCCGTAGCCGCAATGAACAGATCGCGACAGACCTTCGCCTTTATGTGCTCGCAGGCATTGAGCAGATACGTGCCGATCTCTCAGAACTCGGGAGCGTATTAATAGATCGCGCTGAAAAAGCCGGCGATGCCGCGATGCCTGCTTACACCCATTTGCAGCGTGCGGAACCTGTGCTCGTTGGGCATTGGCTGCTGGCATATTTTGAAATGTTTCTGCGGGATGCTGACCGTTTGCAGGATTGCGGCAAGAGATTGAGCGTTTGTCCGTTAGGTTCCGGCGCGGTTGCTGGAACCACGCTCACGCTCGATCGTCAGTTGATGGCGGACGAGTTAAATTTTTCAGCTCCGACTGCCAACAGCATGGATGCCACGAGTGATCGCGACTTCGTTTTGGAATTTGTAAATGATCTTTCGTTGCTGACACTGCATCTAAGTCGTTGGGCAGAGGAAATGATTTTGTTCTCTACCCAGGAGTATTCGTTTGTGCGACTGCCGGAAGCGTTCTCGACCGGATCGAGTGCCATGCCCCAGAAGATGAATGCCGACCTTCTCGAACTGACGCGCGCCAAAACAGCGCGAGTGCTCGGCCATGCGACCTCGCTGCAAGTGACGGTGAAAGGATTGCCACTCGCTTACAACAAGGACATGCAGGAAACTCAAGAGCCACTATTCGCCGCTAATGAAAGCGTGATTTCATTACTCCCGCTGGTGATCGGATGGATGAAGGCGGCGGATTTTAACTACGAGCGAATGCAAAGCGCAGCGGAAACCGGATTCATGAATGCATTTGCGGCGGCTACCTATCTTGTGAATCGTGAAATTCCTTTCCGTATCGCCCATGAATGCATCGGCAAAGCTGTGCAGCTGTGCTTGGAAAAAGGCTGCGAATTGGCCGATCTTTCTCTCGAAGAACTCAAAAAACTAAACACCGCTTTTGAACAGGACTTTTATTCCTGTTTGAGTGTTGGCGCAGTGCTTGCAATTCATGACGTACCCGGCGGTACCGCCCCGGCTCGCGTGCGGCAGGCCATTGTCGAAGCGAAGCAGCGGCTCGAATCCATGCGGGAGGTGGCCCATGCGCACGCGTGATGCGATTCTTCCTGATGCAGAACGAATTCACGAAATGATCTCCAATTACTCCGGCGACGGCACTCTGCTGCCTCGGTCTTTCGCGGAGCTATGCGAGAACGTGCGCGATTTTGTCGTGCTCGAACATCGCGGGAAAATTGTCGGCTGCGGCGCGTTGCATCTTTACGGACAGCACTTGGCGGAAATTCGCTCCATTACCGTTGAACCGAACTATCAACGGCAGGGTGGCGGTAAAAGACTGGTGCAGGCCTTGATGGAAGAAGCAGAAAAACACAAGGTCAGTTGCATTTGTCTATTTACGCGCAAGCCGGACTTTTTCGCGCACCTCGGTTTTGATTTCGCACAGCGGGAAGATTTGCCTGATAAGATCCACAAAGATTGCTGCGTTTGCCCGCGCTACACGTGCTGCGACGAAGTCGCGATGATCAAGGGTGAGCTGCCGAAGTTTGCGATATTACCTGAACCTCAAAGCTGGCTCGTAAAATTACAAGTATGAACGAAGCTTCTTTGGCGCAACCCATCTACATCCCCAAGGGATTTGCCTTTGCCACGGCCTCTGCTGGTATTAAAGCCAGCGGCAAGCCCGACCTTGCGCTGATCACCGCCGTTGAAGGAGCTTCAGCCTCAGCCCTGTTCACGAAAAATCTTGTGGTAGCTGCGCCCGTGCAAGTGGGGCGTTCTTCGCTGGCAAACACGCGCGGACGTGTTCGCGCAGTTCTGGTGAATTCCGGCAATGCGAATTGCGCAAACGGCAATGCTGGGCTCAAGGCCTGTAAGAATATCTGCGCTCAAACAGCGAAAATTTTAGGAATTTCTCCGGCGGAAGTTTTCCCGTCTTCTACGGGAATTATTGGCGTTCCTTTGCCGGAAGAAAAAATCACCGCAAAGCTTTCCGAGTTGATCGCATCGCGCGAATCTTCCGAGCGGACGGTCCTGGAATTTTCTAACACAATTCTCACCACAGATCTGGTCAGGAAAATTGCATCCGCGAAATTCAGCATTGGGAAAAAAGAAGTCGCCGTGCTCGGCGTGGCGAAGGGCTCCGGGATGATTCATCCGCAACTTGCCACCATGCTGGTGTACCTCATGACCGATCTTGCCGCGACTCCAGCGGAGTTGAAGTCGTTGTTGAGTGATGCCTGCGATGAAAGTTTCAATGTTATGTCGGTCGATGGCGATACTTCGACCAACGATACTGTGCTGCTTCTTGCCAGCGGACAGAGCGGAGTCCGGTTAAAAGACTCCGGGGTAAAAAAGAAATTCGTCGCTACTCTAAGTGAAGTCGCACGATCATTGGCCGATCAGGTGATCCGCGATGGGGAAGGCGTGGCGCATGTGGTCCGATTGCACGTCGAAGAAGCGAAGAGCAGGGCGGAAGCGCTGCAAATCGCCCGCACAATTTCTCATTCTCTGTTGGTAAAAACGGCGTTCGCTGGCGCCGATCCGAATTGGGGGCGCATTCTTGCAGCCATTGGCCGCTCAGGAATTTCGCTGGATCCCTCAAAAGTAAGCGTTTTGGTTGGAAATCAACTTGTTTGCCGAAACGGCGCATCATATCCGTTTAATGCAACAAAAGCGCATGCGGAATTGTCACAGCCGGAATGCAGAGTTACCGTGCGTTTGAAGCGCGGTAAAAATTCCGTCTTATTCACTACCACGGACTTGACCGCGGAATATGTGCGTATCAACGCGGACTATTCCACTTAGCTCAGCGCGCAGCTTTTCCCGTCGATTCGCGAATAATCAGTTCAGGCTCCACGGAAACTTCGCGCGGATAGTCTTCCTCACCTTCAATTCGCGATAAAAGGATTTTCGCGGCAATCTTTCCCATTTCCAACAGGGGCTGGCGGATAGTCGTCAGGCTGGGATAATGAAATGCCGCGCTGCGAATATCATCGAATCCAATCACGGAAATATCTTCGGGCACGCGCAGTCCGGCTTCGCGAATGGCGCGAATCGCGCCGATCGCGGAAATATCGTTGAACGCAAACAACGCGGTAAAAGGGGAGCCACACTCCAGCATTTTTTTCGCGTGCGGATAGCCCAACTCCGGTGAAGTGCTTTCCGAACTCAACTGCACAACTAATTCTTCCGGAATGCGAATGCCTTCACCCTTGCTGGCTTCCACAATGGCATTCCATCGATCTTTGGAATCAGCGCTGGCCGGGTTTCCTTTCATCACGGCAATCTCGCGATGTCCCAGGCTTGCCAAGTGGCGCATAGCCAGATGCACGGCACGCTTGTGGTCAAGAACAATGTTAGTAATGCCTTCAAGCTGGTGATGGCCGGCAATTGCAACTGTGGGAACGCGCATGGCGTGCGGCAAATGCAAATCCACTGTGATCATGCCTTCCACGCCACGTTCCATCAGCATACGTTCATACTTCTCGAACAGGGCCTGGTCGTGACGATGGACACCCGTCACAAAGAAATAATCTTTCTGGCGCACGTAATCTTCAATGCCGCAAATCACCAGGCCGCCGTATTCCGAGCCAATATCGTTCAACATCACGCCGATGGTATAAGTCCGCTTGTTGCGAAGATAGCGGGCAAAGAAGTTCGGTTTGTAATTCAGGTGTTGGGCCGCTTCCACAATTCGCTTGCGTGTTGTTTCCGGAATATGACGGGAAGAAGGGGAATCATTCAAAACTGCGGAAACTGTTCCCGGAGAAAGCTGCACGTATTCAGCGACTGCCTTCAGTGTGATGGCTGCGGGTCCATGTTCCCGCTTTTTCTTATTCTTGGAAAAACCTTTAGAGATATCTTCGCGCCGCACACACACTCCTAGGAATAACGCCGTGGTCATCCAAAATACAACTTATTCGTTGTTTTTCAAAGCTTTACAAAGGAAAAGATAGGCAACATCAGCTTAAACGGCGCGGAGGAAGGTCGTTTGCAAAATATTGGTAAAAGCAAAATTTGGGCAAAAAGCGTGATTCTTCCCTGACACCGTTCTGCTTCGGGTAAATCTTAGACGGGGTAAACGGTAAAAACCCGTGTCCGCCTTTGCCCAACGAGGGAAAGGTTAATTCCTGAGGCACATCAATGAATATCCGCAGATTTCTGTAAAGTCCGTGAATTCAATGTTTAGATTGCCTTCTGAAACCCACTAAGTGTCTCGATTTTGAACACCTTAGGAGGATCTTAGAAACTAAGGCCAATCTTTTTTAAAATTACAGCATGCTCCCGATGCCAAAACATTTGGGTATCACGTATCAATGAATCAACCCCAACGCGAAGGAGACGGAAGGCAGGCACCGGTATTACCTCCCCTTTTAACCCGGTACCTGCCCCTCCTATTTTCGGCGTAAGTTTCCCTTCAAAATTTTTCTCTAAATTGCTCGACGGTAGAAGACACGAACACATCCGCGCAATTTTTCATTTGGAAGACATGTTTGGGGAGGGGTAGTGGATTTTAGGGACTGGAATTCCAGGGGGACAAAAAATTCCAAAAGAGCAAGCCTGCAAACTAATTTAAACGTGGCCGACGGCTGCTGGAAGGCTGAGCTGCGATGGTAACGTCAATCGCACTGGAACC
>DASXCC010000165.1:0-4842 GCA_036491415.1 Terriglobales bacterium | reverse complement strand
ACAAACGGAATGTCGTTGTGGACAAAATCGGAATTGATCCCAAAAAGGATAACTTGAACGGCTTATTGGAAAAAGCCTGTAGCGCGGGCAACATGAAAATTATTGATAAATTGATGGCGCTCGGTGCAGACGTGAACGGCGAAACAGAATACGGACCGATGGAAAGATTGATTTGGAATTTTGAATGCAACATCCGTCCGCCATTTGGCAATGTGCCGGGTTATGGAGTGGAAAACGCCCTGGGATGTATCATCCTATTTGCATCCAAAGGCGGCCGCTGGCAACCGAAGGACAATTACGGCGTAAAAGGATTGCGGCGGGAACTTCATCGGCTGGATGCACGCTGGATTACAAAAGTGATCCGTAAATTTCATGAACATAATGTCTGTTCAAAGGAAATTTTATTGGAACTCATTTCCAGTACGAAAATGAAACAGTTACTGGGCGAACATTTGCCCAGATTAAAAAAGATGGTGTCAGGAATTTGATGCGGTGGGAATTTTTTCCGTTAAACCGATACTTCGGTCATGAGTTGGCGCATCTCTGTTTCATTGCTGTTGTTGAATATTAAGCAACTGCTTCAATTCCGAACCGGGGCGTGGACTGACTTTTGCATCGGCAATCCGGGGACACCACAATATATTGTGTTTTGACCCTCTTATTTGTTTATCGAGAAGAATTAGAATCGTATTAAGTTATTTATTTCAAATGGATTAAGTGGAGGCGGAGGTCGGAATCGGACATAAATTCCCACTACCTGTTGTATAAATACCACATTTTCTTGTGGTTCTCAATGGTAACTAGGGTGAACTAGGGTGAACTTTTGGTAACCAGCACTGGCAATTTCACTGGCAATTTCCCAATCTACAAATGCCTCCAAAGACTGGATTCGTTAGGCACGGAATTCAAGCGGTCATTAACCGTTTGAGTTGCTCCGCAGCCTTCGAGAAGCTAATATTGATACACGTCTAGGATCGAAAGCAGCATTCATGGCCAAACCAAATATTCGTGAAAAGCTAATCGCCGTCGCTTTGGAACTTTTCCACTCCAGAGGCTACAACGCTTGCGGCGTCCTCGACATCACCAATGCTGCGGGGGTTCCGAAAGGTTCGTTTTACAATCATTTCAAAAGCAAAGAACTATTGGGATTAGCGGTTTTGGACCTTCACATGAAGCAAGTTGCCGAATTGGACGTGCTTGGGGACAAAAGCATCCTGCCAATCAAACGGCTTTACTCGCAATTTAAAGCTTATGGTGTACAGCTCTCCAAATGGCAGTTCGAGAGAGGCTGTCTGTTGGGCAATCTTGGGACGGAAATGTCGTCGCACAGTGCGGCGACTCGGAAGGCAATCAAAGAAGCCTTTGAAAATTGGTGTGATTCAGTTACCGAAGTCCTCAAGGAAGCTAAAGAATGCGAAGAAATTGATGCGCATCACGATCCGGCGGCATTGGCGCGTTTTCTGGTAAACTCGTGGGAGGGCGCGGTTATGCGCAGCAAAGTCGTTCGCGGCGCAGCACCTCTGGAAGATTTTTTTAGCATTACGTTTAATTCCATCCTGAAGCACTGAAGATATTCCCCTGTCAAATGGGTCGCAATTTCCTCGCTTGACGTATAAGACGACCGGTCATATTGTTGCTATCGGCGTGTGTGTTCACGTATAAAACTGGATGATTCCAACAAAATAACTGAGAAAAGAAGGAGCTAGCTTATGACCATGTCCAATAAGGAAATTGCACTCGAAATACTCAAAAGGGCCTTTGTTAAAAAAGATCCAACGGTTGTGGAGCAGTATTTTAGCCCGAACTACAAGCAGCATAATCCAGTAATCCCAGAAGGCCCAAAAGCCATTGCTGGCATGATTCCGACCCTCGCTGGTCTGAACTACGAACCCGGCATGGTCGTCGCGGAGGGAGATTACGTAATGGTTCATGGGCGTTATGTCGGCTGGGGGCCAAAGCCGTTGGTCGCGGTCGATATTTTTCGCTTCGAGGATGGCAAGGTGGCAGAGCATTGGGACGTAATGCAGGACGAAGTTTTTGCCAAGGATACAAAAAGTGGCAACGCCATGTTTACAAACCCACAAACGCCTTCAAGAGGGAGATAATAATACAAGAGGATGCGCCCGCGCCTCGGCCAAAATTTCTTCCAATTCATCACTGGCTGAAACTATATTGCCCAACTCAAGCCAGCCTTCCGCCGCACGCAAATGGATGCCGTCGATCAGGGATAATCCTTCAATTCGTTTAACAGTAGTTCCCCTCATATGATGAAATGTGAACACGCTAGAGGGACTCCGTCAATCGGAAACAGCACGGAGCCAAAACACGGAACGCCCGGAAACCGGAGCCGAAGGCTTAATAATGGGCTGCGTGGTTGCCTAGCGGACGCCCACTGTTCTGTTTTGGTTGTCAAGGAGGAACGGAAGCGGCGAGTTAATTGTTCGAGCCGACCCGTAGTATCCTTGACAACCAAAACAGAACAGTAAAATGGCGGAGCGGCAACACGAAGCCTTCGCGGGCAACGACTACATTTTCAATACGTTATTGCAACGCGCATTTTAAACCAAGTTTTTCAGGTTTATGATTTCATTATTCGCAAGCGATAGGTCCGATTTTGGTTTCTGATTTTTAGCACTCAATCCCGCTGAAGCAGCATTGCAGCAATCCTTGCACAAAATGAACTCGATAGATTCCTCAATCAGGGCGGATCAACGAGTGAAAACGGGTTTCTGAATACTTGGAAGAAAGCCCGTTTCGACTCGCCCGCCCGTCCAAGCCGAAGTCTTGCGAGTTTTGTGAGCGGAGCGTCCCTGGTTGAAAGGCGGTCGGGGTGAGAGCGGGAGTGCAGAGCGAGCAAAAACTCGCAAGTCTTCGGCGTATATCCAAAGAGTGATTCAGTTGGGATTTTACTTCTGTCTGATATTTTTCCCTATTTTTCAATTAAACGCCCTCCGGTTCAATGGGCGGAACTCGCACGCGCATCCAATAGCCGTAAATAAATTTAAATTGGTTGCAGAGTCCATCGAACGTCTTGGCCTTGACCAAATAGGAATTTGCTCCCAACGGTATGCCTGTTTGAGGTCCTCCAAATCCTCTGATGAAGTGAAGACGATTCGTTGGAATAACGCCATAGCTACAGGCCGTGGTTTTCAGCTATTACCGAAACACGATTAACGCTTAAACAAGTTGGAAACCGCCAAGTCAACCACTTCATCGCCACGCCCGTTGAGTACCGCCTTTAGCGCCCACAGATTAAAACCGACTGCTTGCTCTAAATTAATCGTCGGTGGCATGGAAAGTTCAGTCGAATTGACCACGGCCTCCACGAGCGCTGGTCCGTCGTGCGTGAAGGCAGCGGTCACCGCCGTCTTCAAATCGGCCGGGTCTTCGACTCGCACACCATACAACCCAGCCGATTGCGCAAGAGCGGCGAAATCAGGATTTACTAACTTAGTTCCACTTCCGAGAATTCCTGCGGCTTTCATCTCTAGCTCGACGAAGCCAAGCACACTATTGCTAAAAACGATGATCTTTACGGGCAGCTTGTGTTGATGCAATGAAAGCAAGTCGCCCAGCAACATGGATAATCCGCCGTCACCGGAAAAGGTCACTACTTGGCGGCCTGGAAAGGTGCTCTGTGCGCCGATGGCCTGGGGCATCGCATTGGCCATTGAGCCGTGATTGAATGAACCGAGCAAACGGCGTTTGCCATTCATGGTGAGATAGCGGGCGGCCCAAATGGTGGGCGTGCCGACATCGCAGGAAAAAATGGCGTCGTCGGCTGCCACTTCGTTTACAATTTTCGCGACATACTGGGGATGCATTGGCTTTCGTCCAGGATGTCCAATGGCAAGGTCGTCGAGCCCTTTCCGAACCTCCTGATAATGCTTGAGGAATTTTTTGAGGTGCGCGTCATCCTTTTTTTCATCAAGCAACGGAAGCAAACTGTTGAGTGTAGATTTCACATCGCCGATTAGACCGAGGTCAAGCCGGGTGCGTCTTCCTAAGTGCTCTCCGCGTGTGTCCACCTGGATGATCGTGGCCTTTTCAGGATAAAATTGCGTATATGGGAAGTCGGTGCCGAGCATGAGGAGCGTGTCGGCATCTTTAATCGCGTGGTAACCGGAGGCAAAGCCGATCAGCCCCGTGAGCCCCACGTCATAGGGATTATCGAACTGGATATGTTCGCGACCACGCAGTGCCGAAACGGTAGGGGCTTTCAGTTTCCCAGCGGTCTTAATCAATTCATCGTGAGCACCCGCGCAGCCAGCCCCTCCCAATATGGTGACCGTTCCAGTTTGGTTCAGGAGGTCGGCCAGTCGTTTGATTTCATCCATGGATGGAGTTATGACCGGCCTGGACTGTTTAACAATGGCACTTGGTTTGCGATACTCAGCCCGTTGGAGCGCGATGTCACCCGGAATTGCCACAACGGCAACTCCTTTTTTCGTGAGCGCTGTTTGAATGGCAATTTCGAGGACGCGAGGAACTTGAGACGTCTGTGAAATCAGTTCGCAGTAATCACTACAATCACGAAATAGTTGGTCAGGATGGGTTTCCTGGAAATAGCTGCTGCCGATCTCTTTGCTCGGGATGTGCGCGGCAATGGCGAGAACGGGCACACGGCTGCGGTGGCAGTCATAGAGCCCGTTGATCAGATGCATATTGCCCGGCCCGCAGCTTCCGCCGCAGACTGCTAATTCGCCGGTCACATGGGCCTCCGCTCCAGCGGCGAATGCTGCTGTCTCTTCATGGCGGGTGCCAATCCATTCAATATCCTTGCGCTTGCGGATTTCTTCCAGCAAACCGTTGAGGGAATCGCCTACTACGCCATAAATTCTT
>DASXCC010000164.1:0-9176 GCA_036491415.1 Terriglobales bacterium | reverse complement strand
CGTCCGGACCGCGCCCTCCGCAAAGATCGAAACAGCATTTAATGGATGCAATCGCCAAAGAACCTCGCGGGCATAACGCAAAAGAAGAAGCTCAATCCGCGCCTTGGTGGTCGGCATTGCGATGGGCGATGGCGGCTGCATTGATTCTGATGGGCGCTTTGCTTTCTCGCCAGAATAATCAACTGAGCGAACAGATTTCGATGTTGCGAAAGCAATCTGCCGGGCAACAAGCGGAGCTTCTGCGGGCGAAAGAAGTCGTAGCTACGCTGACCTCTCCGGATGCCCAAGTCGTAGCCGTCGTGAAAGCCAACACGCCACCTCAGCCGCAAGGTAAAGCGATTTACGTCCGTGACCGCTCCAGCCTTATTTTCATAGCCAACAATATGCCAGTACCCCCGCCGCAAAAAGCGTATGAACTATGGCTGATCCCGAAGACTGGAGCTCCCATTCCTGCCGGAATGTTCAAACCTGACGCGCATGGCAGTGCGACCGTTATTAATCCGCCGCTACCCGCCGGGGCTGAGGCCAAGGCTTTCGCAATCACGATGGAGTCCGAAGAAGGATCGCCCACACCAACCATGCCAATCCTGATGGTGGGAGCGGGCGAATAAAGAAAATAATTGGGAGGAGGTTTGCACTTTCGCTTTGGAGAAAGTACAAGCTTGTCCCTTAACCTCCGCCCAAGTAGAAACCAATGAATTGGTTCCTGTTCATGTACGGATACGGACGCGATTTGGATTAAAAGAAATACTTCCCCGCAAAATACTCTTAGAAGGACAACTGCACCCATTCCCTTGCGCACCTGAGTACCGAATCTGGTCACGTCCCTTCCAGCTTCTGCAATTCTGCAAGATTCCGGCTTGCTCTTATTCACTGCTTTGGACAGATGTGTCTCTATCGCGAGACCTCAGACTCGATCAAAAAAGAACTGGAGCTATCTATGTCGAACAGCAATTTGCTCGAACAATCAGCCGAGAATCTGTCGGACCGCCGCAGGTTTTTAACGCGAGCCGGTCTTATGGGACTTGGCGTTGCCGCAACAACCATGCTGGGCGGATCCCTCGGCAAAATTCAAGCCGCTACAACCGTCACTGATGCTGATATTTTGAATTTTGCATTGAACCTTGAATATCTGGAAGGTGAGTTTTATTCCGTCGCCAGTTATGGCGCTACGCTTGCCGAGCGCGGAATCATACCGCATTCAGCTGTCGGTGGTCCGACCATGGGTGGCAAAATGGTGCCCGGCTTCGCCTCCTCGAAGGTCGCCTACCTGGCAAGCGCGCTTCGTGATGATGAAGCCGACCACGTTGTGTTCCTGAGAAAGGCCCTGGGTTCGGCCGCCGTGAAGAAGCCAACGATCAACCTTAATGCCCTGGGCTTCGGCTTCGATAACATGAATGAATTTTTACGCCTGAGCAGAGTATTTGAGGATGTCGGAGTCAGCGCGTATGCCGGAGCAGCTCCGCTGCTGAAAAACAGCACCTATGTTGACGCCGCCGCACGAATTCTGGCGACGGAGGCGCAACATTCCGGAGCAATACGAACTTATGTGGTGATGAACGGGCTGTCGAGTCCAGCGGTGGATTCCATGGATGTACCGCCGACGCCGCAACATCCATTCTTCGTGGACAATATGGCCCTGTCGATCCCGCGCACGACTTCACAAGTTCTTAAACTTGTTTATGGTGGCGGAGCGCATTCGGGTGGATTTTATCCTGATGGATTGAACGGCACGATCAAGTAAATTCGCTTGCGAGGGGATTTCGTACTCTCCTCGCAGGCATTTTCATTTTATGGAATTGAGGATGATTTATGTTGGATGGGCTGTTTCAACCGATGCATTTATTGATAATCGCTGGACTGGCGCTGTTAATTTTTGGTCCGAAGAAATTACCCGAGTTTGGCAAAGGCCTGGGCGAGAGCATTCGTGGATTTAAGAAGGCAATGAGCGAACCTGAAAACCCTTCGCCCTCACAGGAAAATAAAAGCTAAATTTCTTCTCGTACCCTCCGTTCCCGTTTTTCTTTAAAACGGGAACGCCTGAATGCTCGGTCCGTGCAAGCGTGTCAGGTCGGAGCTAGCAATCGAAGTTACGAATGCTCAATCTTGAATCTTCACTGCTTCCGGTTTGGAAAACAGTCTCGGATCAAACGGCAGATTTTCGAAATCACTATACCAATAAATGTCTTTTTCTTTTCCTCGTTCTCTCGTAAGTGCAACGGGCTTTTCAGGTGTCCCATTTGTAAAAAGAAATAACTTTGAATCGCCTACATCAACTGAATAAGCTTGAGTTTTATTGCCTTTTAGTGTTGGCCCGGTCTTCGATTGCGCACCTTTTTTCGTGAACCACAAAAGTTCACGACCAAACTCAAGTTCCACAAGGTCATCTGCCGAGTTGGATTTCGAATCCGGTTCCATAGCACCATCTAGAAAAATGGGCAATCGGCAGTTGAATGTTGGGCCGCCATCAACTTGGTGACGAGCCTCACGCGTCATCAGATTGATAAGCCAAGTATTGGGCTCGTTGATGATGACTAACCCGTGAATATGCTGTTGGGGATCTGGCAATTCCTCCACCCGGCAATAGCGGTCCCCGCTCGGTACATTGTTTTTGGCTTCGCCGCAAAACTGTTTGGGTCAACATTGTTCGCCTGAAGACGAACTACTAACTTGGTCATCGTGGCCGGAGTGTCTTTCTCCGGAAGAATCTGTCCCACTAAGAGGCCGGTCAGAGAAACAATAAATAAAAGTCTAAGGGTCATTGAATTTTTGATCCTTCCTGACCGGTATTCTAGGTATTTATAGACGGGATAGTAATTCTGAAACCGTTTTATCAAATGCTCTAGCAATTGCAGGTATTTTGACACGGTAGAGGTCAGGAGTTCTAGTCTCCTCGTGCCTACCATTTCTTTCAATTACTTCCATGTCCTTGTTGTCTTCCACGAAGAGAATCGCTTGCTCTCGAATCATCATTGCTGGTTCCCAAGCGTGAAGAAAAAGGTCGCTCCCTCATTGATTGCTGCCTTGGCCCAGATGCGCCCTCCGTGTCGGACGATGATACGTTGTACGGTTGCTAATCCGATCCCAGTTCCTTCAAATTCGGAATCCCGATGCAGGCGCTGAAACGGTCCAAAGAGTTTGTCGGCGTAGGACATATCGAACCCGGCTCCGTTGTCCCGGACGAAGAAGACTTCCTCCTCGCCTGGATTTTCCTGTCCGAATACAATCCGCGCTTCCGCTTCCTTGGATGTATATTTCCAGGCGTTCTCCAGCAGGTTTACGCAAACAATTGCAAGCAGACGCGCATCCCCGTGACAAGAAAGTCCATTGGCGATTTCTACGGTTACCTTGCGTGCCGGCTGTCGCTGCCGCAGGTCGGCCACAGCGTTGCGCGCCAGACTTGTCAGGCTTACCGGCTCCTTCCGCAGAACAAAACGGCTCACGCGTGAGAGATTCAAAAGATCGTCAATCAGCGCGGACATTTTTTTTGCTCCTGTCCGCACCTTTTGTAGACAACAACGGCCTTCCTCGCCCAGCTTCTCGCCGTAATCATCCAGCACGGCTTGGCTGAATCCGTCGATGGCACGCAAGGGGGCACGGAGATCATGGGAGACCGAATAGCTGAAAGTTTCTAATTCCTTGTTGGCCCGTTCCAGCTCTTTTGCCCACTCGTTGCGCACGCGCGCGAGTTCCAGGTGTGTCCGGACACGAGCCAGAAGTTCCGGAGCAGAAAACGGCTTCTCGAGGTAATCGTCTGCGCCTGCATTCAGTCCTTCGACGGTTGACTCTTCCCCGGCGCGGGCGGACAACAGGATAACGGGTATCGTACGCGTACGTTCGTCGGCGCGAAGTTCACGGAGCAGGCCAATGCCGTCCAATCCGGGCATCATGATGTCCGTCAAGACAAGATTCGGGGGATCATTTTGAGCGGCGGCCAAAGCGGTCAAACCGTTGGGAACCGCGAGTACTTCATAACGGTCGGCCAGCAGGCGATAAACATAGTCCCGCATGTCTGCATTGTCGTCTGCCCAGAGGATGCGAGGGCGGCTTTTGCCAATAGCCTTGATTGTCTTATCAGAAGTTGCCGTGACATTGGGATCGTTCGAGCGGTGCGGCGAGTCGGAGGAGGTTGCGACGATGTTGGGCAACCAATGCAGCGCTTCTTGGACGTATACAGCGGCTCCGGTTGCCGCCGAAGTCAGCGTGCGGACGGCACCCACGCGATCGGGGGGAAGATGAGCGGTTCCGGAAGGAACGGTGACAGTAAATGTGCTGCCTTTACCTTCCGTACTCTCAACGCTCACCGTACCCTTGTGTAGAGAGACCAACTCCTTCACCAAGGCAAGCCCGATTCCTGTTCCTTCATAGGTCCGAGACTTCGCCCCTTTGACTCTGTGGAAGCGTTCGAACAGGCGCGGCAATTCTCCTGCGGGGAACACCGACGCCGGTGTCTGTGACGGTAAGTTCGGCGTGATCGCCGCACTCATGAAGCCGTATGACAATGCTCCCTTCAAAGGTGTGTTTGAGCGCATTGGAGAGAAGGTTGAGAACAACTTTCTCCCACATCTCGCGGTCAACGTAGAACGGTTCAGGCAAAGATGGACAATCGACTAGCAGAGTGAGTCCTCCCTTTTCGATTGCTGAACGGAAGACGCTGACCAATTCCCCTGTGTAAGTGCCCAAATCAATCGGCTCATAACTGGCTTGTGCGCGACCGGCTTCAATGCGGGAAAAATCCAGCAAGCTGTTAACCAGTTTTAATAACCGCAGACTATTGCGATGTGCCGTCTGCAGACGTTCGTGACGGGCCGGCGGCAAAGGATGGTCACGCTCGGCGAGTTCGTCCTCCAAAGGACCGAGCATTAAAGTGAGCGGCGTACGAAATTCGTGACTCACATTGGAGAAGAAGGTGGTCTTCGCCCGGTCGATTTCTGCCAGCGCTTCGGCACGTCCTCGCTCTTGCTCATAGGCGCGCGCGTTGGCAACGGCAGTGGTTACGCCCGCTGCGATCAAATCGTAAAAGGCACGATAAGTTTCATTCAACGGCAAGCGAGAGCTAACGCCAGCCACGAGGACAGCAAGTGGTTGGGCGCAGCCCGGAGGAATGATCGGCAGGGCCAGAGCCTCCTTTACGGATTCGGGATACTCGCCGCACGAGAGAGGGCCGAACCGGTTTTCCAAGTCAATTACGTGTTGGGTCTGGCCAGAGCGCATGGTCTCAACTAATGGCCAGGACGAAGGGGAAGGCGGCAGGCTTAAGTCCACTGCTTTTGGGCTTGCGATGGTCTCTTCCGCTAAGCCTGTGTTTGCAATCAGCTTGAGTTCTTTTTCCCTCGGCCTCCAACAGATAGAAGAGGGCGAAGGGGATATCGAGTTGGTATAACGAAAGCGTCTGCGCAGCCAGCGCACAGGTTTCTTCTATCGTCTGTGCCTTGCCGACGCGCGCAGCCAAGTCACGCAATGCCTGGGTGCGTCGCTCACTCAGCATCCCGTTCGTGGTTTCAGTTACTGGATGGAATAGTCCTGCAACACCGGTCTCGTCGCGAATCGGACTAAACGAAAACGTAAAAAAAGTTTCTTCAAGGTATCCGTTGCGGTCGAGGAACATTCGTTGATTTTCCAGATAGGAAGTTTCTCCGGCGAGCGCGCGTTCAAATGCTTTGCCTATGGCGGGCCACGCGGAAGCCCAACACTCACTGAAGTCCTGCCCCATTGCTTTGAGGTGTTTCTCACCGCAGATCGGCCAGTACCCATCGTTATAGATCTGCACGTGCTTGGGTCCCCACGCCAAAGAGATGGGGAAATTCGAGGCGAGGCAGAGGCTGACGGTTGTCCGCAGGCTCTGGGGCCACGACTCGATGGGGCCTAGCGGTGTCTTAGCCCAATCCATGGAACGGATCACCTTGCCCATTTCGCCACCACCGATAAGCCATTCTTTAGGGCGGGATTTGTCTAGACCTCGAGATGCTGCGTGGTTTGTGGGCAATGTCACCGTCCGAGATTTCTCCACAATCAGGAGAGACTTAAGATTCGAATGTCTATTCTTCAAATCGGCGAAATAGATGATTAGTTCAATTCAAAATCATGAACGGGACAGGTTAGGAAATCACCCAACAGAAAGATGCAGCTTGTCATTGTGCTATTGCGAAAATTCCATTGTGGGAAGAGGTTCAAATCGGAATTGATAACGATTCGCGAAAAGGAAACCATGAAAAGAAACATAGAGATGCGGTGTAATTTATCTGCGCAGGATTTACCGCGTGGCGGGAACTGGCATTATTTTGGACGCGGAGCGCATCCACCAGATGAAGCCTCCGGTCAGAACTAAGCAAATCGAAATCAGCTGGGTTCCGCTCATTATGCCGTGAAAGACTTCACCGCGGCCGGGATCGGCACGGAGAAATTCCAGGAAAAAGCGGGCGATACCATAAAGGATCAAATACGTCGCGAAAACCTGGCCGTCGAATTTCTTGCGCTTGAGCAGCCACGCGAGAATGAAAAAATTTGCCAGCTCTACCGCGGATTCAAAAAGCTGTGTAGGTTCCAGAGCTTTGCCCAGCGGCGTGTCGGAAATCGAGTTGGCCAGCGGATTGGAAAACGTCACGCCCCAGAAATGATTGGTCGGTTTGCCATAACAACATCCGGCGGCGAAACATCCGACGCGTCCAATGGCATGACCGATCGCGAGTCCGGGCGAGAACGCATCGCAAATGCGAAGCGCTGGAAGGTTATAGCGGCGGATATACCACGCGGCCGCGGCAAAGGCCGCGAGCAGGCCTCCGGAGAAAACGCCACCCGCCTGCAATGTGTCAAAACTGAAAATCTCGCGTGGGTTTGACGCGTAATAATGCCAATCGACAAGGATGTAAAGAATCTTGGAGCCGAGAATTCCCGCAAGCACCACGGTAATGCCGAAGTTCCACGCGTGATCGGGATTGATCCCCTGACGTTCGGAATATTTCACGCTGAGCCAGAGCCCAACAAAAACACCGAGCGCGACCAAAAATCCATAGGTTGGCGCGCGGAAACTTCCGAAATGAAAAAGTGTAGGGAACACTATTTAATTGGATGCAGACTGATGGAATTTTGCACGTGCAGTTTAACAGGAAAGTGGGTGGAATTTAAATTCGCGAATGGAATTGGAAACCGACGGGGCTCTAGCCTGTACAAAAAGGCAAATAAAAGCCGGCCCGCTTTGCCGTGTGGTAGGCCGAGAATGAACCCGCATTACACGGTGGGAACCCGCCGCGACCCATTAGGCATTTCCGCATGACGGAACAGCACACCGGATCGTATTTCGAGTCGAGTCCCCGTTCATTCGGCATTGGTTCAAAAATCGGTTGCTACCATCACCAACCAAGCAGGTCGGCTTTCAGTTCCTGATGCTAGGCAAAACCGCCGCGATTAGCAAGTACCTGAAGGTAAAAAGATGGCATGCTACTTGCCACAGATTTTGCAAAAATTATGGGTTCGATCCCTGCGCCCAATAGCTTACGCGGGCCAGGACCGTTGCGCCGTTTGGTTGCTTCAACTTCACGCGGATTCGATGCAACCCGGGATGCGGATCGTTCGGTTGAAAGCTCAGCATATAGCGGCTGTGTAAATGATTTGTGAAATCGATCATGTGCGATTCGAATCGTTTGCGCGACTCGAACAGTTCATATTCGCCGCCAGTTTGCGAGGCGACGGCACGCGGCGCATTTTTTCGCATCGCTTGCACCGCCATCATTAAAGGAGACAGCAAGTCTGGCCCGGCATTCATGTCTTCCGTGTTAGTTCCGCGCTCGGTGTCCAGAATATTCGAGAGCGCGGGCGAAAAGACCAAAGAATAAATCGTAATGTTGCTGTCGCCGATCAAAGTAACCACATCATTCACCGAAGTCTTGCTGCCGTGGTCGCGTGTTTCGCTGATGATCAGTATCACTTTGCGGCGTCCTTCCGGAAGTTTATTCAGCAAGCCGGAGCAGTAATGGATGGTGTCAAGGATCGCCGCGCCTCCATCGCCTCCGCGAATTTGTTTCACAGCTGAGTCAATTTGTCCGGGATTGCTGGTGAAGTCCTGGATAAGAACCGGCTGGCTGTCGAAGGCAACAAGGGCGATTTGACTTTCGGGTTGCTCGAGAATGGGCCCGAGCATATCGTGCAGTCCTTTCATGCGCGGGAATTCGTGGTATGCCTTGCGTCCGGTTTGAACCGCTACGATGAGCGACAACGGTTCTGGTGGCGTGGCCGAATCATCTTCATCCAGATGTACGGTTTGTTCAACGCCATCATCTTCAATAACAAAGTCATTGGCGCGCAGGCCATAAACGGCGTCCCCATTGGCATCGCGCACAAGTGCGGGAACGACTACGACATTCGATTGGCTATGGAAAGTGGGTTCTTCCTGCGAAAAGGCGAAAGAAATCAAAGCAAGAAAAATAAGAATATGGAAAGAAACAGAAATGGAACTTCGCAATTAACCCGCCCGGCGATGCTCTTTTTCCTGAAGGACTTCGTCCAGCGCCTCTGAGAGATGCTGCGCGCGCTTGGCATATTCGGAACTGCCGCTGTCCTGGTTGCGCTTGAGAACTTGTATTTCGTCGGCAATATTAAGCGCCGCCAGCACCGCTACGCGGGAAGTATCCACGGTGTGGGTTTGCTCGGCGACGGCGCGCATTTTGGAATCCACATAGTCCGCCAGCTTCAGGATGTAGTCTGGGTCGGAGCCGCGAAGGTTATAGGCCTGGTCGAAAATCTCCACGCGAACGCTGTTATTGTTAGCGTCCTTGGTGGGCGGTTGTTTGGTCGCAGTTGCCATTTCGCACCTTCTTCAACGATCCGCTTGCGCGCGGTCTTACAGGGCAGATCGTTCTTTGCAGATCATGCTTTGCAGATCATGCTTTGCAGATCATGCTTCGCAGGTCATGCTTCGCAGGTCATGCTTCGCATGATCATTTTACCAATACATCCACAACTTCGATGTACGGACGGCTTAGCTCGCTGCTTGCTCCGCGGTAATTGCGTCGATCTGCTGGAGCATTTTTTCTACCCGACCGCGAACTTCTTCCCGTTCTTTTCGCAGGCGGACCATCTCGCGGCGCATGGATTCTACTTCTTCCTCACGTTCTTCGAGTTGGGCACGCAGGCGCTGTACGTCGCGTTCGGCGGCCACGCGGGCTTCGCGCGCCGACTTG
>DASXCC010000163.1:0-6488 GCA_036491415.1 Terriglobales bacterium | reverse complement strand
ATTTGGTGGAGCTAGTCGGGATCGAACCGACGGCCTCGTCGTTGCGAACGACGCGCTCTCCCAGCTGAGCTATAGCCCCATCACTGACGGACTTTCCGATTTTAACAGCGTTCCACTCGCAGGCCAACTTCTTGAAGGTATCTAAGGTCACAAAAAGAAAGATGTTTACCTTCGCGCGAAGATTGCGTCTAATAAAAGAAACCGGAATTCTGGAATATGCAGTTTCACCCTCAAGCCGACCCTTCTCGACGGCGTTATATTTCAACCGGCGTTTCCATCGCCCTGCATCTGTTGTGCATCGGGTGGTTGGTATATAGCTCCGCTCCGAAAATTTTGAAGACTACTTCCATGGTGAATGGCGAGGGTGAAACCTATATCGCGCACCTGTATTTGCCAAATCAAAAACCGTTCACGGCGAACGATGCTGAAGGCACATTGACGCAAGCGGAGCAGGAAGAAACTCGAACCCATAAGCGGCTTGTCTGGCGCGCCCGGCAAAAAGCGGCCGCGAAAGCCGATAAATTGGCGTTGTCTAAATTACAGCCTGAGACTTCGCAGGCGGTGGGCTCCGTCAGTGAAACACACATGGGTGGTTTTTCTCACGGAACAGCTTTAGACAGTTCCTCGGACGATGAAATTCGTATCGCTTTGCCGATTACTTCTTCCGATCCTTCCGTGGATACCAGCGAACTTGGCGGGCGGCAGGGTGATGTGATCGTGGAAATCACCATCGACGACAAGGGCAATATCATCGCCAAGCAGGTGATCCAGAGTTTTTTTCCGGCTATCGACAAC
The DNA here is from genome assembly GCA_036491415.1 of Terriglobales bacterium. Lineage (GTDB taxonomy): Bacteria > Acidobacteriota > Terriglobia > Terriglobales > Acidobacteriaceae > JAICKN01. The sequence goes on along the minus strand of DASXCC010000163.1, from coordinate 5,693 downwards.
AAAGTCATGGCAGCGCTGGAAAGCTGGCGATTCACCCCGGCCACACGAGATGGTATTCCTATCGCATCCAAGCAGGACGTTCACTATCACTTTCCGCGCTCCCAGCAATGACCGGCGCCATGCGCGAAACTTTACCGGCTCGTATAATTCAAGTGTGAGTTCACAAACAATTAAACAGATGGCTTCAGCGGATTTTCCTACCCGCTGGGGAAAGTTCCGCATTCACGGATTCCAGGCGACCTTTGGCGAAGGCAAGAACGCGCGCCTCGAGGAAGCGGTTGCGCTAGTCATGGGCGACGTGCACTCCACTCCTCCGCTGGTACGCATTCATTCGCAGTGTCTTACCGGAGACGTTTTCGCTTCCCTACGCTGCGACTGCCGTCAGCAGCTGGAAATGGCGATGGCGATGATCGCCGAAAATAAAGCGGGAGTCCTTCTTTACGAACAACAGGAAGGACGCGGCATTGGATTGATGGCCAAGTTGCAGGCTTACGAATTGCAGGACGGCGGCCTGGATACCGTCGAAGCGAATGAGAAATTAGGCTTCAAAGCGGACCATCGCGAATTCACTCTGCCGGCGGAAATATTCAAGGCGTTGGGAATCCAGAGCGTGCGCTTGCTTTCCAACAATCCCGATAAGATTGCAGCGCTCGAACGCGCCGGGATTAAGGTAGTGGAGCGGGTTCCCTGCGAAGTTTCCCCGAGTGCCCACGCCGAAAAATACATGAAAACCAAGAAAAAGAAGATGGGGCACATGCTGACATCGCGATAATGATTGGAGCACGTTGATGCGCAAGCTATGCAGCTTGATCGCTTCTCTCACACTTCTTCTAAGTTTTTCCCTTTTGATCATTCTGAATCTGTGCGAACCGATGGTTGCGCAGGAAAAGACACCTGCCATGTCCGATTCAGCACACAAGTACCTGGAACAGGTGCTTGACCTCATGCAAAAGAACGCGCTGCATCGAAGTTCGATTGACTGGACGCAGGTGCGCCAGGAAACATTCACGCGCGCGCAGAATGCGCAAACCACGGTGGACACTTATCCCGCGATTGCCTACGCATTCAGCCAACTCAAAGAGCATCACAGCTTCCTGCAATTGCCTGACAACCTGCCTTACAAACAGAAAGAGGCGCTTGAAGAGCAAATGGCAAAGATTTCGGGGAAGGAAAGCACAAGCAATCATTCGCCGTATTTACCGAGCAAGCAGATGCAGGGTCACATCGACCGTAATGATAATAAAGCTTTCGCTCACTTGGTGGTGCCAATGTGCATTGGCGAATATGCCGACTGGGAGAAGAACACCCCGTACTTCGAAAAGTTGGTAGCGCAGTTGCATGACCTGGTGGTGACTCTACAAGAACAAAAGCCGAACGGATGGATCGTTGACCTGCGTGGCAACAGCGGCGGCAATATGTGGCCCATGCTGGCTGGAATCGCACCGCTGCTCGGTGATGGCAAACTCGGTTCTTTTGATCCGGCAGGCGATCAGTGGTATGCGGAAAATGGAAAGATTGTAACCATTTCTGCAAACGAGAAAACGACGCAGGCGGAAGTAAAGCAGCCGCCTTTTACATTGCCGGAATTACCGCTGGTCGCAGTTTTGTTTGACCGCGACACGGCGAGTTCAGGAGAAGCAATCGCCATTTCTTTTGCGGGACGTTCACATGAGCGGTCTTTCGGTGAACACACCGCCGGTTATTCAACTTCCAACAACATGCATGGGCTTTCTGATGGGGCTGCGTTGTTTTTATGCGAGGGCGTGTCGTTAGACCGGACTGGCAAGCGCTATCCAGATGGACTCGATCCTGACGTCAAGGTTCCAGATCCAGAATCCCGTGTGGCCGAGGACAAAGACCCGGTATTGCAGGCGGCAGAAAAATGGCTGGGGCAGTAGACACCGCTGATTACGAAATCCTCTCGTGCATATAGCCGCTGGCGTTCAGCACTGAGAGCAACTCTGCGATGTGAGCCGGACCACGAGTTTCCATGGTGATTTCAATCGCGGTATCGCCCAGATTCACGCCGTGATACGCGCGATCGTAGGAAGTTTCGACAATATTCGCGCGGTGCTGCGCCAGAATTCCGGTGAGGTTATAAAGCGCCCCTGGATAGTCCGGCAGATGAATGCGCAACCGCACCAGGCGGCCATCTTTCACCAGACCACGTTCGATGATCCGGGAGAGCAAAGTAACGTCGATGTTTCCCCCGCAAACGAGAACGGCAACGCGCTTTCCGGTAATTTTAATTTTTCCGTTCAGCAGCGCAGCAATGGCCGCCGCGCCAGCGCCTTCCGCTAAAGTTTTTTCCCGCTCCAGCAAAAGCAGAATTGCGTTGGCGATTTCCTCGTCATCCACGGTAACAACGTCATCCACATACTTCTTCACCAGTTCTAACGTTCGGACTCCAGTGCGGCGAACGGCGATGCCATCTGCAATCGTTGTGGCGGCTGGGATCGTTACCGGCTTGCCTTGTTCCAGTGCTGCCTTCATCGAAGGCAACCGCGAAGGCTGCACGCCGAAGACTTGAATCTTTGGATTGGTTTCTTTGATCGCACAAGAAATTCCGCCGATCAACCCGCCGCCGCCGATGGGGACGATCACGGCTTCAATGTCGGGATGCTGCTGCAAAATTTCCAGCCCCAGGCTTCCCTGCCCGGCGATCACAACGTCGTCATCAAACGGATGAATGAATGTGAGGTTGTCCTTCTGGCTGCGGCGAACGGCTTCTTCGCAGGCCTCATCGTAATTTGCGCCGTGGAGAACAACTTCTGCGCCGTAGGCTTTCGTAGCGGAAACTTTAATCAGCGGCGTGGTCAGCGGCATGCAGATTTGCGCGCGAATGCCGAGCTTGCCCGCGTGGTAGGCGACACCCTGCGCATGGTTTCCGGCTGAAGCGGCAATGACGCCTTGCTTTCTTTCCCGGTCAGTCAAAGTTAAAAGCTTATTCAACGCGCCGCGTTCTTTAAAAGCGCCCGTACGCTGCAGGTTGTCGAGTTTCAGAAAAACTGTGTTACCGGTCGCTTCCGAAAAATTCTCCGAGCGCGCGCAGGGAGAGACATAGATGGAGTCGCGAATGCGGCTTGTGGCCGCCTGTATGTCAGCAAGTGTGATCATTTTTGGAAATAAGAAGGCGAGATCATCTTATCGCATGAATCATAGTAAGTATGAATCGCAGAAAGATGGTCTCGCCTTCGGTTCTTTAGTTTGCCAATGACTAAGCAGGAACAGATTGGCTGACGGCGCTTGTTGACGCTGCCTTGTGTGCATTAGCTGCCAACAGGTAACGATCCACGCCCTCTGCGGCTTGGCGCCCTTCGGCAATGGCCCATACCACGAGCGATTGGCCACGGCGCATATCGCCCGCGGCAAACACGCCGGGAACGGAAGACATGTACTCCGCGTCGGTGGCAACGTTGCTTCGTGCGTCGAGCTTTACGCCCAACTCTTCGATCATTCCGTTCTTTACTGGCCCGAGGAATCCCATAGCCAGCAAGACAAGATCGGCGTCGATGGTAAATTCACTGCCCGGAATCGGCTCAAACTTCGGCGGCGCACTCACGCGAATCGCATGAAGCTTTTTTACGTTGCCCTTGTCATCGCCCGTGAATTTGACTGTGGCGATGCTCCAGTCGCGAATACCGCCTTCTTCATGCGCGCCTTCCGTGCGAAGCTGCATGGGCCATAACGGCCAAGGGGTGATCGGCGAACGGTCCTGCGGAGGCTGCGGCATGATCTCAAACTGATGCACGGAGCGCGGTTTTTGACGATGCGAAGTCCCCAGACAATCCGCGCCGGTATCGCCACCGCCGATGATCACGACATGCTTATCATTGGCCAGAATGTCGAGGAGTGGGTCGAGCACGTCGCCGTGGCAGCGCTTGTTTTGTTGTGGCAGAAAATCCATGGCGAAGTGGATACCCTTTAATTCACGTCCAGGTAATGGAAGATCGCGTCCTTGTTCTGCTCCGCCCGCCAAAAGAATGGCATCGAAATCGCGCCGCAGTTCTTCGACAGCAATATTCTGCCCAACATTCGCATTCACTACAAACTTCACGCCTTCGGCTTCCAACTGTGCAATACGGCGATCCAGAATGGATTTCTCCATTTTGAATTCCGGAATGCCGTAACGCAGCAGTCCGCCAATACGGTCAGCCTTTTCATACACGGTCACCCAATGCCCCGCGCGGTTCAGTTGCTGCGCAGCGGCCAGCCCGGCTGGACCTGAACCAACCACGGCGACCTTTTTGCCGGTACGGAATTTCGGCGGCTGCGGGTGGATCCATCCTTCTTTGAAGGCGTGGTCCACGATGTTTTTTTCAATCTGCTTGATCGTGACCGCGGGCTCATTAATTCCCAGTACGCAAGACGCTTCGCATGGAGCCGGACAAATTCTTCCCGTAAATTCCGGGAAGTTGTTAGTGGAGTGCAATTGGCGGATCGCTTCTTTCCAGCGCCCGCGAAACACCAGATCATTCCAGTCAGGAATGAGATTGTTCACCGGGCAGCCCGTATGGCAGAAAGGCACGCCGCAATCCATGCAGCGCGCGCCTTGTTTACGCAGGCTTTCCTCGGGAAAATCCTGGTAGATCTCAAACCAATCATTTACGCGCTCAATCACCGGCCTGCGTGAGGCGTGTTCGCGCGGATACTCCATGAATCCTGTTGCCTTACCCATGTTGCACCTGCTCAAGTTCCACCGGAACCGGCATAGGCCGCCCCGGGATGTATGGTTGCTGCACCCGGCTTACACCCAGCACACGCTTAAATTCGTGCGGATAAATCTTGATGAATCGTGGCAACGCTTCGCTCCAATTATCGAGGATCGATTTTGCGCGACGGCTTCCAGTCAGCGCATGATGCTTCATCACGAGTCCCTTGATGAGTTCAATATCGCGAACCTCCATCACTGGCTCGAGATCGACCGATGCCATATTGCAACGTTCTTCTGTGAACTCGAATTTGTCGTCGTACACATAAGCGATACCGCCGCTCATGCCCGCGGCAAAATTGCGCCCGCAAGAACCGAGCACCAGAACAAGGCCGTTCGTCATATATTCGCAGCCGTGGTCGCCCACCCCTTCAACGACCGCCGTAGCGCCGGAATTACGTACCGCGAAGCGCTCACCAGCCATGCCGTTGAAGAAAGCTTCTCCACTGGTCGCGCCATAAAGAACGACGTTGCCGATGAGGATATTTTCTTCCGCCGCAAAGGTGGATTTTTTCGCCGGATGAACGATGATGCGACCGCCGGACAAACCCTTACCGACGTAGTCGTTGGCATCGCCTTCGAGCCTCAGGGTTACGCCTTTCGCTAAAAACGCACCAAAGCTTTGTCCCGCCGACCCGGCAAAGTTCACACGAATCGTATCTTCCGGCAGACCTTCCGATCCATAGCGACGCGCAATATTGCCGCTCAACATCGCGCCGACTGTGCGGTGCACGTTGCGGATGGGCATGGAAATTTCGACCGGCGTAATTTTCTCAAGCGCTGGAGCCGCCTGCTCGATAAGCTTGTGATCGAGCGCCTGATCGAGTCCATGGTCCTGTGCCTGCACGCAGTGGCGAGCCACGCGGCCCGGCAGCGGCGGATTGTAAAGGATTGCCGAGAGGTCAATTCCCTTCGCCTTCCAGTGTTCGACAGCGGGACGCACGTCGAGCATTTCGACGCGTCCGACCATATCGTCCACTTT
>DASXCC010000162.1:0-3293 GCA_036491415.1 Terriglobales bacterium | reverse complement strand
CCGTTCTGCGCATCGCCAAAGCAAACGCTCCCTGCGGCGTGAAATAGCTTTATAGGAACTACTCACACCATTAGTAACTGCGGCGCAATTGACCTCATTGCCCCACGTTCCGTAACCTGTAATGTGCGAACGACGAAAGAGAATCCCAGCCTGCGTGTAGCCGACGACATTACCAAACTGGTCGGCAATACTCCATTGCTACAACTTAAACGTGTAATTCCATCGGGCGCAGCCGATGTCTTTGCCAAGCTCGAATATTTAAATCCAGGTGGAAGCGTGAAAGATCGCGCGGCCATTGGAATTATTCGTCGCGCGGAAGAGCAGGGAAAGCTTAAGCCGGGAAGCACCATCGTAGAGGCTACGGCAGGGAATACGGGCATTGGATTGGCGCTTATTGCAGCGAGTCGCGGTTATAAAGTAGCGTTGTTCGTTCCCGCAAACTTCTCGGAAGAGAAAGTTACCATCATGCGGGCGCTGGGTGCTGAAGTCACACGCACGCCGGATACCGAAGGTATGGAAGGCGCTATCAAGAGGGCCCGAGAACTTACGTCCCAGAATCCCAATGCGTTCATGGCCGGGCAATTTGATAATTCCGCCAATCCTGACTACCACTACGAGACGACAGGCGTCGAATATTTTGAACAGATGGAAGGCAAAATTGATGCCGTTGTGCTGGGCGCGGGAACTGCGGGCACTTTCACTGGAGTGGCGCGACGCCTCAAAGAAAAGTTGCCGCAAATTCATACCGTGCTGGTGGAAACGCAAGGTTCTGTGTACGGCGGAGGCGCGCCGGGCAAACATAAAGTCGAAGGGATCGGCGCAAGTTTTATCCCAAAGAATTTCGATCGTTCGGTATGCGATGAAATCATCATGGTGAAAGATCCAGATGCCTTCGGTATGGTGAAACAACTCGCGGCGAAAGAGGGCGTGTTCTCCGGATCAAGCGGGGGCGCCAATGTTTTCGCTGCAATTGAGGTTGCAATGCGCCTGGGAACCGGCAAAAGAGTTGTGACCATGATTCCCGATTCCGCCGAACGGTATTTATCGAAGAAGATTTTTGAGGGCGCATAACCGTGGCCGAGAAGCAAAGAAATAAAATGCTGGGTTTCTCCACCCGTTCCATTCATGCCGGGCAGCCGCCGGATCCAACCACCGGCGCGGTGAATGTACCGATTTACGCCACCTCAACTTATGTGCAGCAGGCCATTGGCAAACACAAAGGCTACGAATACGCGCGCGTTTCCAATCCCACGCGCACGGCCCTGGAAGAGAACCTGGCCTCCATCGAAGGCGGCGTGGCTGCAAAGGTTTTCGCCAGTGGCATGGCGGCGATTAATGCCATTTGCACTTTGTACAAATCCGGCGATCACATTGTTTGCGGTGACAACCTCTACGGAGGCGTGCCTCGGCTCTTCAATCAGGTGCTGACGAATTTTGGCCTGGAGTTCACCTACGTGGATTCCGCAAATGCAGATAACATCGAAAAAGCCATTCGCAAAAACACGCGCATGGTTTACATCGAAACGCCGACGAATCCTTTAATGGCGCTGACGGACATTGCAGCCGTCGGTGGCATTTGCAAAAAGAAAAAAGTTGAGCTGGTTGTCGATAACACTTTCATGTCGCCATATTTCCAGCAGCCGATCGCGCTGGGCGCGGACATGGTGGTGCATTCCACCACAAAGTTTTTGAATGGGCACAGTGACGGCCTGGGCGGAGTTGTCGTTTGCACAACAGACGACCAAGCGACGAAATTGGCGTTTGTCCAGAAGGCCGTAGGGGCGATCCTGTCTCCGTTTGAATGCTGGCTTGTGATGCGTGGCGTTAAAACTCTGGGCGTCCGCATGGAACAGCACGACCACAACGGCAGAATTGTTGCCGACTTCTTAAAGGGGCATAAAAAAATAAAAAAAGTTTTCTATCCCGGTCTCTCCGATCACCCGCAATACAACCTGGCTTGCCAGCAGATGACGGGCTTCGGTTCCATGATCACCTTTGAAACCGGCTCTCTTAGCAACGCCAACAAGATGCTCACGCGGGTAAAAATCTGTTCGCTGGGAGAATCGTTGGGTGGAGTGGAGACGCTCATTTCGCATCCCGCGACTATGACTCACGCGGCCTTAGGGGAAAAAGGGCGAAAGAAGATTGGCATTACGGATGGTCTGGTGAGAATTTCGGTTGGGATCGAAGACGTAGACGACATTCTCGAGGATTTAGACCTGGCGCTGGCGGCAATTTAAACGGCTACTTCGTCATCGATTCCTTGACCCAGTTCAAATATTCTTCGCTGCCTTCTTCCACCGGCAGAGACAGGCATTCCGGCAATTCATAGGGATGCAACTCCTTGATTGCGTCACGCAGTTTTTCAAAAGAATCTTTCATCGACTTGATAATCAACAGCCATTCTTCGGCTTCCTGGATCTTTCCTTCCCAGCGGTAAATCGACTGCACGCGCGAAACAATATTCACGCAGGCAGCCAGCTTTCGCTCCACCAGAATCTCAGCAATGCGCCGAGCTTCGCTTTGTGATCCCGCGGTCGTCAGGACGATTCTCATGTCTGTCATATAAAATCAGCCTTTTGGTTTTATCGATGTATCTGATTTTGCATCCAAGATTAGCACTGTGAGGCTAGGAAAAAATAATGGCGACACAAATTAAGTTCGGAACCTCGGGATGGCGGGCGATTGTTGCGGAAGAATTTACTTTTGTGAACGTCAAGCGGGCAGTGAGCGGCATTGCCCGCTATGTCGCTTCGCAAAAACCTTCAGGGGCCAAAGTAATTGTTGGGCGTGATCCGCGATTTCTGGGCGAGACTTTCTGTTCCATGGCCGCGGAGATTCTCTCCGCGCACGGCGTCGCTCCGCTGGTGATTGCCGAGGCCGCACCAACGCCGGCGATTTCCTACGCTGTCACTCATGAGCAAGCCGACGGTGCCATCAACTTTACGGCTTCTCACAATCCGCCCGAATACAACGGGATCAAATTCTCTACCCCCGACGGTGCTCCGGCGCTTCCCGAAGCCACCAAACAAATTGAAGCAGCCATTGCGGCCTATGATGCTGATCCGAAACAGCCTGAGGGAAAAAGTGCGCCGAGTACTGCACTTGAACCGCGATCGAGTTACCTGAAACGCTTGAACGAGATCGTAGATTTCGCGGCCATCAAGAAAGCTGGATTGCGCGTAGTATTCGATCCTCTTTGGGGAGCGGCCCGCGGATATTCAGATACGCTCTTGAGCGATGCCGGAGTGCAAGTCGCTACCGTCCATGATTATCGCGACGTGCTTTTTGGC